>JAIPCE010000308.1 GCA_021738345.1 Rhodoferax sp. | reverse complement strand
AGTGCGGCTCCTGCGCCCACTCAGGTTGCACCTGCGCCCGCGCCAGTGGTCGCAAAGCCTGCACCATCGCTTCCGGGCCCTGCGATTGCCAAGGCACCGCCGGCAACTAGCACGGCAGCTGCAGGCACCGCAACCCCCTCCCCGACGACTGCATCGCCTGCCGTGGTAGCGCCCGCGCCTGCAACAGCGACCATTGCTGCGGCCCCAGTGGCTGCGGTTGCGGCCCCCGCAACCGTCGCCACCAACAACCACACGAAAGACGCTGAGGCGGCAGTTCAATCCTGGGCCAAAGCCTGGGCCGCCAAAGACGTCAAGTCATATCTCGCATCCTATGGCAAAGACTTCACACCACCCGGCTCACTCAGTCGCAATGCTTGGGAAGATGAGCGTCGCCAGCGTATCACCAGCAAATCCAAGATCAGCGTAAAGCTGGAAAACCTCACGGTCACCACATCCGGCAATACCGCCACTGCGAAATTCCGTCAGGACTACAAGGCCAACGGGCTATCCGTGTCGAGCCGTAAGACCCTGGATCTGGTCAAAAGCGGTGACCGCTGGCAGATCGTCAAAGAGTCAACCGGAACATGAGATGGGGGTGGCGCACTGCGGGTAAGCACAGGTTCGTCGTCGGCGCCCTTGTGCTGATCTTGGCGCTAGCCGGCACCACTCCAGTCCACGCACTGAACCAAAAGCGCACTGGCAAATCCAAGGAGCCACGCCAGGAAGTGCCGGTAGTCAAGGACTCGGATGGTGTGGCCGAGGCCCGGCTGATAGAAATTTACAAGCTGGTCGGACAGGGCAAGAACCGAGATGCACTCGCCAAGGCGGATCGCCTGGTGGCAGATTTCCCCAGCTTTCAACTGGCACAACTGGTTCACGGCGACCTTCTGGCGGCCCAGACCCGCCCCATAAAGGCCTTTGGCGATGTGCCCGACACGGTTGCCCGCACTGCTGGCGCCGCACTGTCCGAACTGCGTGAAGAGTCGCAGCGGCGTGTGCGAGCCCTACGTGAGCGGCCAAAGGAAGGCAGCATCCCTTCGCAGTTTCTCGCACTGTCCCAAAGGTCGAAACATGCCATTGCCGTTGACGCTTCGCGGTCACGCCTCTACCTGTTCGAGAACAGCTCAAGCGGGTTGAATTTGGTGGCGGATTACTACATTTCGGTTGGAAAAGCGGGCACCTCCAAGACCAAGGAAGGTGACCAGCGGACCCCCTTGGGCGTGTACTACATCACCAGCAACCTGGACCCCAAGTCGCTAAAGGATTTCTACGGTTCTGGCGCACTCCCCATCAGCTACCCAAATATTCTCGACAACAAGCGCGGCAAGACTGGAAGTGGCATCTGGCTGCACGGAACCCCACCCAACCAGTTTTCGCGCCCGCCGCAGGCCACTGACGGCTGCGTCGTGCTGGCAAATCCTGATCTGCAGCACATCATCCGCACGGTCGAGGTCAGGACCACGCCTGTTGTCATCGCGTCGCAGTTGAATTGGGTCATGCCGCAAAGCACCCGGGCGGAAAGCAAACCATTTGAGGATGCCTTGCATGGTTGGCGCAACGCCAAGACATCGGGCAATTTGCAGCAGGTGCTAACCTACTACACGCCAGACTTCAACAGCAACGGCAAAACGCTGACACAGTGGACACCAACCCTGAAAACCGAGCTTGACCAGACTCAGGGGCGCACCATTCAGCTCAAAGACCTGTCCTACCTGCGCTGGGTTGATGCGGCAGACACGATGGTGGTCACTTTTGGCGAGGTAGCCGATGGAACCCGCGTTGGATCAACGAAACGGCAATACTGGATTCGCCAGGAGAACCAGTGGAAGATTTTTTTTGAGGGAGTAATTTGATGATGACGATGCAATGGAAACGCTGGACACGACGTGCAATGGTGGCAGGTCTCACCGCCACGCTGCTGCCAATGGCGGCAATCGCCGAGGTGGCACCACAAGTAAAATTTCAGACCAGCATGGGGGACTTTGTGATTGAGGTCTACCCCGACAAGGCACCCAAGACGGTCGAAAACTTTCTCCAGTACGTCAAAGACAAACATTACGACGGCACCATTTTTCACCGCGTTATCAACAACTTCATGATCCAGGGCGGCGGCTACACGGCAGCAAATGGCGAGCGCCCCACCCGCCCACCCGTACCCCTGGAAGCACTCAACGGGCTGAAGAATGACCTGGGCACCGTTGCCATGGCGCGCACCAGCAACCCCAACTCCGCAACCGCACAGTTCTTTGTCAATGTAAAGAACAACGATTTCCTGAACGCCAAAGGGCCCGCCGACGGCTACACCGTGTTTGGCAAAGTCACCAGCGGGATGGAAGTCGTCAACAAAATCAAAATCACGCCCACCGGCGCGGGCGACGTACCCCAGACACCCATCGTTATCAACTCCGCCACTTTAGTGAAATAAGTCATGAGCAATCCACAAGTCGAACTCCACGTTACCAACTACGGCGTAATTACCCTTGAACTAGACAACGACAAGGCACCCCAGTCGGTGACCAATTTCTTGTCGTATGTGAAGAAGGGCCATTACGACAACACCATTTTTCACCGCGTCATACCCGGCTTCATGGTCCAGGGCGGTGGCATGGAACCGGGCATGAAGCAGAAGACCTGCGACGAGCCGATTCAAAATGAGGCCAACAATGGTCTGAAGAACAACAATTACACGGTGGCCATGGCCCGCACCGGTGACCCGCACTCTGCCACGGCACAATTTTTCATCAACATCTCCGACAATGGTTTTCTCAACCACACCGCGCCAAGCGCGCAGGGCTGGGGCTACGCCGTGTTTGGCAAGGTTGTGTCGGGCACCGACGTGGTTGACAAGATCAAGGCGGTAAAAACCGGGCGCAGCGGCTTTCATGACGACGTGCCAAAGGAAGATGTTGTCATTGAAAAAGCCGTCGCGCTGTAAGCGGACCTGATTCGGGATGGAAATTGAGGCCCCTTCCCGCTGGGGCTGCATCGATTTCATCACAGACTTGCATTTGCAGGCGCGTGACCCGCTGACCTTTCAAGCCTGGAAAGACTATTTGCAAGGAACAGTTGCCGATGCCGTCTTCATACTCGGCGACCTGTTCGAGATTTGGGTCGGCGACGATATGTTGTCGCTGGAATCGGGCTTTGAGCGGCAGTGCGCAGAAGTTCTGCGGGCTGCAGCCGACCGCGTTGACCTGTTCATTGGCCGCGGCAACCGCGACTTTCTGATGGGGCAAGAGCTATTGGCGGCGTGCGACAGTGTGGGGCTTGCAGACCTGACCATACTGTCGTTTGCCAACCAGCGCTGGCTCTTGACCCATGGCGATGCCTGGTGTGTTGACGATACCGCCTACATGCAATTTCGTTCACAAGTTCGCAGCCAACACTGGCAGCAGTCTTTTTTAAACAAGCCACTTGCCGAACGCACGGACATGGCGCGTTCCATGCGCGCGCAGAGTGAGGCACGCAAGCAGACCAGTGCAAGCTATGCGGATGTAGACGCCGCGACCGTAGCGATTGAACTGGAGTCTGCAGGGGCGCGCCACGTCATTCACGGACACACGCATCGCCCTGCCCGACACACATTGGCTAAAGACTGCGAACGTTTGGTTCTGAGCGACTGGGATTTAGCTGCAACACCGCCGCGCGCAGAGGTACTGCGCTTGCGCCGTGCATCCACCGGCAGCACCGAATCCTTTACCGTGGAACGCATACCGCCCACCATGGCAACGCATCCTGTGTCTACTACGCCCAATCCTGCTCATTGACCGCGTCGATCTGCCACGGGTCCAGAAACTGGTGGGCATAGCGCAGATAGACGCCCTGTTGCACGAAGATATCAAACAGATCCGGGTCGATGTGCCCGCCCATGCGGAACTTGTGCATGATGCCCATCGCCTGCGACAGCTTCATTCCCTGCTTGTAAGGACGGTCGCGTGCGGTCAGTGCCTCAAAAATATCGGCAATCCCCATCACACGCGCCTGCACTGACATCTGTTCACGCGTCAGACCCTTGGGGTAACCTTTACCATCCATGCGCTCATGGTGTCCCCCCGCATACTCGGGGACATTTTTCAAGTGCTTCGGCCAGGGTAATTGCTCCAACATCTTGATGGTCGCCACAATGTGGTGGTTGATCACGTCGCGCTCCGCGAAAGTCAGCGTACCGGCCCGGATGGTCAGGTTTTCAATCTCGTCGGCGGTCAATAACTCCGCCTCTAAACCATTTGGATTGCGCCAGGTTCGCTGGTGGCCGATATCACGCACGCGCTGCAGGTCAGCATCGCGCATCGATTCCGCGCCTTGGTTAACGACACGCAAGAACGCACGATCGGCATCCAGGGCATCAATCTTTTCTCGGCATCTGGTCCACAGTTGCAATTCTGCCGCTGCGTCTTTGGGTTCGCGCAGCGCCAACTGAGCGCGCAGCGCCGCAATTTCCTCATCCCGCTTGACCACTTCAAAGCGAGTATCGATCAGGTCGATGCGATCAAACAATGTTTGCAGCTTTGAGGCCTTGTCCACCACATGCACCGGCGTGGTGACTTTGCCGCAGTCATGCAACAACCCGGCAATTTTGAGCTCATAGCGGTCCCGGTCATCCATGGCGAACACCGCCAGCGGCCCCTGTTTGTGCGCATTAACCGCCTCGGCCAACATCATGGTCAACGCGGGCACGCGTTCGCAATGGCCGCCGGTGTAAGGAGACTTCTCATCAATGGCCAGGTTAATCAGCCTGATGAAGGATTCAAACAGCACTTCGAGCTGTGACATCAGGTTTCGGTTGGTGATGGCGATCGCCGCCTGTGACGCCAGGGATTCAGCCAGACTCTGATCCGAACTGGAAAACGGCACAACCTGCCCGCTCCCGGGCGGCATGGCATTGATCAGTTGCAGCACCCCAATCACATCACCTTCGTGGTCCTTCATGGGCACCGCGAGGAACGACTGTGAGCGGTAACCGGTACGCGCATCAAATTGTCGCGTACCCGAAAAATCAAAATTTGCCTCGGTGTAGGCATCGGCAATATTGACCGTCTGGGAGTGAATTGCCGCATAGGCTGCAACCAGCGAGTCATTGGGCCTGCCCTGATCGTCGTGCAGTGGAAGGTTAGGAAAGTCAATCGGCTTGCCCGACGTGCCGCCCATGGCAATATTGAGCGAGTCCGTCTTGAGAATCTCAAAGCGCAGGGCCCGCCTGTCCTCCGTCACCCGGTATAGGGTTCCGCCGTCGGCATGGGTAATGGTCTTTGCCGCCACCATGATGCTTTCCAGCAGGCGGGTGATATCGCGCTCTTTGGACAGCGCAGCACCAACGGCATTGAGTTGCTCAAGCCGCCGCAGCAGGTCTTCGATGGAGTCCACAAATTCCCCCTTGTACAAAAACCACGGCTGCGCACGGCCTCGCCGGTAACGCCTACTTTTTGAGCAGGACCTTCAACACATTTTGCACCCGCCGGGCAGCCGTCGGATTAAATGGTCCCGAAAACACTGCCGCCGCATCTTGCCCCCAGGTCTGTGTGGGTGGCGGGTCATTGCGACGTGTCAGCAACTGCAACTGCAGGCTGCGCCTTGCATCCAGATCGTCAGCCGGTGTGGGCAGCTCGGCAGCCATCTCCAGCCGCAACAACGCCACATGGGGATCACTGGCCTGGGTCACTCCTTTGGCGTCACCCCCCAAGGCTTGCACCCAAGACGTACGCGTAGCCGGAG
>JAIPCE010000307.1 GCA_021738345.1 Rhodoferax sp. | reverse complement strand
TCGGTACACGCAATTTGGTGGGCTCCAACAGCCTGGCCTTGTTGGCCAGCGTCATTGATACCTGCCGGGTGCGAAAAGCCAGCGCAACTGACTTGCTGGCCCGAGCCATCCATGCCGCAAGACTGGGTCTGCCAGCACCCGCCCTGCCGCCCATTCCTGCTGAATTGCTGGGACGACATGGGGCGCTGGTGGGGATGTGAACGTGGGGTTCTAAACGACTACCCAGCGCTTGCGTTTGCGGCAGTGGAGGGACGAGGACTGCGGCCCCTTCGCTGCGCTGTGCGCTAATGCAAAGGTAATGGAATTCTTTCCCGCATTGCTCAATCGAGACGAGAGCGATGCAATGGTGGGGCGTTGCAAAGCGCTGATTGAGGAGCGAGGCTGGGGATTATGGGCAGTGGAGTCTAAGGTGACTCGCAATTTTATGGGCTTCGTAGGCTTGCATATTCCTGCAGCAGACCTGCCGTTTTCTCCTTGCGTGGAAATTGGCTGGCGGCTTTCAGAGGCATATTGGGGAAATGGCTTCGCAACAGAAGCGGCAAAGGCTGCTCTTGAGTTTGGATTTCAAGACTTAAAACTGCGGGAGATTGTGTCGTTTACTGCCATCTTAAATCGTCGCTCGCAGGCCGTGATGTCGCGCATCGGTATGCGTCAGTCCGAGACTTTCGAACACCCTCGCGTTCAAATGGGCCACCCATTGCGTCCCCATTGCCTATTTCGTATCAGTCGTGAGTCACATGGCGGGCGTGCAGTTGAAAGTCATCACGCCCGAGAAACTACGTTGGACCAAGAACATGGCCATTGAAATTTCCAAAGAGACTCGCCTGCAGGCAGTTGCTTCCATTGAGCGGTATTTTCTTGAAACATCAGGTGAGAAGGTAGGCAATATTGCTGCCGCAGGACTATTGAACTTCTTTCTTGAGGTGATTGGCCCGGTTGTTTATAACCGTGCGGTGGCCGATGCACAGGAAAGGATTCTGGCGCGGGCCTCTGAGCTGGACATTGAGGTCCACGAGGAAGAATTTGCCTATTGGCGCAAGGTCGATACCAAGAAGGCTCGCAAATAGTATGCATGCAAACGCCAAATTTGGTCGAAAAGATTCCCGATAGGGCATTAAAGCTTTCTGGAGACTCCTATGGTGGTAAGAATCGTGAGACTAGGAACGCAACGCCTTCAAGACGAAGGGGTTCGCATTGGCACCGTCCGCCGCCCTCCCCGCGGTATCCCCAAGGCGCAATTCTCTGCACAAAATTGGTACGACGTCTGGTACCCTAACCTTGCACCGACCATTGAGACCATGAAGCTCGGCCGCGAAGCCCTGACGCCGAAAGACTGGGCAATTTTTACCAAAAAATACCGCGCCGAAATGTCCGCGCCTGAGGCAAGTCATTCCCTCGAACTACTGGCCACACTGTCGAAGACAAGCAATTTTTCAGTTGGGTGCTATTGCGAGCGTGAAGAGCAGTGCCATCGTTCGATATTGCGCTCGCTTCTAGAAGAGCAGGGAGCAACCATTGCATAAACGCATGGAATATCCAGTCGGCATGTCGAGAGCAATTGAAGCCGACGTCTTTCACGTCACAGCTCGTTGGAGGTGAGTCAATGGCTACTGTGTTTCTTACCGGTGCAAGCGGGTTTCTTGGCGGTCATTTGCTGCGAGAGCTGCTCAAGGCAGGGCATGAGGTCAAGGCGCTATCGCGGCGGCCAGAATCTGATGCCGTAATTGGGGCGCTCGGTGGAATCCCAGTCAATGCGTCGCTCACTGACATTGAGTCGCTGACTAAAGCATTGTTAGGTTGTGAAGTCGTGTTCCACTGTGCAGCCGACACGAGCATGTGGAAACCTCACGCAGCAATCCAGACTGCAACAAACGTACAGGGGACGCAAAACCTGCTGGCTGCGACTGAAGCCGTTGGCATCAGAGCCTTTATCCATACATCTTCGGTCTCAGCCTACTCGCACCTTGTCCAAGGTGTACTCGATGAATCCGTTGCACAGCGAGGTGGCGAGAGCTGGATAAATTATGAGCGGACCAAGCATTTGAGCGAGCAACTGGTGCGTCGTTCAAACACTCCGTGGATAGTATTTAACCCATCCCACATCCTGGGTCCAGGTGACAAGCATAACTGGGCGCGACTCATCATGATGGTAGACAAAGAGAAGCTACCAGGTATCCCGCCAGGGCTTGGTTCTTTTGCCGATGTTCGAGAGATTGCCAAGGCACATGTGCGGGCATGGGAAAAAAGGCGCTTCGGCCAGGATTATCTTGTAGGTGGCGAGCACGCAAGCTTTGTCGATTTTGTGCACCGTATCGGCATTGCATTGGACCGACGCACACCCAGAGGAGCAACGCCGGCGTGGGCTTTGATGGGTTTTGCCCATCTAACCGATGCGTGGTCAAGAGTCACCAAGAAGGAGCCTGACGTAACGCCCGAAAGCGCGATGTTGACTTCTCACGTGCTGCGAGTCAATTCAGACAAGGCAAAACGAGAACTTGATTACGTTGAAACCCCGCTGGTGACTTTACTGGCCGACACCCTGGAGTGGATGGGTTTGGAAGGAATGATTGGCCGATAAACGGCAATGCATGCGCAAACCATGAGTACATCGGGGCAGTTCTCTTCGTTTTCATGTCCATCGGTGAACTTCATTGCCTTGAATCCATGCCTCTCGTAGAATTTTCTTGCTCCCGTGTTTTCCTGGAATGTGAAAAGCCTCACCGTACTGGTGGCTTGGCGCAATACATGGGTGAGAAGCATGGAGCCAATGCCATGCCCCACGTCTGTTGAGCGGACCCACATTTGGTCAATCCAGGTGACTTGTTCGACTGACGTTGCGACCACTCCGGTAACGAGGTCACCCGTCTGAGCCAGGATAACTCGACCACCAGGTATCAAATGCTCCCGAATCCAGTGCCGCACGTCCAATTCCGATTGAGCAGATGGTGCGTAAGGCATGAATGCCGTCCTATTCCGGATGAGAATATCCGCTATCTGCATGCAGTCGTCCAAGTTGGCGGGCCTCAGCACGACTGACGCCTGCGAATATGGCTGCACTGAGGTTTGCCCTCTTTATGCTTGCTAAGCAGTCGGCCCGCAACCACCGGCTTTGTGAACGCGTGTCTTGGACGCTGGATTGTTGGCAAGCTTGGTTTGTGAACGCCGGGGGCGTGGCACGAGTTCTCCCCCACAGTTGGGACAAATTCCACCCAAAGTACCCTCGGCACAGCTCACGCAAAACGTGCACTCGAACGAGCAAATCCGAGCGTCTGGAGAATCGCCCGGCAAGTCTTTGTCACAGCATTCGCAGCCGGGCCTGAGTTCAAGCATCTTTTGCCTCCAAGAGTGCATAGTTCCAGTTGGGGTAAAACGACCAGATGTGCGTGGCCAGTTTGGCATCAAATGACTTGATGTGCCCAACCAGCCAGCCGGTGACAAACTCTTCAACGTCTGCGTGGCTCAGTGTGTCATTGGCAATGTTTTCCGCAAATGCTGTAATTTTCGCCATCAGGTCGGTATGGTCCTTGAAATGCTCCGCAACTTGCGGATAGGCAATACGCCGCATCACCTTTTCTTCGTATTCAAAGTGCGCCCGGGTGTCTCGAACGAGTGCCATTGTGCAAAGCAAGAGGCTGTCACGGTCTTTTGTCGCCAAAATCTTGGCAACGTCTTCAAAAAGACCTTTGTGCTGCGCATCTATCTCTGCATCACCCGTTTTGTAAGTGTCTTTCCAATCGAGTTTCATAGCTTACTTTGCCGTTGTCGTGTCTGTCGTTCTCATGATGACCCATACATGCTTGCTTGGAGCAGCCAAGAACCCCATCTGAAGAAGCAAAATACCTGGGTGCAACCTCTGCATTGATAGGTTCTTTTTCTATCGTAACGTCTGGTCCGGGCGCGGCGTTGGCAATGTGAATAGTATGTCCTAGTTTTGTGCACCACTACACAGACTTGCCTCGCACCAGCGACGATACTGCAGTTGTCGGTATCACCCCCGACAGTCGGAAGCAATACCTGGCACTTAACCCCGGAACTCAAGACTCTGGGGTTATTTCGTCTTGATTAGCCCGTTGTGGGGCAAAGCGAAGGCGTTGATACGGCACTACCCGGGGCTGGCGGAAATTTAAATGGCGCACAAGGCCCTGCCGGATAAGTATGGGTCGGTGCCACAGTTCTCCCGCATGAGCGAGAAAACTGCAGTCACGGACCTGGGGCCTTACACCAATGCTCCTTGAACAAACCCGAAAGCGCTGAGTCCTGCTTGACCCACGTAAATATTGGCTGTAGCGGATGCCCAGTTTTCCTCATTGCTTGCCCAGTTGCATCCAAAGGTATGCGAATTCCAGTCCCATCCACACCGCTCGCTGCTCATTGTCGGCAGCGCCACCATGGCCGCCTTCGATGTTCTCGTAGTACAGCACGTCGTGTCCCTGCTCCTGCATGCGCGCCACCATTTTGCGTGCATGCGCGGGGTGTACCCGGTCGTCCTTGGTGCTTGTGTCAAAGAACACGCGCGGGTACTTCACGCCAGGCTTGACGTTCTGGTAGGGGCTGTAGCGACTGATGACTTCCCATTCTTCAGCGATATCGGGATTGCCATACTCGGCCATCCAGCTGTTGCCGGCCAAAAGGGTGTGGTACCGCTTCATGTCCAAGAGCGGTACCTGGCACACCACCGCGTTGAAGAGGTCCGGGTGTTGCACAAACGTGGCCCCCACCAGCAGTCCGCCATTGCTGCCACCCATGATGCCAAGGTGTTTAGGGCTTGTTATTCTGCGCGCTATCAGGTCTTGCGCCACCGCAGCAAAATCGTCGTAGCTGTTTTGCTTCTGGTCCATGATGGCACTCTTGTGCCAGTTGGGACCGAACTCGCCTCCACCTCGAATATTGGCCACCACAAATACACCGCCTTTGGACAGCCAGTTGCTGCCCCAGGACCCGCTGTACCAGGGCTGCAGGCTTACGTCAAAGCCACCGTAGCCATACAGCACCGTCGGATTAGTACCGTCGGACTTCACACCACGGGGTGCCACCACGAAATACGGCACAGAAGTACCGTCTTTGCTCTTGGCGAAAAGTTGCTGAACGGTCATGCCTGTCGCATCAAACCGCTCTGGAAGTTGCTTGAGAAGCTGCCGCTGTTCACTGCCGGCATGACCGAGCATCAGTGAGTCTGGCGTCAAGAAATCGTGGTAACTGATGATGTATTCGTCACCCAGCGGGTCTTGGTCGAGTGAACTGTCATACAAGGTGTCGACACTGAGTTCCCCGGTTTGGGGAAGGTTCACCACACGGCTGCTCCAGTTACCATTGACCTCTTTCCATTCGAGCAGTCGACTCTTGACCTTGTCCATGGTGTTCACCAGAACGTGGTTGCGAGAAAAGCCATAGCCCGATAGTGAGGTGGTGGGACTGGGCACGAAAAGCACTACGAACTCACGTTTTCCTGCAAGATAGTCGGCAAGGTTTGTCACCAGTAGTGAGCCAGCCTTGTAAGTGATTTCGCCAAGCTTCCAGTCACTGCGCAAAGTCATGGATGCCAGCTCGCGTTGAGGGCCAAAACTCGCATCTGAGGGCTTGTCTATCTTGACCAACCGGCCCCCGTCCAAAAGGAAGGATTCATCGTTGTAAAAGTCAATTGACCGGCCCACCATGACCCATTTGTGTCCCTTGGCTTGGCTACTGACGGCGTAAACCCGTACGTCACTCTCTTTGCCCTCGTAGACTGTGGCCGC
>JAIPCE010000344.1 GCA_021738345.1 Rhodoferax sp. | reverse complement strand
TCTTCATGCTGACCCATCCATCATGGGCCGTAGGCGTATTTCACGGTGTAGGGGATGGTCATGCTGATGGGAGTGGTGATGGCTACCGCCATCGATATATTTCCAACATTTCCAGAGTAGGAACAGCTATTGATCGTCGTCGTTCCGCCCGTAGTGGAAGTAATGGAGGTCAAGTTCGGGTCAGTCTTGACGGCACCGCAGAACTCTGCTTCGGATTGGGGCTGAGGTACGTTGGTCACCACGACCGCAGGGGCCAGTATTCCAGAGGCGGTGAATTCCAAGGTTAAGGTCCTATTGCCTACCGGTGCACTGACTGGTGTCAATTGCCCTTGGAACGTGGTGCCCATCAGGACGTTGATTTCATACAACGCAGTATCTTTGAAGATCAGTTCGTACACCGAACCATCCGTGTCGCTGAACTTGTAAGCAGAATACGGTGCTGACACAGCAGTGTTCCGGACAGGGTTGCTCAATGTCTTGCCAGAAAACGCCAAAGACGTTGTCGTTGCAGTAATGCACAGATTCTGCCCATCGGTGAACACGCCCGCAATACCCGCATAGGCCATGGTGAGTTGGCCTGTGGTGCAGCTCGTGGCGGTGCCAGTACCCGATCCAGTCGACGATCCGCCAGCCACCGAGTTATAGGCGGCGGCGAACGCGGTTCCGAACCCTGAGAAATTGACCAGATTGTTGGTGGCGGCGGCGGTCAGCAGCTCACTGTAGGTTTTAGAAAGACTTGGCAGGGCCTTTGCCAGTGCCTGCAGCACGTTGTCGATCTTGTCGCCGGTCTTGGCTACGAAGGCGGAAGTCATGGGACTCATCGTGCCCAGGGTGCTTGCAAGGCCGAGTGTAGTGCTCACGGTACTCAAAGCAGTGGTGATGTTATCGGCGGTTATTGCATCGAATTTGGCCGCAGTGAACCAGGTTCTCGGCTCTGTTCCGGCAAGTTTTGCTACGACTAGATCGGTCAGCGGGGTAATGTTCACATTGCCAAACGAAATTGCAATCGAGTGGTAAGGCGTGGCGTTAGGTGCCCCGTTGATGGTTCCACCATTGACTTGCAAGCCGCATGGCAACATCTGACCCGACGTAGTGATCTGCCAGGTGCCGGTCGAGCTGGTCACTGTTGTCAATGGACTTCCACTACTGCAACTAATTTTGACTTCCGCGCCAACAATCGGGCTTCCGACGGCTGCCGTACCAGCCAGCGTGCCTGTTGGCGTAGGCGTGGGTGTGGGTGTGGGTGTTACGGTAGCAGTAAGACCAAACACAAACTGATTCTTCGCATTGACCCAAAACCCCTCACCTTTGGCAATACTCGAAAGCACTCCGTATCCCTTTGAGTCCGCATAGCTCGACATCTCTTGCGGTGTCATGCTTGGCGTATAAAAGTTCCAGCGACTCAGCGCGTTACTCCAGGACCATACAGTCGTCACACTGCCACTTATTCCTGTGGGTGTCGTAGCGTTGCCAAAAATGGCCTCAACATCAATCGCTGCCCCCGCATCGTTGCCCAACATGCTCCAACCAGCAGGCACGGTTTGGGACTGTGCGGACGCAAAGGCCGGGAACAACAAGCCCAGCAGAATGGACAAATGGGTGATTAGCTTTTTCATCGTTCTTCCTTGGTGAATTTGGTGTGTGGCTTAGGGCTTGTTCACCCAGAACCCCGTGCTATTGCCTAGTGTCTTGCCGGTGGTGGTGAAGTCCAAGTAGCCCTTGCTGGCGGTGTAGTCAAACAACGCGGTGCCACCTTGGCCTTCCAAACTGGGTGCGTAGAAATACCATTTGGCTTGCGGGTTGTCCCAGGCCCATAGGCTGGTGATGTTGGGTGCAACCACGCCCACTGCTGGTGGTGTGGCGCTTAAGCCCGCATTGAAGGCGCTGGGTGTGAGGGTGTTACCTACCGAGACCAGGTTCCAGGCAGTTTTCAGAGCATAGGTCTGACCGGGCTGAAACGCGGTGACGCGAATAGGGGTCCCACTAGGCAAAACGGGAGAAAGGGCTTGTACCGCATTCACCCAGAAGCCCTCGCCAGGGTTTATGGCGCTTAAAACCGCATAGCCTTTGCTGGCGGTGAAGGTTTGCAGTGCATTGGCATCCATTAAAGGTGTATAAAACTGCCATCCAGTCGCCAGCGCGTCCCATTTCCAGACTGAGGTGACATTGGCTGGATCACCTAGCAAGGTGACAACGTCAAACGGCTTATCTTGCCCATTACCAATCAGGTTCCAGCCGGGTTGCAAAGCTAAAGTGGTGATTGTGCTGGCCTTGGCGATGCCACTGACTGGAATTTTTTGCGGGCCGCCGCTAGCATTGCTCGAGACCGTAATGGCACCTATTCTGCTGCCTACTGCCGTTGGTACAAAAGACACGCTAAGCCCGCACGAGCCTCCAACCTCAATGCTTGATACGCAATTGTTAACGAATGAAAAGTCGCCCGTTGAAACTATGCTTGTGATTGCAACCGCTGCTGTACTATTATTGGTTATCGTCACAGACTGAGCGTTACTACTGGTCCCCAAATCCTGCTCTGAAAAAATCAACGAAGATGGGATCACGGAAATCAATCCACCTCGCACGAGACGCGCAAAATGTGAATTGTCGATGTGACTTATCCCCGCGGCGCCATCGGTGAAATTAACAACACCCCCGTTGTTATATAGAGAAGATGACCAAAACTCGCCCCACGTACCCGGAAACAGGGTTGCGTTTAATGCAGGAGACGATGTCGTGTAGTCCACAAGGGTTAACAACTCTTCCCTGCTTGGCACTCGCCAATCGCTATTTCCAGCAAACGATGTACCAGTCAGAAGTGAAGCGAGACGCCAAGAAAAAGAAGAAGTTACACCACTGCAGACACCATCTGACCAGTTCATACCTTCAACGCATTTTTTCCACGTCAAGCCAGTTGGGCTATGGATGATGGTTCCATCGCCATTGTCAACATAATCTGTGGTTGGTCGTGCAACATCTAGTAGACCAGTAGTAAAACCACCACGTACCAGACGGACACTGTAGAAGTTAAGCTTACTTGCAAAATTGAAATCGGGGTGATTTTGGTTTAGAAACACTGTCCATGCCCCATTTGAATTCGGCGAATAGCTAGATTTCGACCAATAATATAATTCGGTATATGGAAATACATCACCCCCAATATCAGGGGCATAAATTGTCTGTAACTCCCGAATATTAGGCACCCGCCAATCACTCTGCCCCGCAAACGTCACTGTCCCAGTAAGCGCATTGGCCTGATCAAAGGTATAGATGCCGGCCGTCCCCGTGCAAGTCGATTTGGACCCATCCCACGTCTGCCCCATAGAACAGCGCATCCATGTCAACCCCGTGGTCGGGTCGGTCACCGTGCCGTCGCCATTGTCAGAATAGCTTTTGGCAGCGAAGACGGATGGTGCTGCGCCTACCATCAACAAACACACCAGCACCAGCCGGAACCACGGCCAGAGCCGCTGATATCCCAAAGCGCGGGAAGCAGTGAACTGAATGCTCTTGGACAGCATGGCGTAGCTTTCTGTGTGACGTTGATCGAAAAATAGTCTCAGGTGGCATTGGCTTGGCGACCAATTTGTTCTTTTCCGGCAATATAGTCTTTCTAAGTTGCCGCGTACATACCCCTGGGTCAAATCGATGGCAAACCCACTTTGTCCGTTGATTTCGATCAATATCTGTGGGGCATTCCCCAGGTTCTCCGCATAACAATGAGCCTAATTGACGACATCTGTGTGGGCAAAAAAACTGACAACGTCGAGGCTGCAGCGAGTCCGGCCGTATTGACTCCAATCACTTTCCCATGCCCTTTTTGGCTTGGGGGGTCGACGCGGTTACCAGACGCTGATCAATGAGACCCTGCGCCGGGGCTTACAGGCCGATGCGGTCCAACGCCAGGCAGCGGAATTGTTTGGCGCAGTAGCAAGCGAATCCTACAATGCAAATCCACCCTTCCCTCAGCCGGCCGGAGCGCACGCCATGAAATTCCTTGATGTCAGAACCGATTTTGCGTTCAAAAAAGTCTTCGGCAGCGAGGGTTCCAAAGCCATTTTGCTGAGCTTTCTCAACGCATTTGACTTCTTCGATGGCCGCCACACCATCACCGACCTGAACATTATTGACCCCTACCAGGCACCCAAAATTTTGGGCATGAAAGACAGCTATGTCAATGTCAAGGCCAAGCTCGACAACGGTGCCAGTGTCATCATTGAGATGCAGATTCTCAACATGCCCGGCATGGAGCAGCGCGTGTTGTACAACGCTGCCAAGGCCTACAGCACCCAGTTGCTCAAGGGTGAAGCGTACGACCTTCTCAACCCCGTAATAGCGCTCACCATCACCGACTTTGTGATGTTCGACGACAGCCCGATCTACAAAAACGCGTTTAGATTGCTAGAAAAAGAGCGTCTGACGGTTTATGGTGGCGACATTGAGCTGGTGTTCATTGAGCTGCCAAAATTCAAAAAAGAGGAAGAAGACCTCACCAGCATCACTGACCGTTGGCTGTACTTCATCAAAAATGCCGGCAGCCTGGCCAGCGTACCAGCCACCCTGGGCGAATCACCCGAACTTACCCAAGCCTTTGAGATTGCCAACCAAGCCGGCCTAAGCCCAGAGGAAGAAGAGGCCCAGCACCGGCGGCTGGATTTCATCGCGCTGCAGCGCGGCTCAATTGAGCTTGCAAAGCGGCAGGGCCGTGAGCAAGCCCAGCTTGAAATTGCGCAGCGCTTGTTGGCTACTGGCATGACACCGCAGCAAGCAGCAAACATCACGGGTGTAGCGATTGAACGGCTGCGTTAATCCAAAACCCCTCACCCTTGGCAAGGGTGGTGAGCACGCGCTAACCTTTGGTCGCCGCATAGGCTGACAGGTCCGACGCCGTCATGCTGGGGGTATAAAAGTTCCACACGCCCAGCGGGTTGCTCCATGACCAGACGGTCGTCACACTAGGGCTGATGGCAGTTGGCACATTTGCAGCGCCAAACACCTTGACCACATCAATGGCTTGGCCAGAATCATTACCCACCATGCTCCAACCCGCAGCTACGGTTTGGGACTGTGCGCAGACACCAGGTCCCAGACGCTAGCGGGTCTGCACCGCCGAAAGTATCAAAATATCGTTTTTCGGCACATCCGCCATCCCTCCGACCACGCCGGTAGGTACCGCCGCCATGGCATCCACCACGGCCATGCCGTCGACCACCTTGCCAAACACCGCATAACCAGCCGAGGCGGCGCTGTAGTCAAGAAACGCGTTGTCCACCAGGTTGATGAAAAATTGAGAAGTTGCAGAATCCACGGCTGTGGTGCGGGCCATGGCCAGGGTAGACCGCAGATTTTTTAGTCCGTTGTTGGACTCCAACTTGATGGGCGCATAGGTCGGTGTCTTGGCGACCGGTCCTTTTGTAAAACCACCGCCCTGCACCATAAATCCTGCGATCACACGGTGAAACAGCAGGTCATCGTAAAAACGGTCGCGGGTGTACTTGAGAAAATTGTCCACCGAGAGCGGTGCCTTGGCAGGGTACAGCTCCAGCACGATCGTGCCCAGCGTGGTCACCATGGTCACCTGTGGGTCGGGCACTGCAAACTCCACGCTCAGCAAGGTGCCTGCGCTGTTGGTGGCTACCATGGGCAAGCTGGTTGCCACTGCGACCTGGCAGCTATAGGTCCGGCTGCTGGCATTGGAACCTGGATTTTCAGTGAGCGTGCTGCACCCTGGCGCGCTGAG
>JAIPCE010000306.1 GCA_021738345.1 Rhodoferax sp. | reverse complement strand
AGCGGTCAACTGAGGAGTCTAGGTAACCTTGGGCAGTTCAGCCGCCAGCCTGCGTGAGTACGTCATGACCCAGTATTTGGTGCTGTATGGGCAGGTCGAAGACAGTATTTTCCTGTTGTCGATCAAGCACCACCGCCAGCTATCGTTTGATTTTGAAGCGCATCGGTGTGCTGGCACGTGAACACAAAAAGCCCGTTAAAGCGGGATGCACAGGGAGTGCAACACCATGAAATTTGTCAATAACGCTGGATGCGACCGTGTACTGCCCAAGCTCGGCTTGGACCTGTGCGTCCCCATTGAGAAGCGTGACATTGCGGGCAAAACCGTGTGCAGCATCGGCGGCGGTACGTTGTTGGCTTGCCTGGACGAACAAATCAAGGTGTCTGACGCTGAAACGCTGGCATTGGGAATGGCTGCCTGGCGTGTGGAGCAAGGCACCGCTGACGACACCACTGGCCAGTCGCGCCTGGATGGTCTGGGGTGTTGCAAATGCAAACCATGAGGTTATCGGCACCAGTTTCGATCCGTTTGCCGCCAAGGTTGATGGCAACCAGAGTTTGATAATGTGGTTGCGGCACGGCTCACTTTAACGCGCTGGCGTTGTGTGAAAGCCCGGCAATTTACGGCAAGTTCAAGGATGTATATGGGCTGTTGACCTGCTGAAAAGTCGCTTTCAGCTTTTTTGAACCCTTCTTTAGCTCACCCGATAATCGCCCTGACACACCGTGCATTTGCTCTTGCGCAGGCATGGCTGCTCGGTATTTCAATTAAAAGGAAAGAACCATGAAGTTTTCGATTTCAAGCTTGCCTGTGCTGACCTTGGCTTGGACACTGCTGCTGGCTGCCAGCCCTGGCTTTGCGGCGCTGGGTGGCAGTCAATCGACGTTGACGCTGGAGCAAGAAGGGTTTGGAGCACCGTTTAGCAGTGCACCATCGGGTGGTTTCACTCTTTTTTCACTGACCAATCCGGATGGCGTGAGCGTGCGGCAATATGTGTCTGCAGCCGGACGGGTGTTTGCTGTGGCCTGGAACGGGCCGGTGCTGCCTGACTTTGAGTTGCTGCTGGGGTCACACTTCGCTGCCTACGAGCGAGCGCAGCGGCAAAAAGGGCGCGGCGTGCGCGTACTCCAACCCGATCTGGTGATAGAAAGCAGCGGCATGATGCGCGCCTTTGTCGGCCGTGCCTATCTCGCAACCCAACTCCCCGCCGGCGTCAAACCGTCAGACATCCAATGAAACAGCTATTTGCATTACTTTTCAGCCTGGCGCTGGTCGCCTGTGGCGGGGGCAGTGGCAGCGCAGGAAGCGGTGGTACGGCAAGCGGACCCAGCGGCACGGCCATTACACCGCCAGTCGCAAGCGCGGTTGCATCCAACACCATGCCGGTGACAGTCGAACAAGGCCCCGGCAACAACGTCAACATTCCCTATGTCAGTGTCAAGGTGTGCGTACCCGGAACCACCACCTGCAAGACTATCGACAAGATTCTGGTGGATACCGGATCCACCGGCTTGCGTTTGCTGGCATCTGCCGTGACCGGATTCAGCTTGCCACCACAAACCACCCAAACAAGCCCCATTGTTCTGGAATGCGCGCAGTTCCTCCACTTTGTGACCTGGGGTCCGGTCAAGTTGGCCGATGTCGTGCTGGGCGCGAAACGTGCTGCTGCCGTCCCCGTTCAAGTGGTGGCAGATCCTGGTTATTCGATCATTCCCACGAGCTGTGGTCGGGCGGCTTCGGCTGCAACCGAACCCAGTGACCTCGGTGCCAACGGCATCCTGGGGGTGGGCTTGTTTGTCAATGATGGCCAGATCTATTACAACTGCGCCCCAAGCTCCCGTTTTACCAACTGCAGGGTCACGCTCACGCCATCCCAGCAGGTGCAAAACCCGGTCGCCTTGTTCGGCAGCGACAACAACGGCGTGGTGCTGCAGCTGCCTGCGCTGACGCGTCAAGGTGCCGAGCGGGTCGAGGGCTCGCTGATTTTTGGCATTGACACCCGCGACAACAACCGCCTGGGCGCAGCCAAAGTCATACAGACCGATAGCACCGGCTTTTTTACCACCACCTACCAGGGTGAGGCTTTGCGCCAGAGCTTCTTCGACAGTGGTTCCAATGGCTTGTATTTCCCGGACGCCGACTTGCCTACGTGCGTGAGTGCGCATCCTGGGTTTTTTTGCCCGCCGGTGTCAAGAAGTCTTAGTGCAAGCATCAGCCTGATCAACCAGGGCAGCGATACCGTTCAATTCGAAATTGGCAATGCCGCCACGCTGCTCGATTCACCGGCCTGGGCATTTGATAATCTGGGTGGACCGATGGCGGGTGCATCATTTGACTGGGGACTGCCGTTTTTCTTCGGGCGCAGTGTCTTTACCGTGATTGAAGGCCGTACCACCAGCGCAGGGCCAGGTCCGCTTTTCGCGTATACCAATTGACCCTGATGGCTCCGTGACAGCGAATGCAAGACTAGACTTTGGGGTCGATTGCTGGGGTGGAATCGGGCCGTGTGGCACCCCACAATCCGGCCAAACACAACACGATGCCCAGTGCAGACACCACTGTGGGCCGCCAATTTTCAAACACGGCGGACACCACCAAGGCAATCGCGGGGATGACCAGTCCAACCAGCGCAGCTCGGCCCGCACCCTGGCGCTGGGCCAGCTTGAAATACAACAAGAATGCCGTCACTGACCCGAAGGCGCTTAGGTACAGCAACGACAGCCAGTAGCTCGGGTCAGAGTCCCATCGAAACTTGACCCCGCTGACAGTTGCAACCAGCAGCAGCGTTGCCGAACCATAGCCCATGGTCCAGGCCAGCAGGGGAACCAAGGGCACGCCCTGACGTGTAAGCTTGAGCGTCAGCATATTGCCCGCCGAGGCCAGCAACACCGCCGACATGGCCAGGCCCACCCCCAATAGCACACCCGGCGCGGCGCTTGCGGCGGCGATGTCGGGCCAAAAGATCAGCGCGACGCCCACAACGCCAATGACACCCGACCACAAAAACCTGCGTGTCAGTGCCTGACCAAAGCAAATTGCGCCGCCAATCGCATTGGTAAAAATCATCAACGAAAACAACACTGCCACCAAACCCGACGCCAAATGCTTTTCGGATTCGTAGGTGCACAGGTAGTTGAAGCCGTACTGCACGGCTCCTGTGAAAAACAGCCAACCATGCAGCCTAGGCCACTGTGCGGTCAGCTCGCCGCGCCAATGGGCTATTGCAAACAGCATGGCACTGGCCAAGCCAAAGCGCAGCGCGACCGAATGCAAGGCCGAGGTTTCCCCCAATTGGTAAAGGATGGCGTGCCAGGTCGTGGCCCAGATCAGCGTGGGAATCCAGAAAAGAAGGCGATCAGACATGCGATGGTTCAGATGGGACGCTGGGTCAATTAGTGGGCTTAGGGATGTAGTCGGGCAGGCAGCCATATTGCTTGGGCCGGACTTCAGGCGCTCGACGTGGAGTGTCGGGCAGGTGTAACATTGTCGCCCATGATCGTCGATCCAGCCGTCGCCAGAATCTTTGCGGAAAATGTCCGCGCGGACGTCATTGTGCGCCCTGCCGCGCTGCAATTAGACGCTGCGATCGTGCAAAAAATTGCCAATCGGGTCAAAGTCTTCAAAGGCATGACCCACGACTGCCTCATGAGCACCTTGGCCATGGCCGAACATCAGCCCCTGAGAGCGGGCGAAATCGTCTTCAACGAAGGGGACATCGGTAGCTCATTTCACATTTTGATTGCGGGCGAAGTCGTGGTGGAGAAGTCCAAGAATGGCAAGGCCGTCCCTTTAGCCCGACTTGTTCCGGGTGAGTGCTTTGGCGAAATGGCCTTGGTGGGCAACCACATACGCAGCGCGTCGGTGAGGTCAGTGGGCAGCTCGGCCACCATGCGATTTGACCGAGAACGCGTCGATGCCTATGCCGACAGCGCCCACATCATTTACCGCAATATTGCTGCGGTGCTAGCTGCGCGCCTGGGTGAGTCGAGTGAACTGCTGGCCGATCTGGTGAGTCGTTCCACCGACACTGTTGCCGCCCCTCAGAATTGATTAGGCTTCCCGCCAGCGCGGGAATAAACCTCATTTTCTCCCGAGCAAAACTTCGGCGTACTTTTTACGCTGCTTGCAGCGCAGCAATACGTTCTTCAATCGGAGGGTGGGTCGAAAACAGTTGGCCTATGCCACCGGCAATGCCCATGGCCGCCACGCTCTTGGGCAGCGCGCCGGGTGCCATGCCGCCCAGACGCGCCAGCGCATTGATCATGGGTTGCTTACGCCCCAAAAGTTGGGCCGCACCTGCGTCGGCACGGAATTCGCGTTGGCGGGAAAACCAAGCCACCACAATGGCAGCAGCAAACCCCAGCACGATGTCCAGTACGATCGTAGTCACCATGTAGCCGATGCCCGGGCCGGAGCGGTCATCGCCTTTGCGCAGAAAACTGTCCACTGCATAGCCAATGACACGGCTCAGGAACACGACAAAGGTATTCATGACGCCCTGAATCAGGGTCATGGTGACCATGTCGCCGTTGGCAATGTGCGCAACCTCGTGTCCGATAACCGCCTCGACCTCGTCACGTGTCATGCCCTGCAACAAACCAGTTGAGACCGCGACCAATGCGGAGTTTTTAAAGGCACCCGTGGCGAAGGCATTGGGGTCCCCTTCGAAGATGCCGACCTCGGGCATGCCAATGCCCGCTTTCTCGGAGAGCTTGCGCACGGTCTCGACAATCCAGGCCTCGTCCATGTTTTGCGGCTGCTCGATGACCCGCACGCCCGAGGTCCACTTGGCCATGGGCTTACTGATCAGCAGGGAGATGATGGCACCCCCAAAACCCATGACCAGTGCGTAGCCCATCAAGGCCCCCAGATTGAGCCCGCTGCTAGTCAGGTAGCGGTTCACGCCCAACAAACTGGCGACGATTCCCAGAACCACCACCACCAAGACGTTTGTCAACACAAACAACATAATTCGTTTCATGATTTCCTTCCAATACGACTCCCGAAAGAAGCCAATGCCGCGAATGTTAGGGGAGGATCAGGGATTTTCAAGGCCTGCGACTTCAAATCCGACGAAGTCTATGGACAATTCTTAAGGCAAGTCTGATCGAGCGCGCCGAAACACACTGGCATCTTCGTAGAAAGAAGCGTCTTCATTGGCCGCCCACCAGCCGGGGACTCCGAGTACCGGCAGGTGGGCAAAAGGTTTGGCCGCGAGCATTTCGGCGTTCAATGCATTGGCGACCCAGGCATCGAGATCGGCAGTCGAACGGCCCAAGGGCCGCGCGCGAATCACGTGCGCCGTGATAGCCTTGCGGGGTTGCACCAGCTTCTCCAGCAAGGCATGCCCAAAAAGGATCAACTGCGCCTCGCACCAGAGCGGGCGAAGGTCCACCATCAAACGGCGCCAGTCCTTGGCTGCCAGGGCGTCCCACAAAACATCCGGTCCCTGAAAAAATGCCGCGTTCTCGTCGAGCAAAGTGCAGGCATCGCGCGCTGGTCCACGCACCGGCGCAACCCCGGTCCGTGCAATCTGAGCCACATGCAAGTGGTTCAAGCGTCGTTTGGTCTGTGGAAAAGTGAGCCAAGCCAAACCATTGAAAAAATCGTGCAATCCCTCGCGGGTAGGACACCGGTTGGTCTCGAAAATATAGCTTTCATAGGCTTGGCCTTGGGGTAATTCACCATGCCCGACGAAGCGCACCATGCCCGGCACCGTAAGTGCCAGGCCATTGAGGGCCTGAGGGC
>JAIPCE010000305.1 GCA_021738345.1 Rhodoferax sp. | reverse complement strand
GAAGTCGAGCAGAAATTTGTTGAGCCCGACGTTCGACGCGAGTCATGATTTTCTGTCGATTTCTCCAGACTGGTCATTCCGGATTTGGGCCAGTTTGGCGATTTTTCTGCCCATCGGACTCAGGAGCAGTCGTTCAACCTAGATTCCTCAGTTGGACGTGCCCGAGTGGGATGCTGACGGCGCGGCTCAATCGGGCATGAGCGTTGTCACCCAAATGGTGATACCCTTCAAAGCCAAAAAGTGAGTATTCATGCGGAGTTACCAACTAAAGTAAGCGGTCAACTGAGGAATCTAGGTTCAATCAAGGGCAACGGTTTTCTTGGCGGAAAGGCTGCTTGAGCAGCTGAAGTCCCAGAATGCTCGCTGTGCTCCAAGGGATGCGGAAACAGCCAATGTACCGTTTCTGGCGGCACTGACGGGCGCATTGCGTCGTTACCCTTCGTTTATGTCGCAAGCCACACGGCGCTCAGGGTGACTCGCACTGCATCCCCCCATCAGCACCATAAACGGTAGCTCAGCTATTTCCGCACCCCTAACTGAAAACAATGACTGACTCAGTACCGAAGAAATAGCTTAACGTACCTTGCGATCCGCTTCTTGAGATGACCCCAGCACTTCCAGACTCATTGCTGATTAACGGTGTGACCATCCTTTGCCACAGCCAATGGCGTAAACCGTGTTTGCTCTGGCGGCTTTCCGGCCAGGGTGATCGAGACAAGGACTTTCATGTTGGGTGATGCAGCGTAGTTGGCGCTGCCCTTCATCCGGTTGTCACCATCAGGTTTGAGTAGCGCGCTGGCTTTGAGTTTTCCAGCCAAAATCGTCGCGGTGCCGCTGGCGCCTGTGGTCTGAACTTTTTTCCCCGCATGGTCTGTGACATATACGACGACGGCACTTTCACTACCCTCTTTGGCATTTTTGTCGATTACCAGTTCATAACTGAATGCACCTGCCACACCAAGCTGACCGCCTTGCGTTGCCTTCAAGGTGTCTGGATGCGGGTCGTCGCTATGTGCCAAGACTTGACTGCTCATGGCGGTCAGGCTCAGGACGGTGGCAAACGTAGCAGCCATGCGTAAAGCGAATTTCATATCTGTTTCCTCATTGGCTTTTGGCCTCAAGATGGCCAATTGGGTTGAAATCAATAGTTCTCGGAGTCGTGCATCGCAAGCAGCCTTGCAAGCGGTTTCTCACCCCACAGCCAGAACATCAGGGGGGTGAGCAAGCTGTCCAGCAGCGTGGAACTGACCAGCCCACCAAAAATCACCACCGCCACCGGGTGCAGCACTTCTTTGCCAGGTGCATCCGCCGACACCAACAGTGGCACCAAGGCAAAGGCTGCCACCAAGGCCGTCATCAGCACCGGGGTCAGCCGTTCCAGCGAACCACGCACGATCATGTGTTGACCGAACTTCTCTCCCTCGAACGCGCAAAGGTTGATGTAGTGGCTGATTTTCAGGATGCCGTTGCGGGTGGAGATGCCGGCCAGCGTGATGAAGCCCACCAGCGCCGCCACCGAAAGCGGTTGCCCGGAAATCCACAGCGCGATCACACTGCCCACCAAGGCCAGCGGAATATTGCCCATGATGATGGCTGTGAGCACCATGGAGCGGTACCGGCTGTAAAGCACCAAAAAAATCATGGTCAGCGAAATCAGTGCCAGCACACCGATCAGACGAGCCGATTGTTCCTGCGCCTGAAACTGGCCCTCAAGTGCGGTGAAATAGCCTTCGGGTAGGGCTTTGGCTGCCAATTCGGCACGCACCATGGCGATCACTTGCGACATGTCAGAGCCGTCGGTATTGGCTGAAATCACGATGCGGCGGCGGGCGTTTTCACGGCTCACCTGGTTCGGGCCGTCGCTGTCCTCAATCGTCGCCAACTTGGACAATGGCACATGACCTCCGGGCGTTTCAATCAGCAGATTGGGCAACTCTTGCAAGCTGCGCCCGTCTTCGGGTAACTTCACGACCAGGTCAAAACGCCGATTACCTTCAACAATCTGGGTCACACGCTCACCCTCGATCATCTGCTCCAGCGAACGTAACAGCGTGCCCGGCGCCACCCCATAACGCGCTGCCTGTTCGTAATCGATGCGAATCTTGATTTGCGGGATCAGCACCTGCTTTTCAATTTGCAAATCAGTGATGCCAGGGATTTTTGCCAGCCGTGACCGCAAGTCATCTGCCAGGCCACGCAGGGTGTCGAGGTCGTCGCCATAAATTTTCAGGGCAATCTGGGCACGTACACCGGAGAGCAGGTGGTCAAGCCGGTGCGAAATGGGTTGTCCCACGTTGGTCGCTGCGGGCAGCACGGCCAAACGTGTGCGAATGTCGTTGATGATGGCCTCGCGGGAGCGCTCGGATGCCTTCAAATCTACATCCATCTCGGTGTAGTGCACCCCTTCGGCGTGTTCATCCAGCTCGGCACGCCCGGTGCGTCGGCCAACCTTGGTGACTTCTGGCACGACTAACACCAGTTGTTCAGCCATCATGGCGATGCGGTTGGATTCAGCCAGCGAGGTGCCGGGGTTTAGCAGCAGGTTGACGGTCAAGGTGCCTTCGTTGAACGGTGGCAGGAAGGAACGCGCAAAAAACGGCACACTGGCAATTGCCACAAGAACGGCCACCAGCGCAGCCAGCAACAGCATCCGAGCCCGATCAAACGACCAATGAAGCAGCTTGGCATCCCAGCGTTTGAGTTTGATCACCAGTGGGCTGTCGCCATGGCCCAATTGCTTCATCTGTGGCAACAGGTAATAAGCCATCACCGGGGTTACCGTCACCGACACCACCATGCTGACCAGAATCGAGACGATGTACGCAATCCCAAGTGGGGTGAACAAACGCCCCTCAATGCCCGGCAGCACAAACAGCGGCACAAACACCAGCACGATGATCAGGGTGGCGTAAACGATGGCGGAGCGTACTTCAAGCGTGGCCTTGGCGATGACTTCCGCCACCGGTCTGGGCACGGCCAGTGCGCTGTTGAGCTTGAGGCGACGCAATACGTTCTCCACACCCACCACGGCATCGTCCACCAGTTCACCAATGGCAATGGCCAAACCACCCAGCGTCATGGTGTTGATGGACAGTCCCATGTAATGAAAGACCAGAACCGTGACCAGCAGTGAGACTGGAATCGCCGTGAGCGATATCAGCGTGGTTCTCACGTTGAGCAAAAACAGAAACAAAATCACGGCCACAAAAATGGCACCGTCACGCAGCGCCTCTTCCACGTTGGAAACAGAGTGCTCGATGAAGTCTGCCTGCTTGAATAAAAACTGGGGAGCCTCCATACCTGCAGGCAAACCTTTGGACAGTTCGGCCATGGCTTTTTCAACGGCCCGTGTGAGCGTCACGCTGTCCGCGCTGGGTTGCTTTTGCACCGACAAAATCACGGCCGGCTTGCCGCCAAATCCCGCATCACCACGCTTGATGGCTGGCGCCAGCTTCACCTGCGCGACTTGTTTGAGCAAAATTGCTTGGCCGTTATTCACCGAGACCACCAAATTCTGCAGGTCTTCAATTCGTGTGGTCCGGCCAATTTGGCGAATCAGGTACTCGCGTCCTTGGGCTTCAAGGAATCCACCACTGGTATTGGCACCAAAATCCTGCAACGCGGTCTCCAGCTTTTCACGCTCGACACCCAGTGCTTTTAATTGCGACGGATTGATTTCAACCCGGTACTGTTTGACTTCACCACCGATGGCAATCACCTGCGCGATGCCGGGAATGGTCAACAGGCGCGGGCGCATCACCCAGTCGGCGTATTCGCGAACCTGCATCGGGCTCACCTTGGCAGGATCAGCGGGCAAGGCAATGAGCAATATTTCTCCCATGATGGATGAGATGGGCCCAAGCTGAGGCACAACCCCGGGGGGCAACTGTTCACGTACCAGATTGAGCCGTTCGCTTACCTGCTGGCGGTTGCGGTAAATGTCAGAACCCCAGTCAAACTCAACATAAACAATGGACAGACCGACACCAGACACCGAGCGCACGCGGCTCACACCCGGCATGCCGTTCATGCTGGACTCAATCGGTGCGGTGACCAGTTGCTCTACCTCTTCAGGTGCCATGCCACCCACCTCGGTCATCAGGGTGACGGTGGGCTTGTTGAGGTCTGGAAAGACGTCCACCGGCATTTTTTGTACGGTAAACACGCCATACACAATCAGCAGCAAGGCCACGCTCAGCACAATCAGTCGTTGTTTCAGGCTGGTGTTGATGATGAATTCAAACATGGTCAGCGCACCTGAGCCAACAGGTTGGAACCTTGGCTGACCACCCGGTCACCACCGATCACCCCCGTTGTCACCACCAGTGTTTTGGCATCCAGTGGCTGGGCGCTGACCCGGCGCTGAACAAATCGCTCGGGCGAAATGTGAACCCACACCACGGATTCACCTGCACTGTTGCGCGCAAGCGCTGCCACTGGCACTGCCATCCCCTTGGCCATGCGCGATGTCTTAGCGATGACCTTGACCGGCTGACCCACCGCAACAGGCGCGTTTTGGCTTTTCACGCGAAACAGCAGCGGCAGCGCTTGTTCACGCATCTGCTTGCCACTGCCGACAAATTGCAGTTCCAGTGAACCATCGACTAAGGGCACACTGGCGGTCGCAATGCCTTCCACCAAGGCCGGGTCATAGGCAAGTGCCTCCACGGCAAGCCGCGCCGGGTCAATGATTTCCAGCAAAATGGCGCCCGACTCCACCACTTGACCGCTGACCACATGAGCCGCACTGACCACCCCGGAAACCGGTGCCGTCAGCGCCTCTGCCTCGCCAATCCCCGCGCTGATGGCGGCACGGCGCTGAGTTAACGCGACCAATTCAAATCTTGCCGCGTCAATTTCCTTTTGCGGCACGGAGCCTTCCAACTCGGCGTAACGCGCGGCTTTTCTTTCAGCAATGGCCAGTTGTGCTGTCAGTTCTGCCAGGGCAGCACGCTGGCTGCCACGTTCCACACTGCCAATAGTTGGCCGCAACCAGAGTAACACCTGGTCCTTGGCCACCCGTTGCCCCAGGGTTGGCAGCCCTTTGGGGCCAGCTTCGACCCGGCCTGACTGACTGGCCTGAACCCGTCCACTCGCATTGGGATCTGCGATCACCCGGCCATTGAACTCAACCGAGGCCGCCAGGTCTTTGACCTCGACCAACACCGTGCGAATGCCCAGTTGACGTTGCACAGCCTTGGGGACAAACAGGCTGCCGTCGGGCAGGCGCTGGGATGCCGTGGTCTGCAAAGCGACGCCAGTGGCCGTGCTGCTTGGGCTTGCAGTGCTTGCGGGCTTTTTATCCTGACTGTGGTCTTCGTCACCGTGCGCCCATGTGGGCAGCGCCATAAAAGCGAAAACTGCACTGGCCATCAGTGCGGCCAGAGTGCCCGGATTGATTTGCTTCATGTAATTCTTTCAACTCAGGGTTCAGTGCTGGCTGTGTTGGTGACGTTGCTTGCGGCTGCGCGCGACCAGCAGCCCAAGGGCGGCCAGTAACAAGACGGCAGCACCTGACCAAACAGCCCACTTGCTGATGTTCTGGCTTAACTGCCCCGTGGCGGATACGGGCGTGGCAGCGCCAACTTCCAGGGTCGCATCCATGAGGTCGGAGGCATCCCCCGCCAGCACCGTCACTGTCAATAGGTGTTTGCCGGGCTGGGTCAATGTGTCTGCCGCAACGGTATAGGTGGCGGGGGCGATTTCTGCGGCGGTGGCCTTCCAGGAGCCACTGGCCACCTCAATTTCAGCCTTGC
>JAIPCE010000012.1 GCA_021738345.1 Rhodoferax sp. | reverse complement strand
CAGCGGGGAGAGGGCTGGGGTGAGGGGGCTGGCTCAGGTTCCAGACTTCCCTCAAGAATGCAAAACATCCACCCCTCACCCTAACCCTCTCCCCGCTGGGGCGAGGGAATAAGATTCCACATCACTTTGAGTCGCACCCGTAAGGCCCGGCCACGTCGCCTGCGGCGTAGATATTGGGGTAGAGGGTTTGCAGGTAGTCGTTGGTGTCCACGGTGCGGTGGGTGGGAATGCGCTGTTCTTCCAACCCGTAGCCCTGCAACACCTCCACGCCTAGGCCGGTGTAACGCTCGATGCTGTCGTGCGGCTCAATCGCCTTGATGACATCGTGCACCCGCGCCATCACGGCTTTGAAGCTGAAGGCGGGTGTGGCGTCGGTCAGGCCGTAGCGCCCGGTGTGGCGCATCTGGTGCGCCAGTTTGGCGCTCTTGATGAGGGCTTTGCTGGGCACACAACCGTAGTTCAGGCAGTCGCCGCCCATTTTGTGCGCCTCGATCAGCGTGAACTTGGCTTGGACGGCCGCTGCAATGTAGGCGCTGACCAGCCCACCCGCGCCCGTGCCAATAACGATCAGGTTGCGGTCAAAACTTGTCGGGCGCTGGTTGGCTCAGCGGGCATACACCTGACGACGTTTGGCCATGTCCAGCAGCTTCTTGACCACCAGCGGCAGCAGCCCCAGCGCCACAAGCGAGCCCAGCAGCGCGGGCGACAAAATGCCCCGCAGCGAGTCAATCTTCGCAATTTGGGTGCCTGCGTTTACATAGGCCACAGTGCCCGCAAACATGCCCACCTGGCTGACCCAGAAAAAGGTCCAGATTTTCATACGGGTCAGGCCCATCAGCAGGTTTAGTGCAAAGAATGGAATGACGGGAATAAGTCGCAGTGTGAAGAGGTAGAACGTGCCTTCTTTCTCGATGCCCTTGTTGATGTCCGCCAGTTTGCGGCCAAAGCGGGCCTGAATGCTGTCTTGCAGCACATAGCGCGCCACCAGCATGGCCAGCGTGGCCCCCAGAGTGGACGCAAACGACACCACCACCGTGCCCCATACCAGGCCAAAACTGGCCCCTGCGGCCAGCGTCATGATGGCTGCTCCAGGCAGAGAAAGGGCGGTGATGAGCACATAAACCGCGAAAAACAGCGCAGTCACGGTCAAGGGTTTGTCGGTGTACAGGGCCGAAAAAGTGGCTTGGCTTTCTTTGATAAAGGCCAGGCTGAAAAAGCGTGAAAGGTCCAACGCAAAGAAAACGACCACGCCCGCAGCGATGATGCCCATCAAAATCCACTTGTTTTTGTTCATGAATACCCTTGAAAAAAAGGTTTGCTGGTCAGTTTGCAGCGAGGCACCAAAAGGTTGCGGCAAGGGCCAGCGATGGTTTGCCTGAACCTGTAAGCTGTGTGGCGAGTATGCCGAATCGTGCCAGGCCTCACGCGTTTTCTTTGGTTTGCCCTTGCAGTGGCCGTGTCAAAGACATGTCATGACCCATGCCTTGGTTGGCGTGTTGGGGGGCAGTGGCCTTTACCCGCCGCCGATGGCGGGTACGTGTTGCTGGGCTTGCGGCAACATTGCCACAGCGTGTTCAATTTGGCGTACCTGCCCGCACATCTGATGTGATGCGTTTGGTGTACGCTCTGCGACTGGCCGGTCCGAGTCGCCTTCCCAGAGTAGACCAATGAGGCGCGCTGTAGCTCGACTTCATCAAGTGCCCCGACTCAACGATTGTTTGCCAGCGTGCGGAGTCGGCTTTCTAGCGCGGCGGCATTAAGCGCACCGAAGTGGGCATCGACCTGCTTGCCCTTGGCATCAAAGAACAGCGTGGTCGGCAAGCCTTGGGAGCCAACCAAGGGTCCGAGTTTGGCGCTGGGGTCGAGCAGCACGTCGCTGATGGCGAGACCGTGCGCTGCGAGGTAGCGGCGCACCACGCTGGCTGATTCACCCTGGTTGACAAACAGGATGCCTAGCTCCGGGTGCTGGCGCTGTGCCGCAGCGAAAGTCGGCATTTCTTGTCTGCACGGTCCGCACCAGGTCGCCCACAAATTGACCGCCACCGGGCGGCCCCGGGCCGCCTGCGTCAATGTGATGGATTCGTTTTCGCGCTCCAGTGGATGCAGTTGTGCTGCCGGAAGCGAGGTGGACGTGTGCAGCACCGACAGCGCCCAGGCCACGAGGGCCATGGCGGCACACGCCAACCCGGCGCCGAAGAGGGCTTTTCGCAGTTGTGGGTGTTTGACGGCGGCAACTACCAGCCACCCAACGCCTACAAGCGCCCACGCCAGCATATTCCAGCCACCGTCTCTGATGTCGAGCATGGCCAGCGGTGCGCTTTGGTAAGACTGAAAATTTGCCATCAGGTACACCACGCGGGCGGCCAGTCCGCCGGCAATGGCCGCATGGAAAACCACCGAGCTCGCAGACTGCGCCTGCTGCTGCGCATCGACGTGCGCCAAACTGGTCCTGCGCGCCACGCTTGCGGCCACCAGCGACACGCCCCAGAGGGAGAGTAAAAGCAGAACCGGTAAAACCGGCAGGGCTATCGGGCCAATGGAAATGGAAAGAAGGTTCAGAGAAAGTCCTTGGTGGGCGCTTCGCAGTGTATATTTTCTCGCGCCAAGACGTTGATGTGCCGTCATCCCCGCCTTCGCTGGAATGACGGATGGGAGGGAGTTTGACATCAGGCCGCTGCGTTAGGAGGTGAGTGATGACGCGATCGGAACGTAAAAAGCCCCGCCTGGGCGGGGGTTCTTTACGGTAGAGAAGGTTTAGCGAACGGCTGCCTTGGCAAATGCGGCCTTGGAACCGACGCCGATCAACATGGCGGCACCGACCACTGGCAGGGTGACTGCAAACACCAGACCGATGAACGGAGCGGTAACCAGCAAAGCTGCGTTGCGTGCGGCGGGCATCTTGACCAAAGCGCGGCCACCGGTGTAGAGCAACATGCCCATGCCAATGAAAGGCAGCGCCACCGCATAAGCCAAGCCGATGAACGGTGCGGCAAGCAACAGACCGGCGTTCTTGAGGAACGATAAAGTCGCGGCACCGGCAGGGTACTTCGCCAATGCCTTGCCAGCGATACCAAGCAGCATGGCCATTCCAACCAAAGGCAGCGCCATGGCATACACCAGACCGATGAACGGGGCTGCCAAAAACAGCGCAATATTCACCAAGCGACTACGTTCCTTGACCACTTCGACCGGAATTTCTTCATTGGCTGCCAAGCTAGATACTGCCACTGCGGCCACGGGGGCGGTTTGCAGCAGCGCCTGGGCGGCACTTTCTTCAATCATCTCGGGCGACAGGGGCTTGTTCAGGAAAGCCGAGACACCAGCGGCCTTGGCACGCGCCTGGTTGTCGGTGGAGCCGTATCCGGTGACGATGACGACAGGGGTCCAGGGGCGGCGGGCCTTGATTTCTTCGGCCAGTTCAATGCCGCTCATGCCGGGCATCTTGATGTCAGAAAACACGACATCGTATTCTTGCTCGCGCATTTTTTCGAGTGCCTGGGCAGCGTTGTCGGCGGTGACGACCACATACCCTTTTTGGGACAAAACACGGTTGAAGCTCTTGCCCACGACTGGGTCATCATCCACAACCAAAACTTGACGAAGTGCGCTCATGATTTACTCCTTGGCTTGCATCTCTAACTTAAGATGAACAGTCATAAGCATTAGCCATGCCAATTTCAAAAAAATCAAAAATATCCATGAAAATCAATAACTTAAAATTGAAATATAGAAAGATAGACGGCGACAAAAGGCCTCGCGTCGCGCCCGAAGTACATTTTTTCCATACAAACAACGAAGGTCGGACCGAACATCCGCCGAACTCCCCAGGGAAAGCCCCACAATTGCACTGTATGGAGATTTTGTACAGGCAATAATGGATGCGTTGAAACCCAAGGTAAATTCGTTCTCAGACGGTTAATCAACGACTTTGCGCGAGAACAAATTTATCCTGTGTTGAAACCCACTGTTGCGAGCCAGCAGTAACCGGCACCGCACACCTATGACCCCACCCACACCCCCTCCCACCTTCGTTCCAAGCGCTGGCGACTGGCATTTGCGCGAGGCCCACGAACTGGTGCAGGCCCACCAGGTCGACTCCAGCAAGGGGCTGGATGCGCACCAGGTCGATCAGCTTACCCTGCAGTTTGGCGCCAACGCCTTGCCAACAGGCGCGATCCGCAGTGTGTGGTCGCTGCTGCTGGCGCAATTTAGCGACTTCATGATCCTGGTGCTGATTGCTGCTGCCGTCATTTCGGGCGTGATTGGCGACCTGGTCGACACGCTGGTGATTTTGGTCATTGTGCTGCTCAACGCCGGCATTGGCCTGGTACAGGCCTGGCGTGCCGATCAGGCGCTGGCCGCGCTGCAACGACTATCAGCCGCACAGGCCACGGTACTGCGCAGCGGCGAGCAGCAGCAGGTGCCGGCACACGCGCTGGTGCCCGGCGACATTGTGGTGCTCGAAGCTGGCAACCAGGTTCCGGCGGATCTGAGGCTGCTCCAGACCGCGCAGCTCAAGGTCGACGAGTCTGCACTCACCGGTGAATCGGTCACGGTAGACAAGCACGCCAACGTCCTGCAGGGGGGCTCACATGCGCTGGGCGACCGGCTCAACATGGCCTTCAAGGGCACCATTGCCACCCACGGGCGGGCGCATGGCCTGGTGGTGGCGACCGGTCGTGCCACCGAGCTTGGCAAGGTTGCGACCCTGCTCGACCAGGGCGAGAGTCGCAGCACCCCGTTGCAGTTGCGACTGGCGGCTTTTGGCAAGCGCGTCGCACTCGTGGTGCTGGCGATTTGTGCGGTGATTTTTATGGTTGGCGTGCTGCGCGGCGAGTCGGCGCTGGAGATGCTGCTGCTGGCCATCAGCCTGGCGGTTGCTGCCATACCCGAGGCACTGCCGGCCGTGGTCACGGTGCTGCTGGCGCTGGGTGCGCGGCGCATGGTGTCGGTCAACGCGCTGATCCGCCGTCTGCCGTCGGTCGAAACGCTGGGCTCGGTCACTTACATCTGCTCTGACAAAACTGGCACCCTCACGCAAAACCGCATGCAGGCCGAAGCGCTGGTCCCGGTCGACCCGCAACAAGATTCCAAGGAACTATTGCGTGCAGTGGCGCTGTGCAACGACGCTCATTTGGCAGCCGACGGCAGCTGGCAAGGCGACCCCACAGAGACCGCACTGACCGAGGCAGCGGCCACTGGCGGTATCCACAAGGCAGCATTGGAGGCGCAATGGCCCCGGGTGCACGAGCAGCCGTTTGACTCGATACGCAAGCGCATGACCACCTTCCACCGCACGCCGCTGGGTTTTCTGGCCTACACCAAGGGGGCACCCGAGGCGGTGATTCCTCAGTGCACAGCAACTTGGCACGGCGAGCAGTTGGCGCCTCTAGCAAGGTTTGACGGCGCGACCTGGCTGGCACGTTCTGAGGCCATGGCCGCGCAGGGCCTGCGCGTGCTCGCGGTAGCGCGGCGCAGCTATGACCACCTGCCTGAAAATGGCAACGACACCCAAGCGATGGAGACCGATCTGTGCTTCATCGGACTGGTTGGCTTGATGGACCCGGCGCGGCCTGAGGCGGCCGCCGCAGTGCAGGAATGTCAGGTGGCGGGCATTACCCCGGTCATGATCACGGGCGACCACCCAGCCACGGCGCGCGCCATAGCGCTGCGACTGGGCTTGGTACAAGACGCTCAAGCGGCCGTGCTGACCGGGGCCGACCTGGCGGGCCTGAGCGACGACGCGCTGATGGCGCAGGTGCGCACGGTGCGCATCTACGCCCGGGTCGACCCGGCGCAAAAAATCCGCATCGTTCAGGCGCTGCAGGCACATGGCGAGTTTGTCGCCATGACGGGTGACGGTGTCAACGACGCGCCCGCGCTCAAAGCCGCTGACATCGGGGTGGCGATGGGCCGCGGCGGCACCGACGTAGCGCGTGAGGCCTCCAGCCTGGTACTGCTCGACGATAACTTTGCCACCATCGTCAAGGCGGTGCGCGAGGGCCGTCGCATTTACGACAACATCCGCAAGTTTGTGCGCTATGCCATGACCGGAAATTCGGGCGAAATCTGGACCATTTTTCTGGCACCCCTGCTGTTGCTGCCGGTGCCGCTGCTGCCGATTCACATTCTCTGGGTCAACCTGGTGACCGACGGCCTGCCCGGGCTGGCGCTGGCCGCCGAGCCGGCAGAGCCCGGCATCATGCAGCGCCCGCCGCGACCCCCGCGCGAAAACCTGTTTGCGCACGGCATGTGGCAACACGTGCTGGGCGTCGGTCTGCTCATTGGTGCCCTGTGTCTGGGGGTGCAAGCTTGGGCCTTGGCGAGCGGCCTTGCACACTGGCAAACCATGGTGTTTACCGTACTCACCTTGTCGCAAATGGCCCACGTGATGGCCATCCGCTCCGAGTCCGTGCCCCTGTGGCAGCTGGGCCTGGCCAGCAACCGCCCGCTGCTCGGAGCCGTCACGCTCACCTTTGCGCTGCAAATGGCCACCATTTATGTGCCCGCCCTCAACCCCATCTTCAAGACCCAGCCGCTGTCTGCCTCTGAGTTGCTGATTTGTCTGGCAGCCTCTTCGGTGGTCTGGGTGGTAGTGGAAGTCGAAAAGGCCTGGCGGCGGAGCGAACGCGGCGGGATGCCGCCCGCCCGGTAAACTTGCCCCCTGTCTCCAATAACCGGACAAATCCCATGCAGCATGTCGTTTTTAACCAAAAAGGTGGCGTTGGCAAGTCCACCATTACCTGTAACCTGGCCGCCATCAGCGCCTGGCAAGGGCTGCGCACCCTGGTCATCGATCTGGACTCGCAAGGCAACTCCACGCGTTACCTGCTGGGCGCCGACATGCCCGAGGACTTGCCCCATGTGGCCGAATTTTTTGAGCAAAGCCTCAAATTCACGATCCGGGACAAGGCCGCCAGCGAATTCATCGTCAAAACCCAGTGGGAAGGCCTGGATGTCATGCCGTCGAGCCCGCAGCTCGACGAGCTGCATGGCAAGCTCGAATCGCGTCACAAAATTTACAAGCTGCGTGATGCGCTTGAGCTGCTGGCCGACGATTACGACCATATTTACATCGACACACCACCGGCCCTGAACTTTTATACCCGTTGCGCGCTGATTGCAGCGCAAGGTTGCCTGATTCCCTTTGACTGCGACGACTTCTCGCGCCGCGCGCTCTATACCCTGCTGGAAAACGTGCAGGAAATTCAGGCCGACCACAATGCCGACCTCAAGGTCGAAGGCATCATCGTCAACCAGTTCCAGGCCCGCGCCAACCTGCCCCAGCGCATGGTGCAGGAGCTGATAGACGAAGGCCTGCCGGTGCTGCAGCCCTATCTGAGCGCGTCGGTGCGGATTCGCGAATCCCACGAGCAGTCGCTGCCCATGATCTTCATGGACCCCAACCACAAGCTGACCCAGGAGTTTGTCGCGCTGCACGACGCGCTGCTGCAAACCTGACTGGAGAACGGCTTCACGCTGAAGTGCATCCACATTGCCCGTACAGTCACCGCCAAAGCTGTGCAGGCAGGACTCGGGCCGCCGCCCGGTAGCGCTTAGGTACAGGCCCTGCATGGGCTGCGCTGCCTTGGTTTTTGGTGTCGCTTCACAGCTCGGTAAAATAGCGCAATTCGTTCGGTCCCATCTACCCTGGAGTTGCCCCTTATGGCGAACACACTCACCATGGCTAACGCCATTCGCGCACTCGCAATGGATGCCGTGCAACAAGCCAACTCCGGCCACCCCGGCGCGCCTATGGGCATGGCAGATATGGCGGTTGCGCTATGGAGCGGGCATCTGCGCCACAACCCCGGCAACCCCCATTGGCTCAACCGCGACCGTTTTGTGCTCTCCAACGGGCACGGCTCGATGCTGATCTATGCCGTGCTGCACCTGAGCGGTTACAAGCTACCCATGGCCGAACTCAAAAACTTTCGCCAGCTGCACAGCAAGACCGCCGGCCACCCTGAAGTGGGCGTTACCCCAGGAGTCGAAACCACCACCGGTCCGCTAGGCCAGGGCGTGAGCAATGCCGTGGGCATGGCGCTGGCCGAGAAGCTGCTGGCGGCCGAGTTCAACCGCGACGGCCACACTGTGGTGGACCACCACACCTACACCTTTCTGGGCGACGGCTGTCTGATGGAAGGCATCAGCCACGAAGTCGCGTCGCTCGCAGGTGCCTGGAAACTCAACAAGCTGATTGCGCTGTACGACGACAACGGCATTTCAATTGACGGGCAAGTGTCGCCCTGGTTTGCCGACAACTCGGCGCTGCGCTTTGTGGCCTACGGCTGGAATGTGCTGGGCCCGATTGACGGCCACAACACCGAGCTGGTGTCCAACACCCTTGCAGAGGCCCGCAAGTCAACTGACCGCCCCACGCTGATTATTTGCAAAACCCAAATTGGCCGCGGCAGCCCGAACCGCGCCAATACCTCCAAGGCGCATGGCGAACCCCTGGGTGCCGAAGAAATTGCCCTGACGCGCGAGCGCCTGGACTGGCCCCACAAGCCCTTTGTCATCCCCAAAGAAGTCTATGCCGATTGGGACGCCAAAGCCCAGGGCAAGGCCTTAGAGTCCGAGTGGAACATCCGCTTTGCCGCCTACAAGGCCGCCTATCCGACACTGGCCAAAGAGTTACTGCGCCGCATGAAGGGCGATTTGCCCAAGAACTTTGTCCAGACCGCTGTGGATGCCGTGGTGGCTGCGCATACCAAGGCCGAAACCCTGGCCTCGCGCAAGGCCTCGCAATTGGCACTCGAAGCCTTCACTGCGGCCCTGCCGGAATTGCTTGGTGGCTCGGCCGACCTCACAGGCTCCAATCTCACCAACACCAAAAGCACGCCGCCCTTGCGCTTTGACACCCAGGGTGCCGTGGTCAAGACCGCAGAGGACATCGGTGGGCGCCACATTAACTATGGTGTGCGCGAGTTCGGCATGGCTGCCATCATGAACGGTGTCGCACTGCACGGTGGTTTTATTCCCTATGGCGGCACCTTCTTGACGTTTAGCGACTACAGCCGCAATGCCATTCGCATGGCCGCGCTCATGAAACAGCGCGTAATCCATGTCTTTACCCACGACAGCATTGGCCTGGGCGAAGACGGTCCCACGCACCAAAGCATAGAGCACGCCGCCAGCCTGCGCCTGATCCCCAACCTGGATGTCTGGCGCCCCGGCGACACCGCCGAAACCGCCGTGGCCTGGACCGTGGCCCTGCAAAACAGGAACAAGCCCACAGCGCTGCTGCTGTCACGCCAGAACATTGCTTACGTCGCCAAGGCCGAATCCTCGCTCGCCCCCGAGGCCTGTGGCCTCGACGCCATCAGCAAGGGGGCCTATGTACTCAGCGAGCCGGCCCAGGTAGGCCTGAAGAAAAAACCCCAGGCGGTCCTGATTGCCACCGGCTCCGAAGTGCAGCTCGCCATTCAGGCCCAGCAATTGCTTGCCACCCGCAAGATCGCGGTGCGCGTGGTCTCCATGCCCAGCACCACCACTTTTGACCAGCAGCCAAGCGCCTACAAAGCCGCGGTGCTGCCCAAAGGCGTACCGCGCGTGGCAGTGGAGATGGGCTGCACCGGTGGCTGGTGGAAATATGGCTGCGCGGCAGTTGTCGGCATTGACAGCTACGGCGAATCGGCCCCGGCCCCCGTGCTATTTGCCCATTTTGGCTTTACGCCGGAAAACGTGGCCAACACGGTGCAAGCCGCATTGGCAAAAAGTTAAGTTTTTTTTAAAGAGGAAATCACCATGACCATCAAAATCGGTATCAACGGCTTTGGCCGTATCGGACGCAATGTGTTGCGCTCTGCCCTGGCCAACTTCAGTGACATTGAAGTGGTTGCGATCAACGACCTGCTCGATCCCGCCTACCTGGCCTATATGCTGAAATACGACAGCGTGCATGGCCGCTTCAAAGGCGAGGTTTCGGTCGATGGCAACACGCTGATCGTCAACGGCCAGAAAATTCGCCTGACGCAAGAAAAAGACCCGGCCGCCCTGAAATGGAACGAAGTGGGTGCCGACATCGTGATTGAAGCCACCGGTATTTTCCTGGACAAGGCGGGTGGCGAAAAGCACCTGGCCGCCGGTGCCAAAAAAGTCATCTTCTCGGCACCGTCCAAAGACGACACCCCAATGTTCGTGTTTGGCGTCAACGACAGCACGTATGCTGGCCAGGCCATTATTTCCAATGCCAGTTGCACCACCAATTGTCTGGCACCCCTGGCCAAGGTTGTGCACGACAAGTGGGGTATCAAGCGCGGCCTGATGACCACGGTGCACGCTGCCACTGCCACGCAGAAGACGGTGGACGGCCCGTCCAACAAAGACTGGCGCGGTGGTCGCGGCATTCTCGAAAACATCATCCCCAGCAGTACCGGCGCTGCCAAGGCTGTGGGCGTGGTCATTCCGTCGCTCAACAAGAAGCTCACCGGCATGTCGTTCCGCGTGCCCACCAGCGATGTGTCGGTGGTCGACCTGACCTGCGAACTCAACACACCCTCCACGCTGGCTGAAATTTGTGCCGAGATGAAGGCCCAGTCTGAGGGCGCTTTGAAGGGCGTGCTGGGTTACACCGAAGACAAGGTGGTGGCCACCGACTTCCGTACCGACCCCCGCACCTCGATCTTCGATGCCGATGCCAGCATTGCGCTCGACGGCACCTTTGTCAAACTGATCGCCTGGTACGACAACGAGTGGGGCTACTCCAACAAGTGCCTGGACATGGTGCGCGTCGTCGCCAAGTAAACCAAGCTTCAGGTCAGGTATCTGATCCAGCCCGCACGGGGTTCCCCGGTGCGGGCTTTTTTACGCGCCAAGGCCGCATCCCAATGCGCAAGACCTGGTTTTGCTAGGATGCTCCCGGTCACCTTCTTTAATTACCCTAAGGATTCAGTATGGCTTCTGGAAAGATTCTTGTCGCGCAAGGCGGTGGCCCCACCGCCGTCATTAACCAGTCGCTGGTCGGCGTTGCCTTGGAGGCCCGGCGCTTTCGCGGCATTGAGCACGTGTATGGGGCGCGCCATGGCGTGCGCGGCATCATCAACGAAGACTTTGTGCACCTGACCCAGGAGACCAGCCACAACCTGGAGCTGGTGGCTAGCACCCCATCAAGCGCACTGGGCTCCACGCGGGACAAGCCTGATGTGAAATATTGCCAGGAGATTTTCAAAGTGTTACAAGCCCATGAAATTGGGCACTTTTTCTATATCGGCGGCAATGACTCCTCCGACACCGTGGCGATTGTGAGTGGTGAGGCGCGCAAGGCCAATTACGACCTGCGCTGCATCCATATTCCAAAAACCATAGACAACGACTTGGTCGGTAACGACCACACGCCGGGCTTTCCCTCGGCGGCGCGGTTTGTGGCCCAGGCCTTTGCCGGCGCGAACCTGGACAACGCGGCACTGCCTGGTGTCTATGTGGGCGTGGTGATGGGCCGCCATGCGGGCTTTTTAACTGCCGCCTCGGCGCTGGGCAAGAAGTTTCCCGACGACGGCCCGCACCTTATTTACCTGCCCGAACGTACCTTTGTGCTGGAAAAATTTCTCGCCGATGTCAAGGCCACCTACGAGCGACTGGGGCGCTGTGTGATTGCCGTCTCTGAGGGGATTCACGACAGTTCGGGGGCACCGATTGCAGCCCTTTTAGCCAAGGACCTCGAACATGACGCGCATGGCAATGTGCAGCTCTCGGGCAGCGGCGCGCTGGCCGACTTGCTGTGCGAGGAAATCAAGACCAAGCTGGGCATCAAGCGGGTGCGCGGCGATACCCTGGGTTATTTGCAGCGCTCGTTCATCGGCTGTGTGTCTGACGTGGACCAGCGAGAAGCGCGCGAAGTCGGCGAAAAAGCCGTGCAATTTGCGATGTGGGGTAAGAACGATGGTTCGGTGGCAATCAAACGCACCGGCTTTTACTCGGTCGACTATGAGCTGTTGCCGATCGAGACCGTGGCCGGCAAGACCCGTGTCATGGAAGACCATTTCATTACCGCCAGCGGCACCGATGTGACCGACGCCTTTCGCCTCTATCTGCGCCCCTTGCTCGGTTCAGGCATGCCCGACGCCTACCGGCTGCGCACCAACCCCGTGGCCAAGGTCTTGCACCCCGGCTGACACGCGGCTGACGGTCTGTTTCGCTTAAAATCAGGGTCCGGCTACCCCCTGCATTCTCCAGCATGCGCGTTATTTTTCACGAAGACTTTCACCAGTCCTTTTACTCCGAGGATGAATTTGACAACGGTGCCGCCGAGGGGCGCCTGGTCAACCTGATCAACGCCCTGCGGGACGAGGGCCGCTACGAGATCGTCATACCCGCCGCCGCAACCAGGGTCGACCTGTTGCGCGCCCATACCGAAGCCCATGTTAGCGCCATCGAACAGAACAAGCCGCGCCTCTATGCCATGGCGGCACTGGCGGCAGGCGGGGCAATTTTTGCATCCGATCTGGCGCTGATTGGTGAACCCACCTTTGCCTGCGTACGCCCGCCAGGTCACCATGCGAGCCGGGCCCAGGCCTGGGGGCACTGCACCTTCAGCAACGTGGCACTGGCCTTGCTGCGCCTGCGCGATGCCGGACAGATCAACTCCGCCTTTGTGGTCGACTTTGACCAGCACACCGGAGACGGCACCAAGGACGTGCTGCGAGGCTGGCCGGGCGCGACGGTCTACAACACCTATGGCAACAGCGCCGCCGAACTGCTGCAAAACCTCGAAGATCGCCTCAAGACTGCGCCGCAGGTTGACCTGCTGGCGGTGTCTGCGGGTTTCGATGCCTACATTCACGACCTTGGTGGAAAGCTCAGCACCGAAGACTTCTTCACTATCGGGCGTCTGTTGCAGGGTTATGCCATCCGCCTGGGGCATCAGCGACGTTTCGCGGTGCTGGAGGGGGGCTACTACCTGCCCGACCTGGGCAAGAATGCGCTGGCCTTTTGCCGCGGCTTTGAGTAACACACCGCCGATAACAGCATGAAACAGGTGCCAAAATTTACCGAAAATCGCCGCGGCTCATTGGTCGGCTATGACCGAATCGACATCGACCTGCCCGATGCGCGCATTGGCAATATTCGATGCCGCCTGCTGGCCGAAAAGGCTATCGTCTATTCGATACAGGTGTTTCCAGAATACCAGCGCAATGGCTATGGTGCGGCCGCGATTGCCATGCTCAAGGCACGCTATCCGTTGCTGATCGCCGACCGGGTCCGCTTCAACGCCCGCGAGTTCTGGGAAAAAATGGACTTCAAGGAAAGCCCCGACGGCAACTGGGAATACCGCCGCCCTACTGGTAGGGGTAGCCCAGTGAGCCGCTGAGCAAGCATGTTTTGCAGGGTAGGTAAGCGATAGCGCACCCACCGCGAATCACTGGGTCGAAGGCCCCACTCAGGCCGATGGAACCCACCTGGAGATTTGAAAGAGATCCTCGCGCAGGTGCGGGTTGGCCAAGTAGTAATACATTTGAACGCCCTTGCGGCGTTTGCCCAGAAGACCTGCTTGGTACAGGGTCTTGAGGTGGTTGGACATATTGGGTTGGGTGGTGTTGATCTCTGACAATAGTTCGCTGACGTTTTTCTCGGATTCGCACAAGCTGCTGATGATCTGAAGCCGAAGTGGTGCAGACAGCACGCCAAACAGCAAGGCGCTGAGCTCACATTGCCTGATCAATTGCTGTTTTGCCGCGGCTGGCATGGTGTTTACACCCCGTGTGTTCTATTTCCGGAGGGTCGGTCGGCTGCCCCGGACCGTGGTCAGCCCCAGCGCTTCCCAGTCCATCAGGCCGCCCCGGTAGTAGGCAATTTTGCCCACCGGAAAACCCATGCGTACCAGGTTGGTGATGCCGGCGGGGCTTTGCAGACACATGGGGCCGTAGCAAAAGGCCACAATGCGCGCGGCCTGGGCGCAGTCCCACTGGTTTTTGCCAATCGACACGCACCCCACCTCGCCCATGCGGTCTTCGATCTCGTTGTAGGGAATGTGGTAGCTGTTGGGGATGGTAGCGTCCAGCGGGTCTTCTTCGTCGCGCATGTCAATCACCATGGTCGCCGGATCGTTGAGCGCATGCAGAACCTCGATTTCGGTGACGGGCTGCACCCCCGGCAGGGGAACCAGCGGTTGCAACGCGCCCTTGTTGAAGGCACAAGCGGTCTTGTTGCGCGTGATGGTGAAAGGGCCAGACGGGGTCTGCACAATGAACTGCTTGCTCTGTCCGATCATGCGCAAGAGCTCGGGCTCGGCTGCCTGGCCTGGTGCCAGCAAGGCGATCCAGGTCAGGAGGACAAGGACCGGCTTGCATGCCACGGCAGCCGTTCGCCAGGTTGCTCTAGAGTGCGGTGCCATGGCCATGGGAAACGCTCATTCCTTGATGGTGCAGGCTTCGCCCTTGCAGGAAATCTCGGCATCCAGGAAGGCAATGTTGGTGTAGCCCTTGCGGCCCAGGATGTCGTAGGTTTTCTGGCTCTTGGCACCGGTTGCGCAGTTCACAAAGACCGGAACGTCCTTGGGTATTTTTGCAAAGTCCTTTTCCATCTCTTCAATCGGCAGGCTCATCGCACCCTTGAAGTGACCCCTCGCATAGTCTGCCGCGGGACGCACATCAAGAATGAACTTGCCTGCGGCCACAGCCTCTTCAAAGGCTTTGGGCGATACCTGGCCCGGCGCATACACCGGCGCCCAGGTCACGGCAGTGGCTGCAGGCGCAGTGCCCAGGGCCTCTTTCCAGGCGGCCAGTGGAAAGTATGCGAGACGGCGGAAATCGAGCTCGCGCAGCTCTTCCAGCGTGGCATTGACGGCTTCCATGTCGCCACGACCAATCACGACCAGCGGCGCGTTTTTGGACAAATCGGCCAGCACGCTCTTGCCCTTGGCACCCTTGAGCTCGTCCATGGAGATCTGGACGGTTTTGTTGCTCGAAGAAACGATGGTTTCCTTACCCGCTGAGGTGTCGAGCAGAATCAGGTTGCCTTTCTTCAGGTAGGCATCGGTTGCGAGCAGCGGCTGGGCTTTCTGGTTCCAGCCCGGTACGCCGTTGCGGTAGACCCAGGCATCGGAGTAACCCATTTTTCTGAAAATTGCCGCAGAATCAACAGACAAGGTGCACTCGCGGCCGGCGCAATAGAAGATCACTTTGCCATTTTTGGGCGCACCCACTTTGTCTGCGCTGCTCGGGTCTTTCATGAGTACGTCGAGTGGCAGGCTCACGGACCCGGGAATGTGCCCGGTGATAAATTTGCCGGCTGGCCGGCTGTCGACTACCCAGACGCTCTTGCCGATCAAGCCCTTCTCGTAGAACGAGACCATTTGCTCGTTGGCGATCTCATCGGCTTCCATTTTCACTTCTGCCGCGTTGACGTTCCAGACGGTGGTGGACGTTATGCCTGCGAGTGCCAGGGCGACTGCTAAAACAATGCGTTTCATCACGAAACTCCTAAATCAAGGGATAGTTGTCTCCCTGAAACTTGCAACACCCCGGGGCCAGGAGACAGCGCCCCAGGAGTGCTTGGTGTGAACCGGTGTGAACGGTTGTGAAAGGCGCTCTAGCAGCCGGCAGTTTTCTTGAACGACTTGCTGGTGTTCTTGCCGTCTTTTTCCCAGCGGGCGCGGATTTCGTCACCTTCGACAATGCGTTTGTCTTTGAACTTGTCGAGGGTCAGCGCGTCGGTGACCGTGAGCGTAGTGGACTCACCTGACTTGGCATCCTTCATGATGGCCGTGGCGGACTTACCGTCGGCAGCCAGCGTGATCTTGGTGACCGGTCCGACCATCTTGCCTTCGTCAGCGAACGCGCTGGCGGAGAAGGTTGCGCCTGACAAGCCCAAAACAGCGGCCAGAATGAGTGAGGAAATTTTGGATTTCATGGTGTGCTCCTAATAAAAAATGAAAATAGACAATCAGAATTTGACGTCGAACGTCGCATAAATATTGGTGGCGCTCTCCAGCGGGGTCATGGTCATCATCTGGCCATTGACATCGGAGATGGCAACCGGCGCACCGACCCAGTTGTTGGAACCGGTGTATTTGAGGTCATAGCGCTGGAAGCCCAGACGGAAGAAGGCCTTGCTGAAGTACGAGGAAATCGGCATGCGATCGAGTTCCTGGATGACATAGGCTTCAACCACATCGCCGCGCGCGCCGACCTTGGAGGTCCACATGTCGTCGGCTGCCGGGGCAAAGGTGATCCAGTCTTTGGAGCCGTGGTTGTACTCCAGGCCAAACATGGTCTTAGAGGGCAGGTCGTAGCGCAGCCCGAGTGCGACGGCGGTGCCGGTCTTGCTGGTGGGTGCTTCGGGGTTAAAGAAGCCGCCGGTCATCAGACCCTGGAAGCCAAACTGTGCCGACACATTGTTGTTGGGGTGGGTGACGCTCATACCCCAGTCACCAAAGACATGCAAATTGCCCGGTCCGACCTTCTTGAAGGTGCTCATGAAGCCCAAGCCATACCAGTCAATGTCGCCCAGATTGGTACGCGCTGCCGTGTTGCCAAAATAGGTGTTGTTCATGGTTGGCGCATCAAAGATGTTCATGCCACGGTTCCACTGCAACCAGACGCGCAGGGGGTCGGTATCGATCGGGATAATCGAGACACCAAACATGTCGGTATCCGACAGCGAGTTGGTGGGGTTGCTGTAGCCACTGTCAAAGCCACGGCCATAACAAAGCTTGGCATAGGCACCGGGCAGGGCATCGATCTCGGGCGCATAGCCCAGCGTCATGCCATCGAAGGCATAGTCAACCAATAGCGACGGGGTGCCACCATTGCCGGGGCGTGGATTGTTGTTCTTGAGGTTGCTGGGGGCACCGCCCGTGGAGGGACGCCGCCCGACCGAAAACCACATTTCCTGGTCGGCGATATTGCTCCAGGTGGCGTAGACGCGGTCCACATTGAGGTAACTGGTGGAAGGGACCCGGCTCAGCGTGCCATCAAACACGCCCACCCGGTCGGCAAAGTAGGGGGCCGAGGCACCGTTGGTGAGGGCGCTTTCGTTTTGTGCGCCCCATACCTTGTACATCTGCAAGTGGGCCGTCACGCTGACATCCTGGGTCGCCTTGGCGTTGAGGTCGAGACCAAAGCGGTTACTCATCAGGCTGCTGTTTTCAGGCTTGTAGGCCGGCACGGTGGCGGCAAAGCTACCCAGCCCCTTGGCTAATTGCCCCGTCGGGCTGCCCAAAAAGGCGAGCGCCTGGTCGAAGCTTGCCACGCCATTCATTGCCGGCTGGAAAGCCATCAGCGCCGACAGCGCACCGGCAGTGGACATGCCGCCAGCTTGCGGTGCGCCAAAATAACTCGACGAACCCGGCGTAGTGGACGGGTTGCCAAAAAAGTCGCCCTGCAGTGCCTGGGCGGCCTTGTTGAAGGTGGCGTTGACATCGGTAAAGGTCCGGGTTTCACCTTTGAGCGAATCCAGGCGGAAATGGTAGTCACCGCCTACCGTCAGCCATTTGCTCAGAGACTTGTCTTCGAGCTTCTTGACTTGGCTCTTGAGTTCGTCGATGGCCGCGACATCGGCCTTGGGCGCAGGTGCCTGCGCCTTGGCAGCGACTTCGCGATCGGCCTTGACCTGGGCCTTGAGCAGTTCGATTTCCTTGGCCATGGCATCAATACGCTTGAGCAAATCGGCCTCAGCTGCCTGGGCGGCAACAGGCATCAGTATGCCCGCCACCAGGGCTGCGAGCATGTTTTTCTTGAAACGGGTGTCCATGGAGTACTCCTTACTTGGTAAATGTGTGATTCGGACGCGAAAGCTACTTGGCTTCATGTCCGAGGTCTTCCCAGCCGGTGATCATTGCCATGACCTGGGAGTGAATCTTGTGGCCGGTGGTGGCCAGGTACAGGTGCGAAATCAGGAAAGCCAGCATCAGGAAGGCACCCAGCGTGTGGCCGGCTGCCACCCTTTCGAGTTTGAGCCAGTCCAGGCCCAGTGCACCCCAGCTCGCGTAGAACAGATACAGCCCCCCGGTCACCCAGATCAGCGGGCTCAGCAGGGTGAGTACTGCCAGATAGGTCAGGCGCTGCAGCGGGTTGTGCTTGTTGACACTGCTGGGCTTGAACGGATGGGCCTCGCCCTTGAAAATGCCCGAGGAGTAGTAGTTGGCAATCGCCACGATCTTGTCGGTGGTGGGAATGTAGTGGCGCCACTCACCGGTGGCAAAGTGCCAGAAGATCGCAAAGATCCACAGGCCCACCAGGGTCCAAGCGGCAATCGTATGGGTGTTGACGGCTTTCGCGAAGCCCAGCAGGCTGTACGTGCCATGCACCTCAAAGCCGGTGACCAGCATGGTGATGATCAGGGCCGCTTGCGACCAGTGCCAGAAACGCTCAAAGGGTTTGAACAGGTAGACGCGTGACATGGTTATTTCTCCGATCAGACTATTTGCGTTTGTTGGATACGAGACGAATCAGGCCGTGGCCGGTCACACCGACCAGGGTCAGCAGCACCAGCGCCCAGCCACCCAGTTCGAGCCACCTGGGGTGGTCACTGCCGCGACCGGGCAGGTACACGCCATCAATCTTCTCCAGGCGGCCATTGCTGGTGTGGCACTCAACACAGCCCACGGCCTTTTCCTTGGGAGCCACCATGTGGGTGATGGGCCAGGCGCTCTCGGTCTCAATAAAGTCCAGCTTGCCCGAGAAGGCCACATCTGTCTTGGCCATGCCAGCAGCCACGGCCTTGTCCCAGTTCAGGTTTTTCCAGAAGGCGGTGTCGTCATTGCCAGCCAGGTGGGTAATCACCAGGGACTTGTTGACTGGGTCATAGACCTGTTTGCCACGGAACATCTTGATCGGCCAGATCATCGACTTGCCGTCGGTGGCGCTGCCTTCAAAGGCGTTGATCTTGGTGGGCTTGTCGCCCTTCTCGATCTTGTCGCCCATCAGGGTGTACTTGACCGTGCCGTTGAACCAGATGTATTCGGGCACCACGTTTTCTTTCCAGGTGAAATTGCCCTTGGTTGACAGATAGGTGTCGTAGCCGTCGTCATCTTTTTCGGTGATGGGCTTGCCGTCCTTGTCACGGCGTCCGGCGGTGGACCAGTCCCAGGTCATCTTGGTGGGTTGGCCACCGCGTGCATAGGCCGGGATGTGGCAGGTCTGGCAGGCCAGCTTGTTGGTGTGGTCGTTGATCTTGGCTTGCTGGTGCGGTGCCTGGCCATGGCAGGCCTGGCAAGTCGCAGGGTTTGTGGTTTCGGCCTTGCCCCGCAGGTGGGCCGGGTCTTTGTCCTTGGCGGTGGGGGCGTAGCGGCTGCCGGGCACTTGGTGGCCATCGGTCTTGTGGCAGGTTGCGCAACTGAAGTTGTTGCCGTCCACGTCCATGTGCACATCGAGCTCTTTGTTGGGTGCTTCCAGCGAACTGTCGAGGTCGCCGTGCTTGACGGCATCGCCACCACCGCCGTAGAAGTGGCACGAACCACAGTTGGTGCGCTTGGTGGGTCCGACCTTTTGCGCAATCTCGGTCAGGTTGATGCCCTTGACGATCTTGCCCGAGCCCGCAGGAAACTCGGTGTCCTTGGTGACCGGGTGCCCAGCAAAGCCCGAGGGCTTTTTGTAGCGGCCGGTCGCATCGTGGCAGGCCAGGCAGTCGACATTGACCTCTGAGGTGAAGTCAAAGCTGGCGTCCTTCCAGCCGTAGCCAATGTGGCAGCTGTTGCAGGCCGCCTCGTTGGACTTGACCGAAGTACAGAAGTTGTTCACCACATGCTTCTTGCCCAGCACCTGCTTGGTCTGGGGGTTGGCGTACTCCCAGGTCCAGTGCTGGGTCTGGTGGATTTGCTTGGCCGCTTCGGTATGGCAGCCCAAGCAGGCCTTGGTGACCTCGGGACCCGAGTCAAAGGGCCGATTGAGTTCCTTGAACTTGCTGTGGTCTGCGGTGGATTTGGCGAGCGTGACCGCTGCCGTGGGAGTGGCCGCGTGCGCCGTGGTGACCATGACAGCCGCCAACAGCATCGCCTTGAAAAATGAAATTCGCATTGCCTTACCTCTGTAAAAGAGCCTGGCGCTGCGCTGTCAGATGACTAAGCTAGACCGGGCTCGAACGTGGTAAAGGCATTGTGGTCTTCTAGGTAGAAACCCGCATTGATTTAAATCAGTGCTTGCTGATATTCGGATAAATATGACTTCTTTAGACTGATAACTCTACAGCCCGCAGCTTCGCCGTCTGGTCGTCCGTCACGTGGGCGCACACTGCATGGCACAGGTCCGTCACGCGGGGGTCAATCACGCGGTAATAAATCTGCACACCCTCGCGCCGCTTGCCTAAAACACCTGCCTTGTACAAGGTGTTGAGGTGTTGCGACATATTGGGTTGGGTGGTCTTGATTTCACTGAGCAACTCGGTGACATTCTTCTCGGCATCGCAGACGCTGCGGATGATCCGCAGTCGCATGGGGGCCGACAAGACGCTGAACAGCTCCGCCGCCATTTCAAACATGCGGTCGGGCTCGGTGATGGGGCCAATGGTCCTGGTGGGTGCGCGCTTGGTCATGTTAATTTTCCTAATGCGCGAGTCTAGCGCGTGTCAGGATAGGTGTCTGCCCAGTCCAACTTCCTCTACCGTTTCACCATCGCGAATATGGTAAATCCGTTTGAACGTGGGGATGATTTTTTCGTCGTGGGTGACCACAATAATGGCGGTTTGGGCATGTTGGGCCATCTGGTTGAGGATGCGCATGACGCCTAGCGCGCGCTCGCTGTCGAGTGGCGCGGTCGGCTCGTCGGCCAAAATGACCGGTGGGTTGTTGGCCAGCGCCCGGGCAATCGAGACGCGCTGCTGCTCGCCGCCCGAAAGCTGCGAGGGCTGGGCCTGGGCGCGGTGGGCCACGTCCAGCGCTTTAAGCAGCTCCAGCGCCTTGGCCCGCGCCTGTGCGTTGGGCCGGCCTGCCAGCATGGGAAGCAGGGCCACGTTGTCGGTAACATCCAGAAAAGGAATCAGGTACGGCGCCTGAAACACAAAGCCAATGCGGTCACGCCGCAGGGTGCGCAGGTCGGACACTTTCCAGCCGTCCTCATAAATGATATCCTGACCCAGGGTCATGCGGCCCGAGGTGGGCTCGATGATGGCGCCCAGGCACTTGAGCAAGGTACTCTTGCCCGAACCCGACGGCCCTACTAACCCCACCACTTCGCCCGGTGCCACCTGCAAATTGACGTTCTTGAGCGCTTCTACTGCCGTGTCGCCATGGCCGTAGACCTTGCGCAGGCCTTCGATGTGAATACCGCCGGCTTGGCCGGGTGCGCGGCTCTGGGGTGGGGTTGGGTGTTGCATCACAGTCGGGCTAGCCAATGGCGGTCGCCGGGTCGACCTGGAGCGCCGCACGGATTGCGAGCGTGCTGGCCAGTGCACAAATCAACAGGGTGGCGACCAGTCCCAGCAGCGCGTCCTGGGTCAGCAGCAGAACAAACTTGGGAAACACCGGTGCCCACAGGGTAGCTGCCACTTTGCCCACCACAAAGCCTATCAGACCGAGCCCGAGCGCCTGCTGCAGGATCATGCTGGCAATCGTGAGATTGTGTGTGCCTATGAGTTTGAGCACCGCAATTTCGCGAATTTTTCCCAGCGTCATGGTGTAGATGATGAAGGCCACAATCGCCGCACTGACCACTGCCAGTATGGCCAGAAACATGCCGATTTGTTTGGCCGAGGTAGCAATCAGCTTGGCCACCAAAATGTCTTCCATGCCCTCGCGGGTGAAGACGCCCAGGTGCTTCCAGCGCCGGATCGGCTGCGCCACCTGCTCGGGATCAAAACCAGGTGCCAGTTGCACCAGCACGGCGTTGACATTGTGGCTGCTGCTTTGCAGCGACTGCACTGCCTCCAGCAGACCAGGCACACCCGGGCGGTTGAAGGCAGGGCTGGCGGCCGTGCGGGTGCGGTCGTTCAAAATCGCGTCGTTGTCTTTAAGGAACTGGGCTTCTTGCGCGTCTTTGAGTGCAATAAACACCATGGGGTCGCCGCCGGACGACACCATGCGCTGGGTCAGGCCCACCACGGTGTAACTGTGGCGGCGGATTTGTATGCGTTCGCCTAGTTCAAAGCCAGTCTTGATATCGGCTACTGCTTCAAAGTGGCCGCGCGTCAGGTGCCGTCCGGCCAGCAAATACCCGGGCGCACTGCCGGGGCCGGGTTCGCTGCCGACCACCATGGCGCGGGTATCGCTGCCGTCGTGCTTTTGGACTTGCATGGTGAAGTAGGTCACATTGCTGGCCTGGGCCACACCTGGCATACCCCGAATGCTGCGCACCACATCGTCCTTGAGACTGGACGCCTCTGCGTAGGGGCCCTGCGTGTCTTTTTGTACCACCCAGAGGTCGGCACCACTGTTGTTGAGCAGTGCGTGGGCATCGTCGACCATGCCACGGTAGACCCCGGCCATGGTCAACGTGACGCCAATCAACAGGCCGAGGCCGATGCCGGTGAGCAAGAATTTGCTCCAGCTATGGGCAATATCGCGCCCGGCCAGGCTGATCATGGCGTATTGCCCTGGGCCGCAGGCTTTACCAGCGCATCCACAATCTGAATGCGGGCACCCGGCACCAGAGCTTTGTGGCTGTAGACCACCACCCGGTCGCCGGCCTTGACCCCCTCGACGACCTGCACCAGGCCGTTCAGGCTGCCGTCACCGAGCCGTACCGGCACAAATACGGGCTGCTCGTTTTCTATGCGCCAGACCCCGGTCTGGCCCTGCAAGCGCGAAATGCTGGCATTGGGCAACACCGGCAGCACGGGTGTGGGCGGCAATTGCAGCTCGACCTCAGCAAGCTCGCCAACCGAGGCGCCAGGGTCTGCGCCGCTGGGTGAACTGTCAAATGCCACCTGGGCAAGACGTTCTTCGGTGACGCTGTCGGCCAGCAACTCGACCCGTGCCACAAGCCCGGAGCGCTCCACGCCGGGTTGTGAGCGTAAGCTGATTTTGGCTTGGAGCCCAGTTTTTAGACCTGCAGACCGACCTTGGTCTACGCGCAGCTTGATCCAAAGGCTATTGGGGTCTATCAGCCGCAGCACCGGCGCACCTGCAACGACGGTGGAACCGGCCTCGGCATCGCGGCTCGATACCACGGCGTCCGCCGGGGCCAGCAGGCGCAGGTTGGCACGCTGTTGTTGCAGCGCCGCACGTTCGGCCCTTTGTCGGTCCAGGTCGGAGCCGCTGGCGTCAAGATTGGCTTGTGCCGACTGGAGCGCGGCCTCGGCCGAGGCTTTTTCTTGCAGGCGCGACTCCAGTGCGCCCGCGCTGATAAAGTTTTGTGCGGCCAGGTCTTGGTTGCGTTTGGCATTGAGGCTGGCCAACTCGCGCCGTACGTTCGCGTCCGCTACCTGGGCTTGCGCAGCGCGTTGCCCGTTGCGGGCGCGCTCTAGTGCGGCATCCAGCGCGGCAAGCCGCTGGTCGAGATCGACCGGGTCTATTTCAGCCAGCAGTTGCCCGGCCCTGACCCTGTCGCCCACGTCGACCTTGACGCTGAGCACCCGCCCGGCGACCGTCGGCCCGAGCATCCAGCTGCGCCGGGCCTCGACCGTGCCAATGCCGAAGATGGCGGGCGTGAGGCTTGCCTCCTTGACCGTCTGAACGGTGACGCGGGTCGCGGCCAGCGGACCGGTGCGGGTCAAAACAAACGCCAGTGCTGCCAAAACGAGCAAGACCAGGGCACCGAGGCCCAGGCGACGAACGGTGATGAAACGGGGTTTCAAGTGGGATCCTTTGCAGTCAGTCCACGCAGATAAATAGAGATGACACCTGGCGCTTGTTCAGCCAAGGTGTCCACCCGGCCGCCCAGCATGGACTGCATCACCAGCCCTTGCACGGAACCAATCAGCAGCACCGCTGCGGCCTGCAAATCGGTGCCGGGTTGCAGCAGCTGTTGCGCCTGGGCCTGGGCCAGCAGCTCGGCGAGCAACGCGCGGTACTGCTGCATCAGGCCGCGCACTTTGGCGCGTAAGGCCGAGTCCTCGGCATGTTGCAGTTCCTGAAAGATGACGCGTGGCACGCCCGGATACTCCACCACAAACGCCACATGGGCAAGAAACACCGCCCGCAGCGCCGCTAGCGGTTGGGCACCGCTGCCAGCGGGCGAAGCCGAATCGGCCGCAGCACGCAACTGTGCCATCAGTTGCGCGGTCGTCCAATCCATGACCGCAGTCCAGATCGACTCCTTGCTGGCAAAGTGCCGAAAAACCGCCCCCTGCGTCAGACCCACCTCACGTGCCAGATCCGCGGTGGTGATGTGCATAGGGCTATGGCGCGCTGCCAGCCGCAACGCCGCCTCCATCAGGCTGGCCTGCCGCACTTCGGTCGCAAGTTTGGGGCGTTTGGGTTGCGTCATTGGTTTTGTAATTGCTCAATTACAATAAGTGTAACACGGCTGTTGCAAGCTGCCTTGTCGATGCACAAAAGCGTCGTGCCGCATAAGGCGACAACGTTCCTGTGTACGCAAACAAAATCAAAGTGCCATGCGCATATAGTTTGCGCATAGTTGATAAGGTGTAACGATGTTGAAGTTTGACAGCTCGCCCAGAAGGGCAACGAATTTGTCATTGAATACCGGCTTGTTGGATGCCGCTCGTCAATTGGGCATGAACCTGTCGCAAACGGTCAATGAATTGTTGGCCGATGAAGTTCGGCGCCGCTATTGGGCCAAGTGGAACGAAGACAACCAGGAAGCGATTGCAGCCTACAACGACCACATTGCCCAGCACGGCCTTCCACTCGCTCAATACCGTAATTGGGGTCAATCTGCGGGTGATGGCCGTCGCGAGTTTTGATATGGCACGCTTTGACGTATACGCCAACCCTGACAATGCCAGCCGAGCGCTCATTTCCTTCTTTTTGGATGTGCAAAGCGACCACATAGCCGGTTTGCAAACGCGTGTCGATGCAGATCGATGGCGGGCGACTGCGCAATGTTGGCTGACTGTGAGCGCCAAAGATGCTGTCGACGGCGGGAAAGGGTTTTCACGAAGCGGGGGTGTTTTGGCTTTGGACTTTGACCTTGAGATGCTTATATCAATTGACCCTTGGCGGGACGCCGGAGATTTGACTAAAGGTAGTCCGTAGATATACTGAGGATTACCTAAAATTCCTCAGTTGGACGTGCCCGAGTGGGCTGCTGGCGGCCGTGGGCAGCCTACAAAAAGCCGATTGTCTGGGTAGGCGAGACGACGCTGCAAGCTACTGCCTGCTAGGAGGAACAACGACCCAGGCGCGTTGCCAGCGGCTCAATCGGGCACGTAGCGCTGTCACCCAAAAGGTGACACCCTACAAGGCCAATAAAGTAAGTGTTCATGCGGAGTTACCAACAAAAGTAAGCGGTCAACTGAGGAATCTAGGTTCAAGCACCGAGCTCGGAACTGCGTGCAACACGGGCTCGCCCCCCAGCACCGAGGTCGCAGATAAACCAGCCACAGATTAAGCCCTCAACGTCGCTGTGCTCATAAAATCCTCTTAAATCTGCCAAGTGCCATGGACTGTAGACAGAAATGGCGGACTTGTGGTTGTGCACCTCGTTGGACGAGGCTTGGCATAAATTATTTAATATGTGAGTAATGTCGGTATAAATAGCAGTACAGAGATCATTCGATGAAGACATTCAGTACAACAGAGATCAAGAACAGATTTGGTGAATTCTTTGGCATTGGTATGGTGGAGCGAATCAGGTTGGTCCTTGATAATCGGGTGCTTGGTTATTTTTCCCAGAATGGGTATATAGTGAACTCATGAATTTAGTGAACGCCAGAAGCAAGATGGCAGAACGGCGAACTCGCCAATTAACTGCAGAGCACGAAGAAACGCTATTGCTCTATAGTCAAGGAAAAATTGGTACCTCGGAGGCCAAAGCTGAGCTCGCGTGTGACTTTCGTGAATTAATTGCGCTGGTCGATGGTTTTACCCTGTACACGGGAAACGGTGAGCCACCAAGCTTTTTTCTGTCCAACTGAAGGCCTGCAATCAAGAAAATGAATTACCATCAGAATCCGACTGACGGCAAAACCAATCAGTTTTGCGCTATGGATACCAAATGCCGAAGGGGTCGATTTAATGGAGATTGTGAGCAATAAGGCGAGTACTTCAGCAGAAGTTGCTCCAGAGAACGTAGCGATAGAAATTGAATCCGATGTGACCCTTGGGTACGCATCTATTCAAAACTCTGTCCCGGTGATCAGGTCCCTGCGCCTTACCAACCACGGCAATGCCATGCTTGAGGGACTTGAGGTACTCGTTGTCTGTAATCCTGGATTTGCGCAAGCTACGAAGTTGCGCTTTGACCGGTTAGCTTCGGGAGAAACGCGCCAAATCTCCCCCATCGACCTTCGGCCAGACCACTCTTACTTGGCCGACCTGCAGGAATCAATCAATGCTTCGGTCATCGTATCCGTACTGCTTGACTCCATTGAACTAGCCAACAAGTCCAACGCCATCCAAGTGTTGGCTTACGACCAGTGGGCTGGGACCAGGGCATTGCCCGAGCTGCTGGCGGCATTCTGCATGCCCAACAACCCGGCCATTGATGTTCTTATCGGCAAGTCATCAAAGTTGCTCCGGTCTCAGTACAACGAACTATCGATGAATGGCTACCAGTCAAAAAGCCGGGATGTCGTTTGGAAGCAAGTGTCGGCTATCTACAGCACGATTTCCGCAGAAAACCTTCAGTACGCAGAGCCGCCTGCTTCTTTTGGCACCGACGGCCAGAAGATACGCACGCCCGACCGAATCCTTGAGGGTCGGGTTGCAACCTGCTTGGACCTCACCATGCTCTTCTGCTCCTGTCTTGAACAGGCTGGATTGCGGCCAGTGGTGCTTTTTAAGGAGGGCCACGCCTGGGTTGGCGTGTGGTTGCACTCGGCCTGCTTTCCAGACCCGCTGCAAGACGATATTCAGGCGGTCCGAAAACGAGTCGACAGCGGTGAGTTTCTGGCCTTCGAGACGACCGGTGTTGCACAACACCACACCCGTCGTATGTCGCTGCGCATCGCTCTGGAACGGGGGAATGAGCATCTGCAGGAAAATGAAACTTTCCGATACGCAGTCGACATTCACCGCGCTCGTGAAGTTCAGATCAAGCCGCTGCCCTCCCGTTCAGCCCCGACAAAGCTGCTCTCGCCCGACGACGCTCAAGCGCCTAGCGCGATCGAAGCCACGCCTTTAATGCCGACTTTGGACCCAGAGTTCTTGACACCCATCAAGCTCGATTTCGACGACACACCAGAAGGGCGGCTCTCAAACTGGAAGTCCAAGCTCCTTGATTTGACACTTCGCAATCGACTCCTGAATTTCAAGTCGACCAAGTCAACGCTTCAATTCATTGCACCAAACCTGACTGGCCTGGAGGATGCACTTTCGGATGGCTCCGAGTTCAAGATTCGCCCGCTTCCTGCAATCATGGAGGGCAATGACCCTCGCTCCGCTAAGGTCCATGCAAGCAAGAGTGGCCGCACCGCCCTGGACGACATGGCTTTGGAGGCCCTTGCAAACAAGGAGCTTCTGGCCAACATCAACCAAGATTTGCTGGACGGCATTCTGTTGACAATCTTCAATGCAGCCCGAACGGGATTGGAAGAAGGCGGTGCGAATACCCTTTTCCTGGCTGTTGGCCTGCTTGAGTGGACTGAAACTGAGGAGGCTGAGTCAAAACACCTGGCCCCCATTCTGCTGGTCCCCGTAACTCTTGAGCGCCAATCCGTTCGCTCTGGATTTCGGATGCGCCGGCACGATGACGAAGCCATTGTCAATCCCACTCTTTTGCAACTGCTTAAGAACAGTTTTGAGTTGCGCATTGCAGGCCTGGATATTGTTGCGACCGATGACAAGGGTATTGATGTTTCCAAAGTCCTTCAGTCCTTCCGGCTCGCGGTGCGTGAGATTGCAAAGTGGGAGGTTCTCGAACAGGCCCATCTAGGTATCTTCTCCTTCAAGAAGCACCTCATGTGGAAAGACCTGCAGGACCGCACCGAGCAGCTAAAGTCCAACCGCGTCGTCAAGCACTTAATTGAAAACCCTGGAGAGGCCTTTGCCCGTGAAAGCAATCGTGGTGAATTCGACCAACTCGATGCAACGCATCCGCCACAAGACATCCTGACACCATTGCTGTCAGACTCTTCCCAACTGAAGGCAATTTGCGCCATAGACGTGGGCCGTGATTTGGTGCTTGAAGGCCCGCCAGGCACCGGTAAGAGCCAGACCATCACCAACCTGATTGCGCACAACTTGGCCAAGGGCAAGACGGTATTGTTTGTGTCGGAGAAAATGGCTGCACTCGAGGTAGTACACCGCAGGTTGAATGACATTGGCTTGGGTCCTTTCTGTCTGGAACTTCACTCGTCCAAGGCAAGAAAAGTCGAAGTGTTGCAGCAACTCGGACGGGCACTTGATACCACAGCCGAGCGCACCGCCAGCGACTGGGCGCGCGAAGCGGAACGATTGGGGCAACTGCGACAGGACTTGAATGGGTTGGTAGCTGCCTTACACAAGGACTACCCCAACGGTTTGACCGTCTTCTCGGCCATAGGGACCTGCATAGAGTGTTCAGGCCAAGTGCCATCTTCTATGCCTTGGCCTGATGCATTTGCCCATTCAGCGGAAAAGCTCGAAGGACTGCGCGAAACGTCTCGGCGTATGTCTGCCATGGCGCAAGACCTTGGTCCCTTAAGTGGCCATCCGCTTGCCCATATTGGAAAATCAGAGTGGTCGCCCAGCTGGAGCGACGCGCTTGGTTCTGCAGCCAAATTGCTAGACACAGCCATCCAATCCTTAACGGATAAATCCCAAGTTGTTGGTGATTTCATCAAACATCCGACATCGGGACTGAGCCTAGAGGGTTATGCCGCCCTCGACCAACTTGCTGACGTGCTACTGGCAGCACCAAAAGTCCCAGAGTGTCTTGCAAGACAGGCGCATGACATCCGCGTACGAGCCTTGGTGCAGTCACTGGCCAAGCACGGGACAGCACGCAGCGCCCATTGGGAACGTGCAGGCCCCGGGTGGACACCACAGCTTGCAAAGCTGAATGCGGCAGATTTGAAGGCGCAGTGGGCTCAAGCCAAATTGGCGTGGTGGCCGAAGTCGTGGTTTGCAAAAAGAGCTGTCTTCGGCAGACTGCTTGCTTTTCGGACGGACGGTCTTCGCCCAACAGCCCAACAGACTGAGTCCATGATTGATGCTTTGGCGGATGTCAATGACGAAGACCAAGTTCTGGTATCCATGCACGCCGAGGCGCAAGCCCTACTACAGGGTGCGTATGACGGCATACAAACAGACTGGTCCGCACTGACTGCCCACGCACTCTGGGCGCAGAAATTCTCGGATGCAGTCACCCAGGTCGCGGGCACAGACCCTCGGGTCATCAGTGCCTTGCGCTTGAGCCTCCAAGCCTTGGTAACTGAAAACCGAGCCCACTTGGCAACATCAGGTTCTGTCGGACGGGCGCTGCTTGCGTATCGGGATGCCTGGCGTGAGGTGCGCCAGAAGAATGATGTCCTGGACGCGCTTGCACAGCCGGGCCAGCCCTTGTCAGGTCCTCCGGGCGCTGACGGCGCTTTGGCGCGTATTCAAGGTGTGCTTATTGGGTGGAATTTGGCCAAGCAGAAGCTGCGCGCTTGGTGCCTGTGGCGCAATGTGCGAGACAAGGCTCTGTCACAGGGGCTTCAAGGCCTGGTTTCCAGCCTGGAAGCGGGTGCAGTCGAATTGCCGGACCTGGAAGCACACTTTAATTTCAGCTATTGCGACTGGTGGCTGAAGAAGGTTCTGGACATTGACCCCATCCTGCGCGAGTTTTCCAGCGCCGACCATGCGCGCAAGATTCGCGAATTCCGTCAGGCGGACACCAAATTCCAGAAGTTGACCGAGAAATACATCGTTGCCACTTTGTCTGGTCGAATTCCCACGGCGACCGGGGCGATGGTCGGGGCAGACAGTGAACTCGGCCGCTTGAGGCGGGAGCTTCAAAAGCAGCGCAAACACATGCCTGTACGCCAGTTGGTCCAAGGCTTGCCCACATTACTCCCAAAACTCAAGCCTTGCCTGCTGATGTCTCCGTTGTCGGTTGCCCAGTATCTGGACGCTGGGTATGCTCCATTTGACCTGGTGGTGTTTGACGAGGCCTCCCAAATCCCGGTGTGGGACGCCGTCGGTGCGATTGCGCGTGGAAAACAATTGGCTGTAGTCGGGGACCCCAAGCAGCTGCCTCCAACTAATTTTTTCGGCAAGTCGACCGACAGTGATGGCGCGGGGGACGAACAGGTAGAAGACCTTGAAAGCATTCTGGACGAGTGTCTCGGTGCGGGCATGAACCGCCTGAGCTTGCAATGGCACTATCGCAGCCGCCATGAAAGTCTCATTACTTTCAGCAACGTCCGCTATTACGACTCCTGCTTGGTCACCTTCCCGTCGCCAGTTACGGATGATGTCGCTGTCAAATTTGAGCGGGTCAATGGAGTCTACGACCGTGGTGCCACCCGCACAAATCGAATTGAGGCAGAGGCCATCGTCAAGGGAATTGAAACGCACTATCTGACGCCTGCAAAAGCTCATCTCACCATTGGTGTGGTCACCTTCAACCAACCGCAGCAGGCACTCATCGAGACACTGTTAGATGCCCGTCGCCGGACAAACCTGGAGCTAGACCGTGCAATCGCCGCACGTTCGCATGAGCCCTTGTTCATCAAAAATCTAGAGAACGTGCAAGGCGATGAGCGGGACGTCATCTTCTTCTCCATTACCTTCGGACCTGATGCAACTGGCAAGACCAGCATGAACTTTGGTCCCCTCAATGGCGAGGGTGGGCATCGCCGATTGAATGTTGCCATTTCCCGCGCTCGCGAAGCCGTGGTCATTTACAGCTCGCTCATGCCTGAGCAAATCGAACTCGCGAAAGTGCGTGCAGCCGGAGTTCGAGACTTGAAGCACTACCTTGAATTCGCAATCAAAGGACCACATGCTTTGGTTGAGCAGCGCATGCCCACTGGCTCGGCTCCGGATAGTCCCTTCGAGACTGCAGTCATCGAGTTATTGCGCAGCCACAATTGGGAAGTACACCCTCAAGTCGGCTGTTCAGGTTACCGCATTGATATTGGCGTAGTTGACCCAAGGGCGCGCGGACGCTACCTGGTTGGCATCGAGTGTGATGGGCGTACCTATCACTCGGGTGCCACGGCACGGGACAGAGACCGATTGCGCCAACACGTTCTGGAAGGTCTTGGCTGGCGCATTCACAGAATTTGGTCCACTGACTGGTGGCTCAATCCCGAAGGTGAAGTAAAGAAAATTCTTGAACGGCTGCAGGCCTTTATGCAAGATGGAGAGCGAACCGCTGACGAAGCTACGGTAGAAGTTGTTCAGAACGAGGAACCGGAATCTGCGCCGCACCCGCCCGCGCCAGAGGAACGTCAGCTTGCGGTCGAAGCCATGCCAATTTTTGGTCCGGTGACTTTGAGCAGCAGAGGTGCTAACGCCTTCTACGCGTTCAGCAGCGGTGCGTTGCTTGCTGAGCAATTGGCACAGGTCATAGAGGTCGAAGGCCCTCTCTCTGAGGCGGTTTTGTTCAGAAAGGTGTTCCGAGCATGGGGCCTCGAGCGCACAGGCTCGCGAATTGTCGAGCGGCTAAAAGCATTGCTGCCTACTGCGGCAAGCAAGACCTACGAAAACTCGACGACCTTTTACTGGCCGAAATCAGTGCAGCCTGCCTCTCTCAGTCACTTTCGCATTGCTGATCACACTGCCGCGTCCAAACGGCATATTGATGAGGTTTGCCTGGAAGAAATATCTGCGATTGTTTTGCAGGTGCTGCACCAGGCTGGCAGCGCACCCCGCCAAGACGTAGCCCGCTCCGTATGCCGCCTTGTAGGTATGTCATCGGCGACCGCGCCAGCCGTAGCTCGGGTTGGGCTGGCCATACAAGGACTTCGGGATACCCTAAGAATCGTTGAAACCGATGGCAACATCCGGTTAAGCGCATGATTAAGGGGTCGAGCAATAATAAGTTGGACAAAGATGGGCGTACTGGAGGTATGCAATGCGAGGCGCAAAGCGCGCCGTGCAGCTTGGCTGCACAAGCGGTTTGCAACGACGCAGTGCGCCCGCCAGTACGTCCAGACTGTTCAAGTTATTGTTGCTCGACTCCTAAGTGCACCTTGATGGCCGAGCGTACACGGCACAAGGAGAATTAATCCGACTGTGAAGTGGCTTTGTGCGAGCACTGATTGATCACTAATCGGTATTACCATCTTCACTCCACCCCCAGTGCCTTAAACACCGCATCCACCGGGTCAGAGTAAAAGCTGGTCTGGAACTTCGCAAAGAGCTCACCCGGTACGCTTGGAATATCGGTAACGCTGGACATGGGCAGCAATATCCGTTTAGCACCGGCATCAAAGGCCACCTGCAGACTTTCGGCCAGATTGCGGACCTGCACGATGGTTCCGCCCAGGCTCATGTCACCCATCACGGCCAATTGGGATTGCACAGGTTTGGTCAATGCGGCAGAGCAAAACGCAATAAAGCTGGCCAGCGTGAACGCCTGGGGAGCGCCGGTGTGTTGGAGCTCGACCAGGTGCGTATGAAAATCCCGCTCACCAGGTTTGATGGACGCACTCACCCGCGAGCAGTTGGCCTTGAAGTAGTCAAACGCCACCCTTACTGCCTCTCGTGGGGCCACACCTGACACGTTGGCCTTGCCAGTGCCCGCAATCGATTGGATCTCGATGCGGTAAATGCCCGGCATTTCCGAGGTGCCCATGCTGATGGTGTGCAACGTTCCGGGTTGCAAGCGTCCTTCTGGCACCAGGGCACCGCTGGATTGTTCGGGCACGGTGACAAAGCGCTCAACACCATCTTCGAGGTCGATATAGCTGAAATGCACATCAAAGAATTCCATGCCACCAATCTTCTTGAGCTGTTCTTTCACCCGGCGACGAGCCTCCAGGGCGTATTCCAGGCATTTGCGTACCGACTCCTTGGTGTATTCACCATTGGGGCACACCAGTTTCAACAGGCCTGAAGTCGTTCTGCGCACAGCAATGGTGTCGCGCTGGTTGAGGTTGTTGCCCAGCTTGAACCACTTGTCAATGGCATCGGCAAAGCTGTGTTTGCGCATCTCCCGCAGGTACTCGGCCAGATAATCGACGATCAGGCCGTATTGGTTGGTGAAGAACTCCGGTCGCATCTTGGGTATCTCCCAGCCCGGCACATAGGCATGGAAACGGTCAAAAAACGCAGAATCAATCATGGCTTCGGGAAACGGTGCCAGCAAATGCGAGGTCTTTACCAGTGACTCCACGCTTTGGTTGATATTGCCGACAAACACCATGGATGCACTGGCGTTGATCGACTCCCGGCCCCGGCTAAAGGAGCCTGATGCCATGTAGTCCTTCATGATTTGCACGCCGTCATGGTCTTTGAAGTGAATGCCGGCCACCTCATCAAACGCCACCACATCCCACAGCCCGACCAAGCCCACTTTGCGCGCACCCATGTTGTAAAACAGGTTGGCCACCGAGGTCTGACCACCCGAGACCAGAATGCTATTGGGGCTAATCTCCTTGTAGATGTGGCTTTTTCCGGTGCCGCGTGGACCGAGCTCACAAAAGTTGTAGTTGTTCTCCACCAGGGGAATCATGCGGGCCAGCAAATGCCACTTGGCCCGCTCCCTAAAGTGGCTAGGCTCCATGCCGGTGGAGCGGATCAGGGCGTCTATCCATTGTTCGTCGCTAAAGGCTTTGCGGGCTTCGAATAGCGCGGCCATGTCCATATTGGGCATCTGGATCGGCTTGAGCTCGGTCACCGCAAAAGGTGAGCCCTTTTGGTCCTCTTCAAACTGGTATTTGAGGGTGACGATGCACCAGATGCCACCGACCAACAGCTTTTCGTACAAACGGGCGTAGGTGTCAGAAATCTCGGCGTTCTTGACCCCCAGGTTGGACAACAGAGCCTCGTACACGTCGCGCTTCTCGTTGAGCCGCAGTGTGATCTTGTCGATGACCTTGTAGGTGCCGCTCTCACGCACCTTGGACTTGACCTTTTCGGCTTCGTCGGGACGCACATAGTTTTCGCTGAGGATGCGTTTGACGTTGGTCATGCCGTTTTGAATCACCCCCTCGTCGGCGCTTGCGCAGTACATGCCCAGCAGGTACTCCAGCACATAGACCGGCACATTGGCACCTTCCTTGATAAGCTTGGTCAGGTCTTTGCGCACCACCTTGCCGGCAAAGTGGGTGTTCAGAAGCGCGTCCAGACTGCTGTCGGCCACAGGTTCAGTCGGGGTTGGGGTAGGAATCGATGTCATGCAGAATTCTCAAAAATCATTGCCAAAGGCGAGATCCACCTTGATGGGAACGCGCAGGATTTCCACCTTGCTGGACCCATCGCGCAGCACCAGGTCATAGTGTTTGCTGGGATCATGCGCACCTGCAAGCACGGTCAGATAGATGGAACGTTTACGTTCATCCAGCAATTGTGAAGTGCTGTCAAAGGTGATGCTTTGCACATCGCTGATCGGCTTGTCGCCGTCTTGGGCATCTCGCAGAGACACCTGCACCGTTCTGGCCAAGATTCTCTCGCTGACCGCATCGGTCTGGATGAACTCAAATCTTTGGGTGTTGGTCACCACCTTGTTGACGCTGCCCAACAGGCTTACGCTCACGTACCGGGTTTTGGCACTGTCTGACTCACTCACGCGCACGCTGATAACCGGTACCACCACCTCTTGTGGCATGGCGCTACCGTGCACAAAACGTGCACCCCCGGCAAAGTGGAAGCGGCTTGCTCCCTTGGGTACCCAAAAATCCAGGCTTGCGACAGGCATCGTTCCAGCGGTGACTGCAGTATTGCCCGACCATGCCTTGGAAGTCGCACCCAAATTGCGACCCAGCAAATAGCGCTTCTTGGCTTTGAGGGTTCCAGAGGGCTTGTCGTCCAGCGTGGACTTGTCAGCCTCATCCAGGGCAGATTCTTGGTACATGAAGCCATGGTCTGCGGTGACCAACACGGTGGAGCCATTGAGCGAATTGATGACAAAGCCCAAAAGCTGGACCAACTCCTGAATCGTCTTGGCCGCCGCCTCAAAGGTCTTGGTCTCTGAGGCCTGCTTGTCGCCGGTCATGTCGATGCGGTCATGGTAAATGTAGACCAGTCGCTGGTCTTTGACCCATTGCCGGCCCTTGTCCTTGCCCAAAGCCATCAGGTCTTCTGCCTTGATCGCCATACCACCAAAGGCTTTGAGGTGTTCGTTGCGTTGCTCTAGCGATGCCACCGAGTGACCATCGGCCAGCACATCAAGATGGACACCTTCCTTGTAAGCCAAGGTTTTGTGCGGTAGCAAAGCAGCCATCCCCAAAGCGGTGTAACTGGGTAACACACCCAGCATGGCATCCAACGAGGCCACAAAGCGGTTTTTGCTCTTGATGTGCTGGGTCAACTCATGGGCCACTTCAAAGCGCAAGGCATCGGAGATGATGACAAACACCCGCTTGGTGCTGCCATCAAAGAGCGGCATCACCTTGTTCTCAAAGAAATGCTGTTGCCGTGCCACCCCTGACAGATACCAGTTGCGAAGCAAGCCTTGGGGTCCTTCCAGCACTTTCTCCCACGCCACACTCAACTGCGGGATGTACCAACCGGAATAAACGCCTTCAATGGTTTGCCGTAGCCCATGCAAAACCGCCCAACCCATGGGTTCCACGGCATCGGCTGCCACCTGGAAGTTGCGGTACAACTGATCGAACCGGAACAGTGCATCACGATAGTGCTCAAACGCAGCTCCAGCATCGGCAAAGCTGAATCCGTCACCGTGTTCTGCCTTCAGGGCAAAGAAGTCTGCCGCTGCCGTGAGTGCGTCATAACAAGCGGTCAGAGCCCTGGTCCGTTCATTGGCACTTGCCATCAGGGGATTGGCCCAATGGCCATCGCGCCGCCTTGCCATCAAGGCACGTACCGCATCCATATTGGCCCCGGCACCGCCCACAATGCGCTGTTTGAGGTCTTGCACCACACGCAGTTCAGCGTCTTCAAAGGTCATGGAGTCGGCAAGCTGCTCGGCGCTAAAGCCCATCAACAAGGTGCCCAGGTCCAGCTCTTTAGCGATGGCACTGGCCAAGGCGTTGTAGGAGGCAAAATGCGCCAGGTCCGATCGCCAACGCGAGGCAAACACCGAGGCATTGGCTGCCAAAGCGCGATCAGGCAACACCAGGTGCACCAGTTGGCGAGGCGCTTGGGCATCCAGAGACCGGCAAAAGTCTGTCACCAGAACACGCAGCAAGAGGTCACGCAAGCTGGGTTGAGCATCGGCATAGCCAAAATGCTCTTGCACCAAGGCCCAAAACGATGCGGTGAGCTCATTAGCGGCGATGTCTTGCCAGACTTTTGGCACTGCTGACAGGTCTGCAATGTCATCGGCAACCCATGCACCGTAGATTTGCTGCAGCATGGCAAACAATTCAGGGCGATCCGCACGGGTCAACACCGCGAGCATCTTGCGATCCAGGTCCATGGCACTGTCATTGGGCAAGAGCAAACGTTTCAGGCGGTCTTGGCGCTCTTTGGACCGGAAAAACTTGGCTCGGTCCTTGAGGTGTTGGCGCAAGCTAAGTGTCAATAGCCCCAGGTCTTCCAGCAACAGCGAGGTGGAATCTGCCCGAAACAGCTTGGCACGCATGCGCACATCCAGCAGCCAGTCTTTGGCAGGCTCGGGTTCTGGCTGGTTGCTG
>JAIPCE010000304.1 GCA_021738345.1 Rhodoferax sp. | reverse complement strand
GTCGGGATCAGCGACCATTGGTCAGCAATTTCCTCACGCCGCTGTTGCGCTTCGGGCGAGGCCGTAGCGGCATCTGCCAGGCTAATGTCGACCTCCGAGACCCTGGTTGCCTGTCCCGGAGTGACGCGAATCGAAAACGTCGAACGCGAGCCACTGTCGCCCCCGGTCTGGACATCGACCGCTACCTCGGGCGCAAAATAGCCCAGCGTGGCGACCAGTTCCCTGATGTTGTTGGGCGCTTCGAGCGCCAGCCGAGCCAACTCCGCTTCGGTCAGGTCCGGCAGCGCGCGAAAGCGCACCAGCTCCAGGTATTTTTCGAGCAGGGTTTTGATGTCGTCCGGGGCCTCAATCTGCAGCACAAAGGCCGCTTGGGCGCGTTGCGTGGAAGACTCGGACGCAGCGGGAGCGTCCAGCGGCGGCGTTGCCGACTTCTGCGCCAGCGCACCCGATGCAGCCAGCCCTGCCAGCGCCCACACCCAGCACCACGCCACCCACCGCGTCATTTGGTCAGTTGTCGCATGGCCTCTTCCAGGCCTTTGATGGTCAAGGGGTACATGCGTTGCTGAACCAGCTGCTGAATCACGCTGATGCTTTGGCGGTATTGCCAGACACCCTGGGGCTCGGGGTTGACCCAGGCGAATTTGGGAAATGCATTGGTCAGGCGCGCAATCCACTCGGCTCCAGGCTCTTCGTTGTTGTATTCCACACTACCACCGGGCTGCAAAATTTCATACGGACTCATGGTCGCGTCACCGACAAAGATCAGTTTGTAGTCCTTGTTGTACTTGCGAATGATGTCCCAGGTGGCGAACTTTTCGGCGAAACGGCGGCGGTTGTTTTTCCACATGAAGTCATAGACACAGTTGTGGAAATAATAGAACTCGAGGTGCTTGAACTCGGTCTTGGTCGCACTGAACAGCTCTTCGACCCGGGCAATGTGCTCGTCCATGGTGCCACCGACGTCCATCAGCAGCAGTACTTTGACATTGTTGTGCCGCTCCGGGATCATCTTGATGTCCAGCCAGCCGGCGTTGGCGGCAGTCGACTTGATGGTGTCGTCGAGGTCGAGCTCAAGCTCATGGCCTTCGCGGGCAAATTTGCGCAGACGACGCAACGCGACCTTGATGTTGCGCGTGCCCAGCTCCTGGGTGTCGTCATAGTCCTTGTAGGCGCGTTGATCCCAGACCTTGACCGCGCTCTTGTTGCGCCCCTTGTCCTGGCCAATGCGAATGCCCTGCGGGTTTTGGCCATAGGCACCAAACGGCGAGGTGCCACCCGTGCCTATCCATTTGCTGCCACCCTCGTGGCGCTCTTTTTGCTCCTCAAAGCGCCTTTTGAGCGTTTCCATGAGCTCGTCCCAGCCCATTTTCTGGATCTTGGCAATTTCTTCGGGGCTCAGGTTGAGCTCCAGGTTTTTGCGCAACCACTCCAGCGGGATTTCTTTGGTGAAGTCGGCGACCATTTCCACGCCTTTGAAGTAGGCTGCAAAGGCGCGGTCAAACTTGTCGTAGTGTTTTTCGTCCTTGACCAGGGTGGTGCGGCTCAGGTAGTAAAAGTCGTCAATCTTGTAGCCGCTGGGCTCGGAGTCATCCTCACGCGCAGGCGTATTCGGGCCTACCACACCTTTTTGCAAAGCTTCGAGCAGGGTCAGGTATTCCTTGACCGAGATCGGCAGCTTGGCCGAGCGCAGGGTGTAGAAAAAATCTAGCAGCATATATTTACCTTTCGGGGCGTGGCTTGTCCAGCAAATAAAGCAATTGCGCCCGCGCCTCGGGCCACTCACCGGCGCGCATGCTGTACATGACCGTGTCACGGATGGTGCCGTCGCGGCGCAGGGCATGGCCGCGTAGCACGCCGTCCTTTTTAGCACCTAAACGCTCGATCGCAGCCTGAGACCTGAAGTTGAAATTGTCGGTGCGCCAGCCCACCACCAGGCAGCCCAGGGTGTCAAAGGCGTGGGTCATCAACAGCAATTTGCAGGTCGTGTTGACATGGCTGCGCTGCACACTCTGGGCATACCAGGTCCAGCCGATCTCCAGCCGCTTTATTGGGGAAACGATGTCGTGGTAGCTGGTGCAGCCCAGCACCTTCTGGCTGGCAGACTCCAGCACACAAAAGGCCAAGCGGTTGCCAGCGTCCCGCATGGTCAGGGCATCTTCAATGTACTTGCGCATGTCCTCCGGTCTGGGGACCGAGGTAACGCGAATGTTCCAGAGTTCTCCGTCGGCCGCAGCGGCTTGCAGGCCCGCCTCGTGCGACAGGTCCAAGGGCACCAAGTCAATGCCCCGGCCGGATAGGGTGACAGGTTCTACGAAAGCCATATTCAATCGCAATTACTCACTGTCGAAAAGAAGTCGAAACCCAGCAGCTGGCCGATCCAGAATCCGATCAGGGAGCCGCCGACAAAGCCAATGGCATCTGACACGCCTTCCAGCAGGGGAAAGTGCTTCATGGTGGTGCAGGGCTTAACGGTTGTGGCGCTGCATGAACATCAGCTTTTCGAACAGGGTCACGTCCTGCTCGTTTTTGAGCAGCGCACCCACCAGCGGGGGCACGGCCATTTTGTCGTCTTTGGATTGCAGGGCTTCGAGTGGTATATCTTCGGCCAGCAGCAGCTTGAGCCAGTCGAGCAGCTCGCTGGTAGAGGGCTTTTTTTTCAGGCCGGGCAGGTTGCGCACGTCATAAAAAGTCTTCATGGCGGCCGTCAGCAGTTCTTTCTTCAGGCCCGGAAAGTGCACATCCACAATGCTTTGCATGGTGGCGGTATCGGGGAATTTGATGTAGTGGAAAAAGCAGCGCCGCAGAAAGGCGTCAGGCAGCTCTTTTTCGTTGTTGGAGGTAATAAACACCAGCGGCCGGTGGCGCGCCCGGATGAGTTCGCGGGTTTCGTAGCAATAGAACTCCATGCGGTCGATTTCGCGCAGCAAGTCGTTGGGAAATTCGATGTCGGCTTTGTCGATTTCATCGATCAACAGGGCCACCGGCCGATCTGCGGTAAAGGCCTGCCACAACACCCCTTTGACGATGTAGTTGTGAATATTCTTGACCCGTTCGCCACCATCGACATCGGACAGTTGCGAGTCGCGCAGGCGGCTCACTGCATCGTATTCGTACAGACCCTGCTGCGCCTTGGTGGTGGATTTGATGTGCCACTGCAGCAGCGGCATGGACAGCGCTTGCGCCACTTCCTCGGCCAGCATGGTTTTGCCGGTTCCTGGCTCGCCTTTGACTAGCAGGGGGCGTTGCAGGGTGATGCTGGCGTTGACAGACAGCATCAGGTCCTGCGTGGCAACGTAGTTTTTGGTTCCGTGAAATTTCATAATGTGGAAGGTCAGGCGATGTGGTGGACAAGACAAACCAGCAAACGAGATCGCTGGACCGGGGTTTCTGGGTCTATATAATCAAATTTAGACCTAAATCAATACTTTTCTAATTGTCATCGCAAAATGAAAAAAATCTTGCCCTCTCTGTCCGTGCTGCTTGTCGCGTCTGTGACCATGTTGTCCGCCCATGGGCAGGAAAAAGTGGGGGACCTCAAATCTGGTGAGAAGAAAGTTGCGATGTGCATTGGTTGCCACGGCATTGTGGGCTACCAGGCCAGCTTCCCCGAAATTCACAAGGTGCCCAAGATTTCGGGCCAGGGCGCCAAGTACATCAGCTCGGCCCTCAATGCCTACAAAAAAGGTGAGCGTAAGCACCCCACCATGCGCGGTATTGCCGACTCACTCAGCGACCAGGATATTGCCGACGTGTCCGCTTTTTACGCCGCCAGTGGTGCTGCCGAGCCGGTAGCAGCAGGCAAGGCTACCGAAGGTTCCGCCAAAGCCATGGAGTTGGTCACCAAAGGAGCGTGTGTGTCTTGCCACGGCGAGGGCTTTAGTAAGCCAGTTGATCCGAGTTACCCCAAAATTGCCGGCCAGTACAGCGACTACCTTTATGTAGCGCTCAAGTCGTATAAAACTGAAAATAATCCGATGATCGGCCGTGACAACCCCATCATGGGTGGCATTGCCAAGCAATTCAGCCTGTCAGAGTTAAAAGAGTTGGCCAACTACATGGGTGGCTTGCCCACCGAACTCAAGACCGTACCAGACAGCCGCTTCCGCTAAAGCGCGTCTAAGGGCTGCAGCGACAGCCAATGTGCCGTCTCTGGTGGCACTGCCGGGCGTATTGCCTCGTTATCCTCCGTTCATCAAGCAAGCCAAACCGCACTCAGGGTGCCTCGCACTGCATCCCGGCAGCACCACCGTAAACGGACCATCAGCTATTTCCGCATCCCTAACCAAACTTTAACGGTACGATCTATTCGCCCACAGACGCGGCCGGGGCACTTCACCAAAAGCATTTTCTCCAGCATTGGCTCGAGCGTTGGCTTGGGTAAGGCGCAGGGTGCTGGCAACCCGGCTTGACGCAGCGGGGGGGCACACGCCCTGGATGAGGTAATGCAACGCGGCCGACAGCCGGCGCTCCTCGGGGTCACCTAGGGCGTGGTCGAGGTCGTCTGGCACCTCGCAAGTCGGGGCAATGCCGGTATTGAAACCCCCTTGTCCAAGCGCATTGACGGCTTCAAAATTGACGACGCTATAGGTCAGATTGCAATGGTCCACTGGAAAAAATCCATAGGGTTTGCCGAAGGTGCGCTCGCCCACAAGAAGGAGCGAGTGGTACGGTGCCAGTCCGTTGATGAGTAACTCACTCGCCGACGCCGTTCCTTCTGCCGTGATGATGGTGACCCGCGACAATCCTTCAAGTGGCGGGGCCGGCAGGGGGTCACCAGAAGCGGCAAAGAGATAACGACTATTTTTCTCCGGGTGCAAGGCGTTGTGGCGCAGTTCTACAAAGGTTTTGCCAGCGCGGGCGGTTCCGGTGACCATGCTGGCCAAATCGCGTGCCACCGAAATGCTGCCACCGCCGTTGTAGCGCAAGTCAATGACCAGCTCACTGATGCCCGCTGCCGCGAAGGCGCTAAACGCGCTCGCCAGACCGGCGGCGCTGCCATCCACAAATTGTTGGTAGACCAGGTAACCGACCTTGACGTTGCGGCCCGCAATGTTCCGCTCCAGGATGCGTGTGATCGGCACCGAGACAAAAGGGTATTGGGCCGAGTTCACAGTAAACGAACGGACCGCATTGGTCGCATCGCGGACCACGAAGTTGCGGGGAATTCCGGGGCTGCTGACCCGTGCGGGCGTACCCGCCACCACCTGAGCTGGCGAATAGCCATCAATTGACACAATGGTTTCGCCACGTTGCAAACCCGCCAGACCCAAGGGACTTTGGGGCTCGACCCAGCGCACTTTGAGTACGGTTTGGGCTGCGTCGGCCCAGGCCAGGGTGTAGCCGTAGCCCACATAGTTGCCCTCGGTATAAAACTGGTCAAACTGAGCAGTGCTCTCGACATAGCTGTAGCGGTCGACTTCGGCGTAGAGCAAGGATTTGAAATAAGTCTCTATGCTTGTGGCCGTGGCATCGGGAGTCCCCAAGCTGGAGTACCACAAATACTCGTCCGCCATATAGTTGCGCAACCATGTTTTTTGCTCAGTGAGCGAACAGGTCTGAGCACTGTCGCTGGTCGGGTTGTTCGTGGGGGCGCTGACGCTTGCGCCGTTACCGCTTCCCCCGCCACAGCCCGTCAGGCCCCAGGCCATGGCGGCGATCAGCAGCGTCGCGACCCCCCGACTAGCCTTTGATGAATGCATGGGGACTCCTTTAGTCACGCGTGGCATGGCGTTGGATACAGGCGATGTAGCTGGCACCATCAGGTGGGCGCCCCGCAGTTTGGCTGTCCTGCAGCATTTTTCCCAGGCATTCCATGACCTCATGG
>JAIPCE010000303.1 GCA_021738345.1 Rhodoferax sp. | reverse complement strand
TCATCACGGGTCGCAAGCTCGTTCAGAATCGCGCTGCGGGCTGCTTCGATAGTGGCCCCTTCGCTGATCAGGCCATTGGCCAGCTCAGGCACGCTGTGGCGCTTGCACAATGCAAGGATGTCGGCTTCACGGGTTTGAGTTGCCGGGGTCGGTTGGGTAGTGGTCTGTGTCATGGTGTTGATACTTGGTTGTGAACGGAAAAAGCCGGATTGGGGATCAGCCGGAATGGGGACGATTGAGACTTCGTGAGGCTGCCATCGATACAAAAAACCTCGGTCGATTGGTGTGCCTGCGTCCAGGAGCTTGTAGCCAACGGATAGGCTGCGGTGGATGCCTGCCACTACGTCTGCTCGGATTTGCTGCGCCTCTGGACTGGTGGAAAACCGGACCATGCCTGTGATCTTGTCGCCGCGCGCTTGGACTTGCTCTACCAGGCCAATGGACAGCTTGGAGTTGTCATGTGCCACGATCAGGGGCAATGGCGCTCGACTCAGGTCAACGCCGGTGGTGGTGCAGTCAAGCACCTCCAGCACGCCGTAACGGTCAACCCCTGCGCTGGTCGCAAGCGTCGCCGGTATCAGTGCATCGGATGTTGCGCTGCGGTCAATGGTGCCGAACTCGATTGTTCGAGTCAGGCTCATTTGAGACCCTTCGCGTAGGTCTCTTCACGAATGGCGAAGGTCAACAACAGGACCAGACTCAGTGCCTCGTCGATTGTCAGGTTCTTTTTGACGCTGAACTTTTCGCCGTGCAGCTCGATGCCCAAGTGACCAGGCAGGACAGAAAGGCGAAACGGGTCTTTGCTGTAGTCGTGCTGGCCGGGTGTATGCGGCTCTGGCCGCTCAGCCAGGAAGTGCACGCCGTGCGCGTCAATTTGAATGAAGGGGATGTTTTGCATTGGGTTGATTCTTTCGATAACGAATCATCACCCAATGTCTTTAAATGACATCAAAAGCTATTTAATGTCTATAAGTCTCATTATCTGTCGCTTACTTGTCGGTATTGTGCCATGGTGCGATGTACGCAGATACGATAAGTGACGCTTGATTTCAGGCCTTGAATCTTCGTCGGCAGTTGGCTTTCTCTCCAGCAGATCAGCCAGCTGATTTATCCGGTCGGACCTGCTCCCCGTTAAATTTTCAAATAGCGCTCGGATAGCCGCGTTGCGGTCCTGCATGGCGGCTGCCGCTGTCGGGGTTTCGTACCTGCCGCCGCGCCGTGGGCGTAGCCCAAGGTTTGCCGTGATGTCGTGGTGCCCTTGCAGGTACATGCGGATCGCGCCCGAGACAATCCGAGCCGCAGCCGGTGGTGCCACCGTGCCTGCGTCAAGGTGTGCAGCGACCTGCCGCAGTGCCTCTATCGGCTCCATTGGGCGGGTGCTATGCCACCAGCTAGGGTTTAGTTCGCTTCGCATTGCGCTGTGCTATCGCTCAAGTCTGCGCACTTGCCACCAGCATCTCGCCAGCAGCTACCTGGTACCAGAACTCGCCCGCTTCTTGCGCTTCGATGTCGGTCATGCTGGAACCATCGCACCATGCCGGTGTTCCGTCGTCGCACACGCTCGTTACTAACGCCAGGACGTGAGCGACCATCAGTTTCATTGCGTCAAGATGTAGTCCCACGGTGTCGCGCTCAGGCTTTGGAACGGCGCGCAGCGCGAACCGTAGACTAGGGATAAGGGTCTCGATGCTTTGCCCCGCCTCCAGCATGCCACCAGCAGCATCCATCAATGCCGATGCATGCGCTGCCGCCGTGCTCGCCTGGTGAGGTGATCTCGGTGGTCTCGGTGGGGTTGGGTTGTAGTGTTGATCGTGCCGCTGCCCTTTGCGCCGTGCCGGGTCTAGGTTTGCCTCGCGCCACGCCTGCGCCGCCTCCAGGTTGTGGCATGGCATGCCGCGCTTGGCCATCTGCGTGACGCTTGCCGGACTGACTCCCAGCAGCTCGGCCAGGTGCTTTTTGTCTTTTGCGATTGTTGGCATTTTAGTCTTTACCTATTAGTTATTAACTGTAGATTGAATTAAGCTAATTTAAAGTTTAGCCACTAGCTTTTTGACAGGGTTCGAATTACCCGCGCTGGGAAGGGCTGGACAGGACCCAAAAAGTTTTGAGCCGTTAACCTGGTTGTCTGGTGCCGCACCAAGTGCCGATTGCAGCGAGTGGCCATGCCGTGACTGCCATGCCGCGGCGACCATGGCTGCATCGTCCATTCGCATAGACCCCCCTCGACAATGTCGACAATGTCGACAGACTGAAATTGACAAGCTGGCTTTGTCGAGTTTGTCGACATTGTCGATAGGGGTAGGTGTTGGTTTCCGTAAGTCATTGATATAGAAAGAAAAAAGGTTAATTTTTGTTTTTGGCGACAATCTCGCTTATGTCGACAGCACTTTTGGATTGACTCGGTAAGCCATGGTGGGCGGTGCGCCCTTGTTGTGCCGCTTGTAGCCGCGTAGCACGTCCATGGTCTCCAGCCTCTCCAGCGCCTTTTGCAACCGCTCCAGGCTTCGGAATCTGCCCTCTTGCGCCTTTTGCGCCTCGCGCCTGGTGAACTCGCTCAGGTCTTTGGCTTGCGCCCACTTCAGTACCGCCGTTGCGTCCGAGTCGGCCCCGTCCGTGCCCAGCAACGCGAATGCCGCCTGTGCGTGGACGATAAGGAGCCGCGCCAGCTGCACTGCCCGCACCATGGCCGTGGCGTTGACCTCGGTCGCATGCGTGCCCACCTCTGCCAGCTCGATTAAGGCTGCGATGCGTGCCACTGCGCCGGGTAACTTGCTTGTCCAGTCGGAGATAGATTCGTATCTGCCGCCTTCGCCCTGCGCATGCTCAAGTGCCTCTGCCATCGCCAGCCAGTGTTCTCGAGCCTCAGGTGTAAAGGTCAGTACCTTTGGCGCATCTACCTGGTGCCCCATGGATTCCAGCAGACTGAAAATGCCGTGCTCATAGGCTTGCTTGATCTCGGTCGGTACCGGGACATTCAGGCGAACATTGCGCGTGCCCACGTTGCTTTCAGGCATGGCGTACAGGAACCGCGCCAATAGGCCAGAGTCACGGAAGCGCCGTGAACTGGCGACCTCTGCCATCACTCCAGGCTGCAACAACAGGCCGAATGAAAGCGCCGGTTTGTCAACGTGGGCGCTTCTCCCGGCCCGGTCCACCCGCAACGGCGTTCCCGCATGGCTTTGCAAGAAAACGTCCAAATTCGCCGCGCCGCCGCTGTACATGCCCGACATAATCAGAAAAATCCCGCTCTCGTCGCTCAGTACCGCCATACGCTCTCCATGCTCGACTAGCATCGCCTGAAGTCGCTCTGCGGTGGTGTCGCCGCTGAACAATCGCGGTGCCCGCAGTTCCTCGGGTGTGTTGACCTCTTCGCTTTGGATCTCGTTGGTCAACTGCTCACGCTCCCTTGAGTCTTTGGCTTTGGCCGCATCTTGCTGTAGCTTTTCGATGCGCTTCTTTGCAACCGCTCGCAGTGCGTTGTTTTTGGCAATATCGCCGCGCATCCGGTCGCGTTGCAGCTTTTCCCATCGGACCAGTGGCCCCAACATGGCATTGAGTACCGCGCTTTTTCGCGTGCCGCTGGGGGATGCGCTCAGCGTCCAAAGGGACAGAGGCTCGGTGTAGTCGTCGCCAAACGGTGCCACCTCAAAGCGCCGCTGCAACACCGTCGCCAGCACCGACAAACCAGTCATAACCGCCAGCGCCGGTGGGGTCTGCGTGCTTGCTGACACGGCCTCGGCCATCGCCCCCAGCCAGTCGGGTAAAACGTCTGCCGTGATTGGCGGCGTTTTGACTTGGCCAGGAAGTATTGGGTCTGGCCACTCCGGTGGAAGTGCCTGTGGTGCGTCGTTGCCGGGAGATGCCGCAAACGGAGAGTCAAGATCGGGGAAAGCGTGATGGTCCCATGTGGGTGGTGCCTGGTCGCCCAGATCGCGACCCAAGCTGTCCCCGAATGGGTCAATCGGCAATGGTTTGAATGCGCCCGTTTTGATGGTTGGGATATCCAGCTTTTCCGCTACAGCGTCGTACTGCTCCCGGTTCATTGGAAAACCTCCGCAATGCGCCTAATTCGATTGGCCGCAAGTAGCAGACGGTCTAGATCAATCTGCGTGAGTGCGTATCCGTTGCCAACGTTAGCCGCCGCAACTGCCGTCAGCGCAGACTCGAACCCGAGCACTGACAGCGCCTGTCGCGCACTCAAAGGCGATGGTTTAGCGTCCGGTGGTGGTGCCCGTCCATCCTCAATCCATGCGCCTATAGCTTTTGCCGCGTCTTGGAACTCAGCGCCGGTCACCTTGAGTTGATAGGCCAGCACGTCGCCGCCTTTTTCGCCGCAGCTCATGCAAACCCATGCGCCGTTTTGGGTGTTGACGCGCATGGAATCAGAGCCGCCGTGAAAGTTGCAGGTGGTGGTTTTCCACTTTGCCCGCGCCGGTCCCTTGAGGGACAGTCCCTGCCCTTCAAAGTAGCTTGCCGGGTCTGGTAGTAGGGTGCGATCAAAGCTCATTGCTTCACCTTCAATGCAGCATCGATAACCACCAGCAGCCCAACTGCAAAGCCCTTGAATGCGCGCTCGCTGCCGACTGCGGTGCTGAAAAGATCGAGTAAGGCATCCTCCAAAATACCCAGCCTTGCGCCCTGTGAATTCTCTCTGCGCATGGCTAGCAGCGCCGTATAAAAAGTGTGGTGTCCGGCCTGCTCTGCCAGGTCGCCGGGGTCTAGTTTGTTCGATGTGCTCATTGCGCAACCTCCATGCTCGAGGCGATGTGGCTGTGCGCTCTGCGCAGCCTCGCCAGCGCCTGCGGCCCTTCGCCGCGTGCGATGTGCCATGCTGCCGTACTTATGGCGTTGTGGGCGTGCTGGTGTGCCGCCATGCGGTTGGTGTCGAGTGCCAGCTTTGCCGCTTCGACCAAGTGGCTCGGCAAAAAGCTATCGGAACTGAAAGGACGCTCGCCGGGTGTGACTTCAAGCAAGATTGCGCGAAGTGCGCTTTCAATTGTGGGTGCGGGTGTCATGCTTCCGCCTTTTCCGCAGCGTCACGCCACGCGTAAAGGCATGCGCAATCACTTAGCATGTCGTATCCCAATTGCGCAAGCCTCCAGCCTGTGATATTGATTTCTTCATCGGGGCATGTGGGGTCCGGTCGCAATTGCGATTCAATCGCGTAAAGCAGTGCTTGCAGTTGATCGCGCTCCGTCTCCCATTGCTCCAAGATAAGGAGGGCAAGAGCGTTGCCGGAAGCTTCGGTAGTGGTGGTTTGGGCGTGAATGCCCGAGGTGGTGCCCGTGGTGGGTTTTTGGGCGGATTTGCCCGAGGTGGGTGCAGTCATGGTGACTCCTAGTTGACAAGTAGAAAACTTGCCTCCCACGCGACCAAGCGAGGGTGGCAAGCCGTGTAGGGTTGGTCGACCGGAACTAGGTACCGGCACACCTTGCGGTGTCCCCACACGGCCCGCCTTAAATGGAGCCATGCTGCCCGCGCAACACGGGACGTAAAAAAAGCCACTGTCCTTTTTTAAGGGGCGCGTGACTGTTGCGCCTAGTTTTGATGGGCGACCAAGCCCAGCCGCGATTCTGCCATAACGAAGGCCCGCGCTGCTAGAATGTGGCTGGTATTTTTCAGTGAGTGTTTTTGTAAAGCCCCCGAGGTCGTAGCCGGGGGCTTTTTCTTTGGTGGTGGTCATGATTTGCGGCCCCCCATGCGGTCGAGCGCCATCTCCACGGCATCAAGCCCGGTAAGGTGCAAGCTGTGCGGCCCCTTGATAAGCATGTAGCCGCCGGTGGGCAACATCACCAGTTGGTGTCCGGCCAGCGCAGCGCGTGCAGCCAATG
>JAIPCE010000302.1 GCA_021738345.1 Rhodoferax sp. | reverse complement strand
CGCCGGCGTGACTTTGCCCACTCCGGTACCGAAGGCCTGGTCCACATAGTCATCGGCAATCACCGGAATGCTTCGGTTGCACCGGGGCAGGGTGACCTGTTTGCCGATAAGGTGGCGGTATCGCGCGTCTTCAGGGTGAACCATGACCGCAACGTCGCCCAGCATGGTTTCAGGCCGGGTAGTCGCCACGGTGATGCTGCCGCTGCCGTCTGACAGCGGGTAGCGGATGTGCCACAAGGAGCCGTCTTCTTCTTCGCTCTCGACTTCGAGGTCACTCACGGCACTCATCAGCACCGGGTCCCAGTTGACCAGGCGCTTGCCGCGGTAGATCAAACCCTGCTGGTACAGGCGCACGAAGGTCTCAGTGACGGTCTGGGACAGTTTTCCGTCCATCGTAAAATATTCTCGGCTCCAGTCCACGCTGTCGCCCATGCGGCGCATCTGGGTGGTGATGGTGTTGCCGCTGTGCTCCTTCCATTCCCAGACCTTCTTGACAAAGGCTTCGCGTCCCAGATCGTGGCGGCTGATGTTCTGGTCCTGCAACTGACGTTCCACCACAATCTGCGTTGCGATACCGGCATGGTCGGTGCCGGGAATCCAGGCGGTGTTGAAACCGCGCATGCGGTGGTAGCGCGTCAGGCTGTCCATGATGGTTTGGTTGAATGCATGGCCCATGTGCAGCGTGCCCGTCACATTGGGCGGAGGCAACTGAATAGCGAATGCCGGCTCACCAGAACGGGGTAGCTGTGTGCCCCGGTAACCCGCCACACCGTAGCCGCGCCTTTCCCACTCCGGTCCCCAATGGGCCTCCAGTGCCGCGGGTTCAAACGACTTCGACAGGGATTGCAGTCCGGGTTGAGTAGCGGGTGTGAGGGGAGTGTTGGTCATGGTGGGGTCAAGTTCAGTCATGCGCCGATTTTACCGAGCCGACCTGTGAACCCGATTGCCAGCGTGCCTTTTCCGCTTGAGGGTGCAAGCCGGAGCCGTTGGCCCGCAGCACCTGCCGGTCGACGGCGAAAGGTGTGTGCGTCTTGACCATGCCGAGCGCGGCCGCTCCCGGCCTTGAGATAATGCAAGCATGATCTTTCTACTCTCACCCGCCAAATCGCTGGATTATGAGGCTCCCGCCGGGGAGCATCCGCACACGCCGCCCCTGTTTGTCAAGCAGACCCGGGAACTGATTGAGGTGTTGCGCACGCAGTCGCCACAACAGATTGCGCAGTTGATGGAACTGAGTGACAAGCTGGCAGTGCTCAATGTGACACGGTATGCTGCGTGGTCTTCGCGGGCCACGGTCAAGAATGCCAGGCAGGCCGCGCTGGCCTTCGATGGTGATGTTTATGACGGACTGCAGGCGCGCAGTCTGACGGCCGAAGACCTGGCCTGGGCGCAGGCGCATGTCGCCATTCTGAGCGGCCTGTACGGCGTGCTGCGTCCGTTGGACCTGATGCAGCCGTATCGGCTCGAGATGGGCACCGCGCTAGCCAATCCAAAGGGCAAGAATCTGTACGAGTTTTGGGGCAGCTCCCTTTCAGAATACCTCAACCAGCGGCTGCGTGCCGACCTCAGTCCGGTGGTCATCAACCTGGCGTCGCAAGAATATTTCAAGTCTGTCCAACTTCGTACACTTAAGGCACGGGTGGTGGAGTGTGTGTTTCAGGAGTACCGCAGCGGGCAGTACAAAATCATCAGTTTCAATGCCAAGCGGGCACGCGGACAGATGGCGCGCTTTGCCATCACCCATCGGTTGTTGCAACCCGATCAGTTGCGCGCGTTTGACGCGGACGGCTATGCCTGGGCGGCGGCCGAGTCCACGCCGGAGCGCCTGGTGTTTCGGCGCAAGCCCAGTTAACGCACGGCACATTTCCATGAAAATCAAAGCCAACGGAATCGACATTGAAGTAGAAGACAGTGCGCAGGGCGATCCCGCAGCACTGGCCAGGCCAGTCGTCTTGCTGATCATGGGCCTGGGCATGCAGCTCATTGCCTGGCCGCCCCAAATGGTGCAGGCACTGCTCGATGCCGGGTTCAGGGTGATCCGACTGGATAACCGCGACGTGGGTTTGAGCGCGCACCTGGGCCACCTGGGCAAGCCCAAAATGCTGTGGTCGCTGATGCAGGTGCGCCTTGGTCTGCCGCTGCGCGCGCCCTATAGCCTGGCCGATATGGCCGCCGACGCATTGGGCGTGCTCGATACGCTCGGGGTGGAACGTGCCCACGTGGTGGGTGTGAGTATGGGCGGCATGATCGCGCAACGCGTGGCGATTGCCGCACCCAGGCGGATCATCAGTCTGACCAGCATCATGAGCAGCAGCGGTGCGCGCAATTTACCTAGCGCCAAGCGCCATATTCTCAAGCTGATGCTGTCGCGGCCGCAAAACAAGAGCACCGAAGCACAGTTGGCGCACTATGTGCGGTTGTTCAAGGCCATCGGCAGCCCGGCTTACCCCACGGCCGAGGCCGAAATGCGGGAGCGTATTTTGCGCGGTATCCAACGCAGCGTGTACCCCGAGGGCACGCTGCGCCAGATGCTGGCCATTGCCACCGACCACACCCGCGCCGAAGAACTGGTTCGCATCACTTCACCCACGCTGGTGCTGCATGGCAAGGCCGATCCCCTGGTGCCCTACGCCTGCGGCGAAGACACAGCGCGGCGCATCTACGGCGCCCACCTGGTCGGCATCGACGGCATGGGCCATGATTTGCCGCCGATTCCGGTGGCCAAGATTTTGACAGCGCTGATTCCCCATTTGCGGGCTGTGGCTGCTGCTGCATAGAGCGCTGACGATGAATACCCCTGAACAATCCCCGTTGGGCAAGGCATCGAGTTACATTGACCAGTACGATGCGTCCCTGTTGTTTCCGATTGCCCGCGCCGGCAAGCGGGCCGAAATTGGTGTGCTAACGGATGCCCCATTTTTTGGTGCTGACATGTGGACCGCCTACGAGCTGAGTTGGCTCAACCTGCGCGGCAAGCCGCAGATAGCCCTGGTGCACTTCACCGTGCCCTGCGAGTCGGTCAACATCATTGAGAGCAAGTCTTTCAAGTTGTACCTCAACAGTTTTAACCAGACACGTTTTGCCGATGCCGCCGAGGTGCTGGCACGCTTGCGTGCCGATGTCAACGCTGCCGTATGGCGTGGCGGTGTGCTGCAATCGTCGGTCGGTGTCAAGCTGATTGCCCCCGAATGGTTCGACCGGGAACCCATTTATGAGCTCGACGGCCTCAGCCTGGACCGCCTCGACGTGGAATGTACCCGCTATACCCCGGCACCTGATTTGTTATGGGCGGCAGCCGATCAGATGCCGGTCTCGGAGGTGCTGGTGAGCAACCTGCTCAAGAGCAATTGCCTGGTCACTGGCCAGCCCGATTGGGGCAGTGTGCAGATCAGTTACACCGGTTTTCCGATTGACCAGGAAGGCTTGCTGCAGTATTTGGTCAGTTTTCGACAGCACAACGAATTTCATGAGCAGTGCGTGGAGCGCATCTTCATGGATATCTGGACCCGCTGCAAGCCACTCAAGCTGACCGTCTTTGCCAGGTATACGCGTCGCGGTGGGGTCGATATCAACCCGTTTCGTACCAGCCATCCACAGGCGCTGCCTGCCAACACGCGCATAGCGCGGCAGTAACGCCCTGTCGCCGGCCGGCCCCGACCTACAGCCCTATATCGTTGAACCGCTGCAGCCCCTTCAGCGGCGGGAAGTCGGCGGGGCGTTTGGTTTTCATTGCAGTCACGGCTTCCATCACGTGGCGGTTGCTCCAGATGGCGCCTTGTAGCCAGCCCATTTGTTTGAGCGACTCCTCCACCGAATGGTCGCGGGCATAGTGAATGGCCTGCTTGGTGCCCCAGGTGGCAATCGGCGGCTTGCTGGCGATTTCACGGGCACATTGCATGGCTGCCTCCAGGGTGGCCCCCGGGGTGTCGAAGATCGCATTCACGAGACCATATTCCTTGGCCTGGCTTGAGGTCATGCGACGCCCGGTGTAGGCCAGTTCTTTGACCACTGCCAGGGGAATGAGCTTTGGCAAGCGCTGTAGGGTGCCCACGTCGGCCACCATACCAATGTTGATCTCCTGAATGCAAAAGAAGGCGTCGGCACTGGCGTAGCGTATGCAACACGCGGTCACCATGTCGACCGCGCCGCCAATGACACCGCCTTGCAGTGCTGCAATGACCGGAATGCGCAATGTCTCCAACTTGGTAAAGGTGGCTTGCATGTCGGACAGCAGGTCAAATACTGCCGCCCTGCCTTCAGGACTTTGGTCATCGATCTGAATCGCTCCGGCAAAGGTCTCAAGCGCCATACCCGCGCTGAAGTGCTTGCCTGTGCTGCTGATGACGAGTGCGCGAGCTGCCCCATCACGGTGGATCTGTGTCAGCACCGCATCGAGCTCGCGCCAGAAGGTTGGGTGCATCGTGTTCATGGTATCGGGCTTGTTGAGCACCAGATGGGCGACGTGGTTTTCGGTGGAGAGTGTGAAACAGGTGAGTTCGGTCATGGTGTAGTGTCAGGGGTGTATGTGCCTCCACTGTAACGCTTGTGGACGCGGCCCTGAATTACACTGCATTGCAGAATAGGCAGATGCGGGGCTTTTCCCCAAGGGCACTGACTTAGGCGCAAATGCTTGCCAAATCGCCCGTTCGCCCTCCGCTTGTCGAAGGGCCAAGGAGGCTTCGACAAGCTCAGCCCGAACGGAAATCTTCTTAAGTCAGTGCCATTGGGGGCTTGACCCTTTTCAAATCGACTTTCAGAATGCAGCAGTTTTTGATTTTCCCGCCGGACCGGCAAGAGGTCGAGTGACACCGGCACTTAACACCTTCTTTGACCAGGTGGTGGTCATTAACCTGGCGTCGCGACCCGACCGCCGGCGGGAGATGCGTGCGCAGTTGCAGCAAATTGGTCTTGATTTTGGTGCGCCTGGTGTGCAGGTCTTTGAAGCCACCAAACCCGTTGACCCAGCAGGCTTTTCCAGCGCAGGCGCGCGGGGCTGCTTTTTGAGCCATTTGGCAGTATTGCGCATGGCGCGCGACCAAGCAGCCCGATCGGTGCTGATTTTGGAAGACGATGTCAATTTTTCCGAGGGCTTTATCGAGCGATTTGCGGCGATGTCACAATTTTTGGAGCATCGAGCCTGGGGCATGGTGTACGGCAGTTACGCCTTGGATGCTCCGCTCACCCGGTCAGCGACCGCCCCCTGCGTACAGGTTGAGCCCCAGCGATCCATTGGAACCACGGCCTATGTGGCGGTGCATGGCAAACACCTGGGCGCGCTGGTGTCGTACCTGGAGGCCATGCTGGAGCGACCCGCCGGTGACCCTGCAGGGGGCCCTATGCATATTGACGGCGCCTACTGCTGGTTTCGCCAGGCCCATCCGGACGTTGTGACCTGGCTCACCACACCGCCACTGGCGTTTCAGCGCGCGTCCAAAACCGATGTGCATGCGCTGAAGTGGTTCGATCAGGCGACCTGGTTGACCTGCTGGGTGGCGATGCTAAGGCGCTGGCGTAATCACCTGCGCCGTATCTCACCCAAGGCCAAACCCTGACGGCTGCCAATACTTTGGCCGATCTGGAGGGAATACCAATTACTGGTGCCATCGGAGCTATTGCCTACCAATGGAGCGTAGGCGGAACTGCCATCACCGGCGCAACCGGATTGCATTGAGTCAAGTACGCAAAACTCAGAGTGCGATTCAAAGTGAGGTGGACTCTTATTCCCTCGCCCCAGCGGAGAGAGAGTTAGAGTGAGGGGTGCATGTTTTGCATTATTAAAGGAAATCTGGAACCTGCGCCAGCCCCTCACCCCCGCCCTCTCCCCGCTTGGGC
>JAIPCE010000301.1 GCA_021738345.1 Rhodoferax sp. | reverse complement strand
GACACAGCTCGCTTTGGTCATCGACCTTAATGTCTGCGTGGGCTGCCATGCCTGCGTGACCAGTTGCAAACAATGGAACACGTCGGGCACGGCTGGCTCGCTGGTGGATTTGAATCCCTATGCGGCCGAGCCCAATGGGACATTTTTTAACCGGGTACAAACTTTTGAAGTGGGTCAGTACCCGCATACCCAGACCGTGCATTTTCCCAAGTCGTGCCTGCACTGCGAAGACCCGCCCTGCGTGCCGGTCTGCCCCACGGGTGCGAGCTACAAGCGCAAGGAAGACGGAATTGTGCTGGTCGACTACGACAAGTGCATTGGCTGCAAGTACTGCAGTTGGGCCTGTCCGTATGGTGCGCGCGAACTCGACGAAGAGCGCAAGGTCATGACCAAGTGCACCCTGTGTGTCGACCGCATTACCGACGTGGCCCTGCCCGAGCGCGAGCGCAAACCCAGTTGCGTGCTGGCCTGCCCCGCCAATGCCCGCCTGTTTGGCGACGTACACGACCCCGAGTCCGAGGTTTCGCAGGCGATTGCCGAGCGCGGTGGTTACCAGCTCATGCCCGAATGGGGCACCAACCCTGCCAACCACTACCTGCCACGGCGCAAGACCGAAATCCGCATCCATGCCGAAGACTTGGAGCGCGTCGACAACCCCCTCAAAGTGGACGGTCAACTGCCCGAGCACGCCCACCGCGCCCCCGGCCGGGAAGACTTCGCCACCTGACAACCCTGCACGCTTACCACTATGCATCCCGCACTTTCTGTCATTTTTCTCACCACCCTGATTGGTGCAGCACAAGGTTTGTTTCTGGCGCTGTTTGCGGCCGAGTTAAGCATTCCGGGCACTGCCATTGCTGCCGATAGCCAGCGCTTTCTGGTCAACGGCAGTGTGGTGGCCCTGTTACTGTCCGCGCTGGGCCTGATCGCCTCGTTTTTTCACCTGGGCCATCCGGAGCGGGCCTGGCGCTCGGCGGCCATGTGGCGCACCTCGTGGCTGTCGCGCGAGGTCATTGCCCTGCCGATTTTTATGTTCGGCCTGTTTCTGTATGGCGGCCTGCATGCCATGGGCTGGGGCCATACCCGCTGGGTGGGCGCACTGACCGCCATCAGTTGTATTGCACTGTTTGTCTGCACCGGCATGATTTACGCTTCGATTCGCTTCTTGCGCGAATGGGCCAGCCCGCTGACACTGGTCAACTACCTGCTGCTGGGATGCGCCTCGGGCCTGGCATTGGCTACCCTGGTCGCCTCGGTGTCGGGCATGGACGGCCTGATTCGGCCCTTCGCCCTGACTGCCGTCGCCCTCACTGCAGGCGGCGCGATCACACGCATTGCGTCACTGGTCCGCAACGCCCACCTCAAGCCCAAGTCGACCCTGCAAAGCGCGATTGGCATCAAGCATCCGCACATTGTGCAAAAAGCACAGGGCTTTATGGGTGGCTCGTTTAACACCCGTGAGTTTTTCCATGGCCGCACGCCGCAGGTGCTGTCGGCGGTCAAATGGTCGTTCCTGGTGCTTGCCTTCCCGGTCCCCATTGCGCTGCTGGCCCTGGGGTTGGGCCAGCCCTCGACTGCCGTGTTTTTTCTGGCATTTGTCGTGCAGTACCTGGGTTTGCTGGCTGAGCGCTGGTTCTTTTTTGCCCAGGCCAACCACCCGCAAAACCTGTACTACCAGAACATCTCCTGATGCTGTCCTTCGTGTGCCCCCCGTCCTTGCGCGCCAGTAGCGTCCGCCCGAAACCGCAGATAGACGCTGAACCTGTCCCTGCGCTGCAGACCGGCTATGACACGCTGCGTCGGGCTGTTTTGCTGTTGGCCGTTGCGCTGCTGATCGCGCTGCCGGCCCAGGCGGCTGACAGCGTGGTGCCTGCCAGCGCCATGCCGTGGTGGTTTTGGCCACTGGCCCTGTTTGTCACCTGCTTCCTGATTGGCATTGTGGCGGTGCCGGCTGGCATTGGCGGCGGCACCTTGTTTGTGCCCATCATTGGGGGATTTTTTCCGTTTCACTTGGACTTCGTGCGCGGTGCGGGCCTGCTTGTGGCACTGGCCAGCGCGCTGGCGGCCGGTCCGATGTTGTTGCGCGGCGGGCTTTCGAGCTTGCGGTTGGCGCTGCCCTTGGCACTGCTGGCCTGCATGAGCTCGATTGCAGGGGCGCTCTTGGGACTAGCCTTGCCCGCTTCGGTGATTCAGATTGCGCTCGGCCTGATCGTGCTGGGTATCGTGACCCTGATGCTGTTTTCCAAAAAATCGGAGTTCCCGCACGTCGCGCAGCCCGACCGATTGTCTGCCGCGCTGGGCATGAACGGCATTTTTATCGATGGCGCGTCAGGCCGCGAAATCAATTGGCAGGTGCACCGCACCCCGCTGGGCCTGGTGCTGTTTTTGGCGATTGGCGTGATGGCGGGCATGTTTGGTATTGGCGCCGGTTGGGCTAACGTGCCCGCACTCAATCTGCTCATGGGCGCGCCGCTCAAGGTCTCGGCGGGCACCTCGGGTCTGGTCCTGTCGCTGGTGGATTCGTCAGCCGCCTGGGTTTATCTGAACCGTGGCGCAGTCTTGCCCATGGTGGCCGTGCCCTCGGTGGTGGGGATGATGCTCGGCGCGCGCATTGGTGCCCGCTTGTTGCATGTGCTCAAAGGCTCGGTCATTCGCAAAATGGTCATCGGCTTGCTACTGTTTGCCGGGATTCGTGCCCTGCTCAAGGGCCTGGGAGTGTGGGTATGAAGCAACGCGCAGTGGAAGCCCAGCGTTATGCCACCTTGCTCGAATGGGGCACTTGGGCGGGGCTGGCAATGCTGGTGGCGAGTTTTGCCGCCTATATGCTGGGGCTGCTGAGCCCCCATGTGCCGCTCGACCAGTTACCCGCTGTGTGGGGCTTGCCATTGGCCACCTATCTGGAGCAAACACAGACCCCGACCGGCTGGGCCTGGCTGGCGCTGGCGCACAAGGGCGATATGGCCAACCTGGTGGGCATATGTATTTTGGCGGGGTGCTCGTTGCCGCCCTTGCTGGGTCTGATTCCTTTGTTTCTACGACAAGGTGACCGGGTGTATGCACTGATCTGCCTGCTGGTGGTGCTGGTGCTGGTGCTGGCCGCATCGGGTGTTTTAACCGCAGGACATTGAGAAACTACGATGGCAGAAGTCTTCACCCGTTTGCTGCTTGCGACCGAGCACAGCCCCTTTGACGTCGGCGCAGAGGCCGTAGCACTGGCAATGGCGCAGCGCTGCGGCCTGCCCTTGGATGCGGTGCTCCCTTTGTTAAGCAATCCGGAATTTGAGGCCCTGGCACCACAAATTGCCGCCAGGGCGGACCGCGAGGCTGCGGCCAAAATCGCAGAATTGCGCGCACAGGCAGCCTCTGCGGGCGTCACTGTCGCAATTGAGGTGCGCCGTGGCGAAGAACTCTACGAGGAAATCGTCCAGCAGGCATTGGCACAAAAGAGCGAACTCATCATCATTCGCCGCCGCGGCAAGCGCAGTTTCCTGGCGCAACTGATGGTCGGAGAAATGGTCACCAAGGTGGTCGCCCACGCGCCCTGCCATGTATTGATCGTGCCGCGTGAAGCCCGCATGTGGAGCCATCGCGTGCTGGTGGCAGCCGAGCCTAGCGCACAAGGCCAAAAGATCGTCACCACCGCGATCGCCGTGGCGGCGCAATGCAATCTGCCCTTGCACCTGGTCAGTGTGGTCGCCGCCGAAGCGCTGCGCGAGCCGGCACTGAACTTTGCCAAGGCCATGCAGAAACAGGCCGAGCGCGCCAGCGTGCTGTTGGAGGCGGATGTTCCGGTGGGCAAACCGTTCGAGGAGATTTTGGCATGTCAGCGACGTACCAAATCCGATCTGATCTTGATCGGCAGCAAGGACGACAGCGACATCCACCGTGCGCTGGTGGGGGGGGTGGCGCAAAAAGTGCTGGGCCTGTCCGAACACCCGGTGCTTGTACTACACGTTTGATCCTATTTTCAGGAGATTTTCGCGATGAGTGACGCACTTAACTACTTGATAAAAGCCCGGCCTGAGGCCATGGGCCACTACTTTGCTTTCCTGAAAGACGCCGGCAAGCACCTTGACCCAAAAACCAAAAACCTGATTTCAGTCATCACCAAGGTGCATGCGCAAACCGAGCGCGGGCTCAAGCAGTACCTCAAACGGGCGCTGCGCGAAGGCTGCACGCCAGTGGAGGTGATTGATGCGCTGCTGATGGCCTTTCCGGCACTTGGCTTGGCAAGAATCATCTGGGCGGTGGACGTGATTTTGGCCATGCAGTTGCCGGAGTTTGCCGATCTGGGCGCAGCGCCGACTGCGGCTGCCGCGCCCCTGCCTGCCACAGAGCCACCCCGGTGGCACGACGTGGCGGCCAGTGCAGCGCTGGTCGATGGCACAGTCACCCGCACCGAGTGCGACGGCATGGGCTTGTTCCTGTACCGCAACAAGCGCGCTTATGCGGTCTACGACAGCCGCTGCCCGCACCAGGCCACCAATATTCCGGAGCTGGCAGTGCAGGGCACGACCCTGACTTGCCCCAAGCACCAGTGGGAATTCGACGCAACCAGCGGCGCCTGCATCAAAAAGGGCAATAGCCCACTCAAAAAACTCGAAGCCAAAGTCGTCAAAGGACGTTTGATGGCTTTTTGGTAACCCTAGTCACCCTTGACCGTGACCCATTACAAAACTGGAGACTCCCATGACAATTGCAAAAAAATACTTCGCACTGACCCCGCTGTGCGCCTTGCTCGCTGCCGGATCGGTGCATGCCACCAATGGCATGTTGATGGAGGGCTATGGCCCGATCTCCACCGGCATGGGCGGAGCCTCGCAAGCCATTGACCATGGCACCGCCGCCATGGCGCAAAACCCGGCAACGCTGGCTTTGGGATCGGCCGAGACCCGGCTCGATCTGGCCATCGGCTTGCTGGGCCCCAAGGTGTCAAGCAGCATGAAGGGCATGCCCGATGCGGCCTCAGGTGGCACGGCCTACACCATGCCGGCGCTGGGCTATACGCGTCGCGCAGGCGCACTCACCTACGGACTGGGCATGTTTGCGCAGGGTGGCATGGGTACCGAATATGGCGCAAACACGTTTCTGGCCGCCGGATCGGGGTCCGATGTGCGCTCCGAGCTCAGCGTTGGCAACGTGATTCTGCCGGTGGCCTACCAGGTCAACCCCGCGCTAGCCCTGGGCGCGACGCTGGACTATATGTGGTCGGGGTTGGACATGTTGATGGCCGCATCCCCGATGCAGCTCGGCAGCCTGGTCACAGGCGGTTCGGGCAACCTTTATGGTGCCATCGGTAGCGGTGCACTCAGCCCCGCGACCTGGGCGCGCATCAATTTCACCGACAACGACAAATTCACCGGTGCCGCCAAGGCCACCGGCTGGGGTGCCAAAATTGGTGGCACCTTCAAGGTCAATAGCGACCTGACGCTGGGTGCATCCTACCGCTTCAAGTCCCGTCTCGATGACATGCAAACTGCCGCCAGCTCAGCCAGCATGTCCGCCAATCCAGGTCCAGGCGGCGCGCCCACAGCCACCTTTGTCGACCAGGGCCGCATCACAATCATTGATTTCCAGATGCCCTCGGTGCTGGCCATTGGCGCAAGCTGGCAGGTGCAACCCGCCTTGCTGTTGGCCGCTGATCTGAAGTCGATTGGCTGGTCCTCGTCGATGAAGAGCTTCAAAATGCGCTTTGACAGCGCCGGTATGGGGGGGGCGGTCAATTTCGAACTGCCGCAGAACTGGAAAGACCAGACCGTTTTGAATCTGGGACTTGCCTGGAAGACCAGCGATCGGCTCACGCTGCGGGCCGGGCTCAATCTGGCCGACAACCCGATCCCCGACATGTATGTCAACCCCCTGTTCCCGGCCACAGTCAA
>JAIPCE010000300.1 GCA_021738345.1 Rhodoferax sp. | reverse complement strand
CCCAGCCTGACTCCGATTTTTAGATTATTCAACATGGTATGACTCCTGATTTATGAAACTGAAAGGACTAGATCGACAGCTTGTTGTGGTGCAGAGGAACGGGACTTTTCTGGCGGACCCGAGGGCGGCGGATGCTTGAGTCGGCCCAGCGGAGCGGCCTCCCAGTGGCATATTGCGAGTTTGGTTCGGGCTTGTGTGTTCATGCTGCCTTCCCCTCGAGCTGAAGGTAGGCACTGCTACTGTTGTTGTTGCTATTGCTGTTGCTTTGGGCGCTGCTCGCGCTCTTGCTTTGGGCACTGATGCAGCGGCGCACCAGTGCGGGTACATCAAGGATTAGCGCCACATCGCCACTGCCCAGAATGGTCGAGCCGCTGATGCAGGTGACCTGGTTGAACATCTGGCCCAGTGGCTTGATGACGGTCTGGAACTCGCCCAACAGGGTGTCGACCACCAGCCCGGCCTTTTGCCCGGCGTACTTGAGCACCACAATGTTCTCGCCCTTGACCGGTTTGTTGCCCTTGATGCCAAACAGCTCACGCAGGCGGATGAACGGCAGCACTTGCCCACGCAGGTTGGTGTAGTCGTGGTCGGGCTCGGCGGTATAGGCCACGCATTCTTCGATCATGTCCAGCGGTATCGCAAATACGCGTTTGCCCACTTCCACCAGGAAGCCGTCAATGATGGCCAGGGTCAGCGGCAGGCGCACCGTTACGATGGTGCCCACGCCTTCTTCGCTGGCAATGCCCACGGTGCCGCGCAATGCGGTGATGTTGCGCTTGACCACGTCCAACCCGACCCCGCGGCCCGAGAGGTTGGTGATTTGCTCGGCGGTAGAAAAGCCGGGCTCAAACACCAGTGCGTAGATGTCGGAGTCACTGAGGTGGTGGCCAGCTTCGGCCAGCCCGCGCTCGATGGCCTTGGCCAGGATGCGCTCCTTTTTGAGGCCCCCGCCGTCGTCCTGCACCGTAATCACTATCGCTCCGGAGTCGTGGAAGGCGTTGAGCATGAGCGTGCCCTGGGCCGGTTTGCCGCGGGCAATGCGCAGTTCTGCACTCTCGATGCCGTGGTCCATGCTGTTGCGCACCAGGTGCATCAGCGGGTCGCCGATCTTCTCCACCACGGTCTTGTCGAGTTCGGTGTCTTCGCCTTCAATGATCAGGGCGATGTCTTTGCCCAGGTCGCGTGAGACGTCGTGCACCACGCGCTGGAAGCGCCCAAAGGTGGCACCAATCTTGACCATGCGCAGTTGCAAGGCGCTGTCACGCACTTCTTCGACCAGCATCGAGAGTTTGGAGGTGGCCTCTTGCAGTTCTATGACCCGGGCGCGGTGCGCAATCATGTTGACGCTGGCTCCAGCGATGATGAGTTCGCCCACCAGGTTGATGAGCTGGTCGAGCTTGTCAGCGTCCACCCGCACCGAGCGGCTTTCCTGGGCCTGCACTTCCTTGACCTGCTTTTGCTTTTGCAGGGCCGCATCGACCACTTCGGCCGGGACCGATTGCTGCTCCAGCAAGATCGAGCCCAACTGGCGCTGTGGGATGGTGTCGGCCTGGGTGTTGAGGGCGTTGTCAAGTTCCTGGCGGGTCAGTGCGCCGCAGCGCACCATGAGTTCACCCACCCGCTCGGTGACTTCGGGTGACTCCTTGATGAGGCGGATGTATTCTTCGACCCGGCTGTTGGGTGGCAGGATGCGTACCCGGCAGTCGTCGCGCACGAATTCAAAGGCGCGCTCGATGGCCGATTTGTCGGCCTGGCTTTCGAGTTCGAGTTCGTAGGCCAGGTAGCAGACTTCGGGGTCCATGTCGGCTGCGGCCGGCAGTTTGTCGGGCAGGGTCAGGATGTCGACGATACGCCCCAGTGTGGTGAGGTAGCGGATGAAGGACAGCGGGTCCATGCCCATGCGCAGCACTTCAGGGCCAAACTGCAGCGAGATGTGCCAGTGGTCCGAGCCCACGCGTTTGTCGACAATGCGCTGGGTGGCGTCAACCTCGCGCTCGGGCACCAGCGCTGCACCGGTAATGCCGAGCGTGCCCAGTGCGGTTTGCAATGCCGCCAGCAAGGGGGCACCGGCTTCGGTGGTGGTGGCGTCGCCTTTGGTCTGGCCGCCTTGCACGCCGTCGATCAGCGAGCTGATGTGGTCACAACACAGCAGCAAGGTGGCCACCAGTTCGTCGCCGATGGGCAGGGTGCCGGCACGTACCTTGTCGAGTACGTTTTCCACGACGTGGGTGAAGGCCACCACATGGTCCAGGCTGAACAGGCCCGAGGAGCCTTTGATGGTGTGGGCGGCCCGAAAGATGGAGTTGATGAGTTCGGTCTTGTCTTGGGTCTGCTCCAGCGCCAGCAGGGAGCTTTCCATGTCTTCGAGGAGCTCGCGGCTCTCGGCGATGAAGATGAGCAGGGCTTGGTCGAGGTTCATGACAGGCTTCTTCGGTGGGTGGTTGGGCTCTCGAGACGGGGCGGTGCGGTGCAGTGCAAGCTAGACTTTGGCCGGTGGCTTGGGTTCGATCACCAGGTGGTCGCCAAAGAAGGCGGCCATGTTGAGCAGCTCGAACACTTCGAGCACCGCCGGGCTGTGGCCCACCAGTTGGAGTTCGGCCTGCACCGCCTTGGCCGTGCGTTTGGCCAGCATGAGCAGTTGCAGGCCACAGGTGTCGAGTTCGCTCACGGCGGCGAGGTTGACCACCAGGCGCACCCCGGCCTGCAGCGGCTCGATCAGGGTGCGCTTGAGCTCTGCGGCGCGGTAGATGTTGAGTTCACCTTCGATCTGCAGGTCAACTTGGGTCAGCGGGGCTTCAGTGGACATGGTGCGCTCTCTTGGGGATGGGCTTTGGGGTGGGCTTGGGGGTGGGTGGGGTCAGGGCAGGCACAGGCGCTGCACGGCGCTGAGCATTTGTTCGGGCTTGAAGGGTTTGACGACCCAGGCCTTGGCTCCGGCGGCCTGGCCTTCGCGTTTTTTGGATTCATCGGACTCGGTGGTGAGCATGATGATGGGCGTGAAGCGGTAGGCCGGCAGGTTTTTGACGTTCTTGACAAAGGTGATGCCGTCCATGATGGGCATGTTGACGTCGCTGATGATGAGGTTGACTTTTTGCCCGGTGAGCTTGTTGATGGCGTCCTGTCCGTTGATGGCTTCGATCACCGTGTAGCCTTCGCCGCGCAGTGCGATGCCCACGACGGTGCGGATGGAGGCTGAGTCGTCAACGATCATGATGGTTTTGGCCATGGTGTTCTCTCGCTTAACTGTGCTTGGGTTGGGTGCGGTCTGGGGCTTGCTGTGCAGGGGGTGTCTTAGAAGAAGGTGATTTCTTCTTCGGCGTCTTTTTGCACCACGGTGCCGCCTGAGTGGATGACGTGCTGGTCTTTCATCACGTAGGTCTTTTTGAGGTCGTCGAGCAATAGTTGCGGGTCCAGGGGTTCGCTGGTGCCAGCGGCGCTGGTTTTGCCTTGCTGCTCCTTCACGAAGGTGGGCCAGTGCTGGATGTTGTTTTTGACCAGGGTGAGGATTTGCGCCACTCGGTCCTGGAACTGGAATTCCACCAGCGCCTGGCCGATTTCGGACTGTATGGCCACGCTTTCGTCCTTGAGCAGTGCGCTGGAGCGCTCCAGTGCGCCGGTTGCGTCCCTGAAGTCGCTGAGCACGCCGTTGATGGTGGCCTCGGTTTCGTGGACCCGGCTTTCTCGTTCCTTGACCGAGTCGCGCACTGCGTGGCTTGACTCGGCAATAGCGGCGCTGATGATGCTGACCTTCTCTGCCATGTGGCGTCCGGTCTCGCCCGATTGGTTGGAGAGCATGCGAAATTCTTTGGCCACCACGGCAAAGCCGCGCCCGAGCTCGCCGGCGCGGGCCGCTTCTATGGCGGCGTTGAGCGAGAGCAGGGTCGATTGCTGGGCGATCTTGGCCACGTCGTGTGCCATGTCTTGCAGTTCGTGGGTGAAGCGGTCCAGGCCTTCGACTTTTTCCAGCATGTGCAGCATGCTGGTCATGGCGGCGTGCTGGTCCTGCAGGATCAGGCCGAGCTCCTTTTCTGCGCGGCTGATGACCGCGATGAGGCTTTTGTCGCTGCCTTGCAGGGTGTCGGTCTCCAGGCTGGCTGTTTGTACCGCTTCGCCGAGTTTGTCGACGATGCCGGCAAAGCGCAGGGAGATTTCTGCAATGGCGGTTTCCATTTGTTCGCGCGAGGAGTCGATGTGCCGGCTCCAGACCGGGGCAACCTCTTCGCCAAAGTGCGCTTGCGCCACGACCAGTTGGTCAATCGAGCTTAGCAGGGCCTGTTGGCGCAGCCACAGGGTGCGTCCCACTGCCACGCCCGCGACCAGCAGGAGGGAGCCCACGAGCAGGTTGCTCCAATGAAAGTCTCCGGCAATGACCAGGGCGAACGCACCCACCAGGCCCAGGGCAATGGGGTAGACCAGGGCGGCGTGTGCGGGTTGCAGGGTTTTCATGACAGTACGTTCGTGTCTGCAGGCTGCCAGCCCACTGCAGGGGTTTGCATTTCGGTGCAGATGCTGTCGATCAGGGGCACCAGGTCGGCCACAAAGTCGCCTTTGCCGATGTAGCCACGCACGCCCAGCTCACGCGCAGCCGCACGGTAGGAGGCGCTGTCGTGCATGGACAAAAAGACGATGCGCGGGCAATGTGCGTTGGCCTGTAGCGCCGCGGCCACTTCGAGGCCGCCCATGCCAGGCATGACGATGTCAAGTAGCACCAGGTCGGGCCGCAAGCTTTGCGCCAGCGCCAGTGCCGCCTTGCCGTCATGCGCTTGCCCCACCACTTCGACTTGTCCGAGGGTGTGCAAAAACTTGCGCACCGCCGTTAGAAATGTTTTGTTGTCGTCGACCAGCAAAATGCGCAACCTCACGCCCGACCTCCCGCCTTTGCGCGCGCCACGGCACGCTGCCCGTGCTGCTGCTCGGGTACTTCGCTTGCTTGGGGGGCTCTTGATCGCTCTGACATGCCGGTACTGTAAGTCAGTTGCCAACGTGGGTCTATCAGGTAAATACCTGAGTTCGCCTCAGGTAAACACCTGAGTTCACCTCAGGTAAACACCTGAGTTCACCTCAGGTAAACACCTGTTCTCAGCAAATGCCCAGCTTGAATGCCGCAACCGCCTGCACCAGTTCGTTGGAGTGACTCTTCAAACTCTGGGCAGAGGCCGCCATTTCTTCGACCAGGGCCGCGTTTTGCTGGGTGGTCTGGTCCATCAGTGCCACGGCTTCTCCGACCTGCGAGACACCAAGCGATTGTTCGTTGCTGGACGCGCTGATCGCCCCCATGATGTCTGTTACCTTGCGAATTGCATCGACCACATCGGCCATGGTGCTGCCCGCCTTGTCGACCAATTCTGTTCCATGTTCTACCCGTTCCACGCTGGCACCGATCAGGCTCTTGATTTCCTTGGCTGCCTCGGCACTGCGACCGGCCAGGGCGCGGACTTCGGCCGCAACCACGGCAAAGCCGCGCCCTTGCTCGCCAGCGCGTGCCGCTTCAACGGCAGCGTTGAGCGCCAAAATATTGGTTTGAAAGGCAATGCCGTCGATAACCCCGATGATGTCGGCGATCTTGCGGGAGCTCTCGTTGATGCCTTTCATGGTTTCCACGACCTGACCGACGACCTCGCCGCCTTTGATGGCAATGTCCGAGGCACTGTTGGCCAGGGTATTTGCGGTATGGGCACTATGCGCATTCTGGCTTACCGTCGAGCCCAACTGCTCCATGGAGGATGCCGTTTGCTCCAGCGCGCTGGCCTGTGCGGCACGCAATGCCGGCAAGCGCGCCAGGGGCGTCTCGAAGTTGCTGCCGCGCGCCACATTTTGGGTGGTGGCAAAGGCTTTGTCATAAGCCACCTGGGCAGCCTTGAAGTTGTCGTAGGCTTTGGGATTTTTGGGGTCCAGA
>JAIPCE010000299.1 GCA_021738345.1 Rhodoferax sp. | reverse complement strand
GGGCACGGCATGGCTCAATTCTTTATCAACCGCCCCATCTTTGCATGGGTGATTGCCCTGTTTGTGCTGGTTGTCGGCGGTGTGGCGATCACGCAGTTGCCGGTGTCCCAGTACCCGCCCGTGGCACCACCGTCGATCGTGATCACCACCATCTACCCGGGTGCCTCGGCACAAACCCTGGAAGACAGCGTCATCAGCGTGATCGAACGCGAAATGAATGGCTCGCCTGGCCTCATCTATATGGAGTCGGTGGCGCAAGCCGAAGGCACTGGCACCATAACCCTGAGCTTTGAGACCGGTACCAACGCCGACCTGGCCCAGGTCGACGTGCAAAACCGCCTGTCACGCGCAGCACCCCGGCTGCCCTCCGCCGTGACCCAGACCGGTGTGCGGGTGGACAAGGCACGCTCCAACTTCCTGCTGTTTACCATGCTGTCGTCGGACAACCCCGACTTTGACATCGTGGCCCTCGGTGACTTTGCCGCGCGCAATGTATTGCCCGAGCTGCAGCGCCTGCCAGGTGTCGGACAAGCACAACTGTTTGGTACCGAACGTGCCATGCGGATCTGGATCGACCCCGCCAAACTGGCGGGTTTCAACCTGTCCACCGCCGAGGTCAATGCCGCCATTCGCGCCCAGAATGCCCAGGTATCGTCCGGCGCCATTGGCGATTTGCCCAATATCAGCGGGCAGTCGATTGCCGCCACCGTGGTGGTCAATGGCCAATTGAGCAGCCCCGCGCAGTTTGGCAACGTGGTGCTGCGCGCCAACCCCGATGGATCGACGGTGCGCCTCAAGGATGTGGCGCGGGTCGAGCTCGGTGCTCAGGGCTATGCCACATCAGCCCGCCTCAATGGCAAGCCAGCTGCCGGCATGGGCATTCAGCTCTCGCCCACCGGCAACGCGCTGGCAACGGCCAAGGCGGTGCGCGACCGCATGGAGCAGTTGCAGGTGTATTTTCCACCGGGCGTGAAGTGGACCATTCCTTTCGACAGCTCGCGTTTTGTCAAGATTTCGATTACCCAGGTGGCCGAAACCCTGGTCATTGCGGTGCTGCTGGTGTTTTTGGTGATGTTTCTGTTTTTACAGAGCTTTCGCTACACCATCATCCCGACTATCGTCGTCCCGGTGGCGCTCATGGGAACCTTCGCGGTGCTGCTGGGCTTAGGGTTTTCCATCAACGTATTGAGCATGTTTGGCATGGTGCTGGTGATCGGCATCGTGGTGGACGATGCCATCGTGGTGGTGGAGAACGTCGAGCGCATCATGAGCCACGAAGGCCTGCCGCCGCTGGAAGCCACGCGCAAGGCCATGGGCCAGATCTCGGGCGCCATTATTGGCGTGACGGTGGTGCTGATTGCGGTGTTCGTGCCATTGGCCTTTTTCAAGGGTTCAGTCGGCAATATCTACCGCCAGTTTTCCGCCGTCATGGTGACTTCGATTGCATTTTCAGCGTTCATGGCCTTGTCGTTGACGCCCGCCCTGTGCGCCACCCTGCTCAAACCAGTCAAGGCCGGGCACCAGCACGCCAAGACCGGTTTCTTTGGCGGCTTCAACCGCGGTTTTGCGAGCTCGGCCAGAGGCTACGAAGGTTTTGTGGCACGGCTGCTCAAGCGTGCAGGCCGCACCCTGGTGATCTATGTGGCGATACTGGCCGCAGTGGCCGTGCTCTACATGCGTCTACCGACCTCGTTTTTGCCGAACGAAGACCAGGGCAATATGCTGGTCAACGTGCAATTGCCGCCGGGCGCGACGCAGCAACGTACGCTTGCCGTCATGGAACAGGTCGAGGGCTATGTGCTCAAGCAGCCCGAAGTGCAAAGCATGGTGAGCGTGCTGGGTTTCAGCTTCTCGGGTCAGGGTCAAAATGCCGCGCTCGCGTTTGTGACGCTCAAGGACTGGTCCGAACGAACCCGGCCTGAACAGTCGGCACAGGCGCTTGCCGGGCGCGCCTTTGGTGCGCTCATGGGGGTGCGCGATGCCTTTATCTTCCCCTTGAGCCCGCCGCCCATCCCCGAACTCGGCAGCGCCTCGGGTTTTACATTCAGAATGCAAGACCGTGGCGGCAAGGGCCATGACGCCCTGGTGGCGGCGCGCAACCAGTTGCTGGGCATGGCATCCAAAAGTCCGGTGCTGACCCAGGTGCGGCCCGACGGTCTCGAGGACGCGCCGCAACTGCAGATTGACATTGACCGTGACAAGGCCAGCGCACTCGGTGTAGGCTTTGATGCCATCAATAGCGCGATCTCGACCGCCCTCGGTTCTGCCTACATCAATGATTTTCCGAACCAGGGCCGTCTGCAGCGCGTGGTGGTGCAGGCCGACGCCAAGGCGCGGATGCAACCCGAAGATCTGCTGCGGCTCAACGCCACCAACGCCCTGGGCAAGCCGGTGCCCTTATCGAGCTTTGCCAGCACGCGCTGGGTCAAGGGGGCGATGCAAACCGTGCGTTTCAACGGCTACCCGGCCATGCGCATCGGCGGCTCGGCGGCTCCGGGCTATAGCACAGGAGCGGCCATGGCCGAGATGGAAAAACTGGCGGCGCAATTGCCGGCCGGTTTTGCCTTTGAGTGGACCGGCCAGTCACGTGAAGAAAAACTGGCGGGCTCCCAAGCCTTGGTGCTGTACGGCTTTGCGATCTTGGCGGTGTTTTTGTGCCTGGCCGCGCTGTACGAGAGCTGGACTATCCCGATGTCGGTGATTTTGGTCGTGCCTTTGGGGGTGCTGGGTGTGGTGCTGGCAACCCTTGGGCGCGGCTATGCCAACGACGTGTATTTCCAGGTGGGTCTGATCACCATCATCGGGCTGTCGGCCAAGAATGCGATCTTGATCATCGAGTTTGCCAAAGATCTGCAGGCGCAGGGTAAAACTGCCGTCGAAGCGGCGTTGGCCGCGGCGCATCTGCGCTTTCGACCTATCATCATGACCTCGATGGCCTTTGTGCTCGGTGTGCTGCCGCTTGCCATTGCGAGTGGCGCGGGCTCGGCCAGTCAGCGCGCGATTGGCACCGGGGTGATTGGTGGCAGTCTGTTGGGCACCTTGCTGGCAGTGTTCTTTGTGCCGATCTTCTTTGTCGTGGTGCGCGGCATCTTCAAGGGCAGCGAGCGACAGCACCAGTTCGACATGGAGCATAGCCACCAGATGGGAGTAGAAGCCGATGCGTAAATCCCACCCGCGTCCTGCCCTGCCGATCCGGCACTTGGCCCGCCTGCTGGGTGTTGCGACGGCGCTGGGTCTGGCGGCGTGCAGCCATATCCCCAGCTACGAGCGCCCCGCGGCACCAGTCGCGGCCACCTTTGGCGCAGATATTTCGTCCTCAACCGCAACCGCAGCCGCGATCTCAGCGGTATCGGCGTCCGACTTGGCATGGCAGGTTTTTTTCCAGGACGCACGCCTGCACCGCCTGATCGAAATTGCACTGCAAAACAACCGCGACCTGCGGATTGCGGCGCTCACTATCGAGCAAACCCGCGCCCAGTTGCAACTGCGCCGCGCCGACGAATTACCCGCCGTCAGTGCCGGAGTCACTGCATCGCGTGGGGCTAGCAGCACCTCAGGCGCAGTCAGCAGCAGCTTCACCGCCGGGGTCAGCGTCACCGCCTATGAACTTGACCTGTTTGGTCGGGTACGTGCGCTGAGCGAGGCGGCGCAGGCGCAATTGCTGGGGTCGGAAGAAGCCCGCAAAACCGTGCAGATTGCGCTGGTTTCGGCGCTTGCCAGCAGTTACCTCAACTTGCTGGCCGATGACGCGCTGCTACGCATCACCCGCGATACCGTGGCGAGCCGCGAAGCCTCGTTGCAGTTGACGCGGTTGAAATACGACCGCGAAGCGGCCTCCAAGCTCGATCTGGTGCAGTCGCAGTCCTTGCTCGAAGCGGCCAAAGTTGCTCTGGCGCAACTGACGCGCCAACGTGCGCAAGATGAAAACGCCCTGAGCTTGCTGCTGGGACAGCCTTTACCCACCGATTTGCCCGCAGGCCGGGGCCTGTTGGAGCAGAGTCTGCTGGCTACTCTTCCCGCTGGCATCCCCTCAGAAGTGCTCGCGCAGCGCCCGGATGTGCGGGTGGCTGAGCAGCAATTGATCGCCAACAACGCCAACATTGGTGCGGCCCGCGCGGCCTTTTTCCCCCGTATCAGCCTGACCGGGAGCGCCGGTGTGGTGAGCACGGACCTCGAAGGCCTGTTCAGTAACGGCACGGCAGCCTGGACCTTTGTGCCGCAGTTGTTGCTGCCGATTTTTGATGCCGGACGCAACCAGGCCAATCTGGAAGTTGCCCGGGTGGCCAGGGAGATTGCGCTTGCCCAGTACGAGAAGTCGATTCAGACCGGCTTTCGGGAAGTGGCCGATGCCCTGGCGGGTCGTGCCACCTTGACCGAGCAACTGCGCGCGCAGTCGGCCCAGCTTGAGGCGGAAAAGGTCCGTCTGGAGTTGGTCAAGCTGCGCTTTGACCACGGTGCGGCCAGTTCCTTCGATCTGCTGGATTCCCAGCGGTCCTTGTATGCGGCTCAGCAGGCGCTGGTGCAGGTTCAGGTGCAGCAGTTGCTTAATTTGGTGACCCTGTACAAGGTACTCGGCGGTGGATGGAAACGGGAATGACGATGCGGTATTTCACTTGGTCCCGGCGTTGGACTCTCGCCGTCCTGGTGTTGGCGCTAGTCCCGTGGCAGCTTGCATGGTCGGCAGAATTGCGGCTGTTGACGCATGCCTCGTTTTCACTGCCCAAACCGCTGCTGCAACAGTTCGAAAAAGAGGCCGGCATCAAGCTGCGGGTCACCAAAGCCGGTGATGCCGGGGAAATGCTCAACAAGCTGATCTTGACGCGTGCCAATCCGATTGCCGATGTGGTGTTTGGCATTGACAATGCACTGGCCGCCAAGGCGCTGGCGGGTCAGGTGCTGTCGCCTTATGCGGGTCCTGCCACCCAACGCAGAACGGCCACTCCATTGCCGGCCCCGCTGGTGCCGATAGACTATGGATTCGTGCTGTTGAATTACGACAAGGCATGGTTCAAAAAGACCGGACTGGCCTTGCCCACGTCCTTAGACGACCTCACACTCCCCGCCTATGCCAAGCTGCTGGTGGTGCAAAACCCCAACACCTCCAGCCCGGGCTACGCTTTTTTGTTGGCCACCATCGGTGGCATGGGCGAACAACGGGCCTTTGAATGGTGGGGCCGCATGCGTGCCAACGGGCTCAAAGTAGCGCGCGGCTGGAGCGAGGCCTACACCACCGAGTTCAGCCACAACGGCGGCAAACATCCGTTGGTGGTCAGTTATGCCAGCAGCCCGGCGGCCGAGGTGTTTTACGCCAAGACCCCGGCCAGTGATGCACCCACTGCTGCCCTCCCCTTGCCCGGCGGGGTGTTTCGCCAGATCGAGGGCGTGGCGCTGGTACAAGGTGGTCGGGAACGTGTGGCCGCTGAAAAGTTAATCGAATTCTTGCGCTCAGCGCCGGTGCAAGAGCAGTTGCAAACCGAGATGTGGATGTTCCCGGTGGAGTCAGGTGTCAAGCGGGCGCCAGTGATGAAGTTTGCAGCGGAGCCCACCGCGCACGACCAGCCCGCCCAGGCCGAATTGGCAAGCAAAGGAGCGACTTGGCTAGCCCGCTGGACCCAAGTCGTTTTGAAGTAGTGATGGTAAAAGCGAGTGCCAGACCAATGACCCTGCAGTGGGCCGCAGCGGTGTGGGTTTCTTATGATCTTGTGGTTTTGCGCCGCTCTGACCCAGCGACTCGCTGCGCAAGGTCTGCACGCAGGGTATCGGGCAGCACGGCATGTTGAAATCTGGCCGTCAGTTTGCTGTACCCGCTCTGGCCCTATTACCTTTGGTTTTCTTGCTACTCATGCTGGTCGGCCCGCTGCTGCGGCTGGTGGCCCAGGGGTGGCAGGAATTGCCCGTCGGGCAAACGCTCTCGGAGGCGCTGTGGTTTCCGTGGCAC
>JAIPCE010000298.1 GCA_021738345.1 Rhodoferax sp. | reverse complement strand
CCGGCAACGCACCCGGTGGTCATCATCGGAGCCGGGCCGATTGGCTTGACGCAAGCCCTGGACCTGGCCTACCGCGGCATTCGCAGTGTGGTGCTGGACGACAACAATACGGTAAGTATCGGCTCGCGTGCGGTCTGTTATGCCAAACGCCCTCTGGAAATCTGGGACCGCCTGGGGGTGGGTGAGGAATTTGCTGCGGCAGGCGTGCAATGGAAAGTGGGCAAGGTTTTTCATCGCGACGAGCTGGCCTACAGCTTTGACCTTCTGCCCGAGGAAGATCACAAAATGCCAGCCATGATCAATTACCAGCAGTACTACCTCGAAGAGCGCCTGGTGAAGGCCTGCGAGGATTCTGACCTGGTTGATTTGCGCTGGAAACATAAAGTGCTGGCAATGGAGCAGGGCGCCGATCGGGTGACCCTTACGGTGGAAACACCCGATGGTTTGTTCAAGACCCAGGCCCAATGGGTCGTTGCTGCAGATGGCGCAAACAGCGATACCCGGCGCATGGTGGGTGCCGATTTCGTGGGCCAGTTTTTCCAGGACCGTTTCCTGATTGCAGACGTGGTGATGAAGGCCAACTTCCCGACCGAACGCTGGTTCTGGTTTGACCCGCCGTTTCATCGCGGCCAGAGTGTGCTGTTGCACAAGCAGCGTGACAATGTGTGGCGCATCGACTTCCAGCTTGGGTGGGAATCAGACCCTGTGGAAGAGAAGAAGCCCGAAAAAGTCATCCCCAGAATCCAGGCGATGCTGGGTCCCGATGTCGAGTTTGAGCTTGAGTGGGTCTCGGTGTACCAGTTTGCCTGCCGACGCATCGATCAGTTCCGGCACGGCCGCGTGATTTTTGTGGGCGACGCGGCCCACCAGGTCTCGCCGTTTGGCGCGCGAGGCGCGAACACTGGCGTACAAGATTGCGACAATCTGAGCTGGAAGCTGCAAGTGGTTTTGGCCGGCGATGCCCCCATCGCGCTCATAGACACTTACCACGAAGAGCGCGCCTTTGCCGCAGACGACAACCTGGGCCACTCCACCCGGGCGACGGACTTTATTTCACCTAAGAGCCGGACTTCACTGCGATTGCGTAACGCGGTGCTGGAACTGGCCCGGACCGAGCCGTTTGCCCGGCCACTGGTCAATAGTGGTCGTCTATCGAGTCCGACGCCCTACGTGAACTCTTCCCTGAATACACCCGATGCCGAGGTATTTGCGGGTTCAATGCTGCCTGGAACCCCTTGTGCCGACGCACCGATTCTGGTGGAAGGCGCATCCGGGTGGCTGCTAAACCAGTTGGGCGGCGGCTTTGTGTTGCTCTGTTTTGGGCCCGCGGCACCGGTTAAGGTGAACCAGGTCGTGACAAAGGTTCTTGAGGTCGGGCGTGATTTTGACGATGCCAAAGGGCTGGTTGCCAAGCGCTATGACGCGCGGCCAGGTACCGTGTACCTGATTCGCCCGGACCAGCACGTCGCCGCACGTTGGCGAAAGTTTGACGCAGCACAGGTGGAAGCTGCGCTGCGCCGCGCCTTAAAAGTGGAATAGGAGACCAGACATGCAACTCATTCGAGACCCCCATATTGCTGACCAAGACGTTTTTTATGCCGAGCTGATTGACGGTCAACGTGACCTGACCGATGAACAGGCCGACATGATGCTGACCAAGCTCGTTCTCCTACTCTGCAACCATGTCGGTGACCGGGCCGTATTGTCCCAAGCCATCGCCCTGGCACGCAAAAACACCCTCGAGGTCCATTCAGGGTAAACCTGCTCCCAGTCCGCACCTTCCCTGCAGTTTGCGTTCGCTGCGGCTGAAGCGGCAAGGGACGGGGGTCAGAGCCCCATTTCGTTCACTACCTTTTTCGCCGATGCGGTTCTTGTCCTGGATGGGGATCTGACCCCGGCTTTCCCTTGCGCGGACTGAACGTATCGGCGCGCCTCGAGCCGTGCAAAGCAACGCAGGTTGTCGTTGCATGCGTTGCGAGCGGGGAAAATCGGGCTGCCGTCGCGAGCACCGAGAGCGGTGCAATGGGGGGGGGGCGGATCCGGATTCAGGACTTCACGAGCCGCCAGGCCAGCCAGGTGCCCAGCACAGCGTTGCCCACGGCAAAGCCGGTGACCACCACGCTAGCCCACACGGCCAGTGGCTGGCTGTGCGTTACCCAGCCCAATACCGCCGACAGCGCATTGAGCGCCACCATGATCCAGAACAGCGGGTTGCGGGGTTGGTACAGACGAAGGATCTTCATGAAAAAGCTGGGGCCAAAATCAGGTTGACAGTTCCTTACATTTTGCGACATAGGGCAGGTCTAAGCTTGGAGTCGCAAGAAAAAGGGACGCGATGATTCGTGGCCAGCGAATCGTCAGGTCCGAATGAAGTCTTGCAGCCGCCGGCGCGGGGACGGGGATGCGGCGGGGGCGTAGCCGACGCGTGCCCACATTTGCACCGTCTCGCGCGGGCGGCTGGCACCGACCAGGGTGTGAATATCGGCGTAGGGCACTTTTTGTTCGGCGTACTCCTGCAAGGCTTGCGACAGCGGTTGCATCACCAGGCCCAGGGCGGTGGCGGCGAGCTGAACTCTGGCATAGGCGCGCCCGGAGTTGACCTGGGTGACGCGGTCATTGCCCTCGCTCACCATCCACAGAAAACCAGGGGTGGAGTCGAGTTTCTGACCAAAGGCCGTGATCTGGCTGGTGGTGGCGAAATCGTCAGGTGCTGGTGCCTTGCTGCGGTCGAACAGGCCCAGGCGATTCAGCCAGACCACCTTGGCGTCGAGCAGCGAGAGGCCGTCGCGGTGTTGGGCAATCTCATTCGCGCCGACCCGCAGCACGTCATACGATTCCATGATGGTACGCGGTGTGGTCAGTTCGATGTGCCAGGCCTGCGCCGCAGTGTTGCGGTGGGACGCCAACAGTTGGGTCTGCTCCAGTCCCACGTGGCCAAAGCGCAGTGCGTGGGGCGTGATGGAGCTGGCCATGGCCTGCCAGGCGGTAGCAGGCACCGTGCGACTGAGGTCGTAGCTGTTTCGGTTGGTGTGGCGCAGCAAAATCTGGGCAAACAGCGGGTCTTTGGGCAGTGATGGGTCGGGTGTAAGGTGGATGCGGGCGACCGGGCGTGTATCGAGCTGTTCGGGACCAAAGCTGCCTTCAGGAAACAGCGTGATGTCGGCGCGCAAGCCGCGCTCCTTGGCCGCGAGGTCCAACAGCTCCAGAAACGTGCCGTGGCTCATCATGATCTGGCGCGACAGCGGGTCGGTCTGGGGCAGCAGGCGCTTCAAATCACAGCGCAGCAGAATCTCATTGGGCGTACCCAGATCCACGATCCACGACTGCAGGTTGTGCGAGTGCGGCGCCAAAATGGCGTAGCTCAGTAGCCAGCGGCGCACGTCGGAGCTGGCCAGGTCCGGTGCTGGGCCGCGCCAGGCTTCAACTGCTGCGTCGGGCATGGCTGGCGCGCAGCCGGTCAGTGCAGCCGTGCCCAGAGTGGCGGCGGCCACAAAGCCTCCGCCGGAAATGCGTAGGAAGTTTCTGCGTTGCATGCTGTGCTCTTAAAGGGTTTGTGATGCAGTGATTGTGCAAACAAGGTTTGCGCGACACAATTGCATGAATATCTACACCAGCTATGCAGAAGTGAATACCATTGCGTCCGATCCGCAGAGTCAAAAGCGGTTTGACTGGAATCTGATTCGCACGTTTTTAGTGGCGCTGGACGAGGGCAGCCTGCTGGGTGCGGCGCGTGTCCTGCATCTGAGCCAACCGACGGTGGGGCGGCAGGTGGCTGAGCTGGAGAGCCAGCTCGGTGTGGTGTTATTCGAGCGCACGGGTCGCGGCCTGGTGCCCACTGCCATGGCGCAGCAACTGGTGCTGGCGGCACGAGGCATGGAATCTGGCGCACTGCAACTGTCACGCACCCTGTCTGGCGCGCAAACCCAGGCCAGCGGGACCGTTCGCATGACCGCCAGCGTGCCGGTGGCAGCGTACCTGGTGCCGCCACTGCTGGCTGCCATGCGGCTGGCACTGCCCGAGATTCAGGTGGAGCTGGTGTCAAGTAACCAGGTCAGCAATTTGCTGCGCCGCGAAGCCGACATTGCCCTGCGCATGGTACGCCCTGAACAAGCTACGCTGGTGGCCCGCAAAGTGGGGGAGGTGGGTCTGGGTGCGTATGCGCACCGCAGTTACCTGGCGCGCAGCGCGGCCTTGAACGTGGCCGCAGATTTGCTGCAGCACGCTCTGATCGGCAGCGACACCGACAGCGCCATCTTGCAAGGGTTTCACGCCATGGGGCTGCCGGTCAGACGCGAGGCGTTTGTGCTGCGCAGCGATGATTTTGTGGTGCAGTGGCAGGCGATCCGGGCGGGCCTGGGGGTGGGGTTTTGCGCCGACTATATGGCGCGCACCGACCCCGAGGTGCAGCCGGTGCTGGCTGGGGTACTCAAGGTTGCGCCGCTGCCGATGTGGCTGGCAGTGCACCGTGAGATTCACACCAATCAACGCATCCGTGCGGTTTTTGACTTTTTGGCAGCAGAGTTGCCCAAGGTGCTATGACACCCCAGCTGGCGCGCTAGCCCTTGATCTCGGCTTGTGCGGCACGGCGATCGCGCGGGTCTCACCCTGGCGCAATAGCCAGACCGAGTCCTTGGCAAGGCCGCGCGCTTGCAGCGCTGCTGCCAGATCGCGCGGTGGCTGGTCAAACGCCTCCTGCGTCAGTTTGAAGGTGCCCCAATGCACTCCCATTGCATTTTTCGCTTCCATATCCAGCATGAGTTGCACCGCATCAGCCGGATTTACATGCATTTTCTTCATGAAGTCACGTGGCAGGTAGGCCCCAATGGGCAGGGCCAAAAAGTCCACAGCGCCCAGCCGTTTGCGGATGGCCCGGAAGTCCGCGCTATAGCCGGTGTCACCGGGGTATAGAAAGCGCCAGACATCGCTGGCACCCCGGTCAAGTTCCAACATATAGCCACCCCAGAGCGATGCATTGGTGTCAAACGGGGTGCGTCGGCTCCAGTGTTGTGCCGGGGTGAAGTGGATGCGAAAAGCCTGCGGCAATATTTTTTCGTCCCGGTCGTGGGTCACATCGGCATGGTCCCACCAGTCCAGCTCGGTCACATTGGGAATGTTGCGCACGTCAAACCAGGCCTTGAGGCCCAGCGGCACAAAAATCCTGGGCCGTTGTCCGGATGTGACCATCGCTGCAAGGGTGGCATCGCACAAATGGTCGTAGTGGTTGTGCGAAATCAACAACACATCAATCGGCGGCAAGCGGTCTCCACGCAGTGGTGGCGGCACCATGCGGGGCGCTCCAAAGCGTCCGTAAGGACCGGCAAAGTCGGCCAGGGTGGGGTCTGTCAGCACATTGAGTCCGCCAATTTGCAGTAGCACCGTAACATGGCCAAGCCAGGTCACGGTGGGCTCCAACTGTCGCTGCGCAATGCGCGCATGGTCCACAGCTACGCTCCATTCCTTGGCAAATGCAGCGTAGCCATTTTCAGGGTCAGTCAAAGGCTTGAAGTCACCGCGCAGGCTGCGCCAGACCATTTCATACCATGGAAAGTTGCCAATCACGACCGAAGGGTCGCTGTTGGAAAATCCCGCTTTGCGGTGGTGTGCGGGTTTGGCGTGCAAAGGGTCTTTTTTCATCTGCTGCGGTGGCGCTGAGTGGCCGAGGTTACACCGATTGTCAGCTTACTCTCAGTCGTAGCGCGTGGTAATCAGATCAACCAGCTCGTAGTCACTGGGGGCATGCGCTGATGTTCGCGCATCTGTCGGCTTCAATCCAAGAATACTTGGCTGAGCATGTCAGTGCAATGCTAGATCTGCCCTTTACCCACAATTATTTTTATCCAGTGCTTGCGACGCCAAGCGCGAATCCGGCGCAGATCATTTGCAAACAAGCGTAGCCCTGCCAGATCAGCTGATGACCGGGCGGTGGATCGTTAAGGCGCCCAAGGTAG
>JAIPCE010000297.1 GCA_021738345.1 Rhodoferax sp. | reverse complement strand
CACCGATGCAGGAGGCCAGCCTTGCTTGGCCGTGATGCCATCGCCAATCTTGCCGCCACCGTAGTCCTCGCCGTAGGTGATCACGGGCCAACCGTAGTTCTTGCCGGCTTGCACGAGGTTCAACTCGTCGCCGCCCTGGGGGCCATGCTCATGGGCCCAGAGCTGGCCTTGTGCATCCAGCACCAAACCCTGCGGGTTGCGATGGCCATAGCTGTATATCTCGGGCAAAGCACCGTGGGTATGGGTGAAGGATTGTCCGCAGGGGCCTTGCCTTCCTTGGTGACGCGAACAATCTTGCCCAAATGGTTGTCGAGTTGCTGTGCGCGCTGCATGCCTCTAAAGCGCTCGCCCAAGGTCATGAACAAGCTGCCGTCACCGCTCTCGGCGATGCGGCAACCGAAGTGATGCCGACCCGCCATCTTGGGAAGCTGCCGGAAAATCACCTGCACCTCCTCCAGCGCTGTGCCCGCGGTATTCAGGCGTGCCTTGGCCAGCGTGGTGCCATTTTTCCTTGGTTGGACGTGCCCGAGTGGGCTGCTGGCGGCCGTGGGCAACCTACAAAAAGCTCATTGGCTGGGTAGGCACGACGCTGCTGCAGGCGACTGCCTGCAAGAAGGAGTAACGACCCCAGGCGCGTTGTCAGCGGTGCAGCGTGAACGGCGCCGCAGCCACCACCGGTGCTGGCGTACCGCATCCCTAATCGCCAAACTCCGCTACGGCTTGCCGCAGCAACAGCAGAGCGGCTTCGAAATCGAATATCTTGATGGTTTGGTCCAGTTTGCGGAAATGGGTGGGAAAGGCGGAATTCAACAGGTCGGCGTTGCTGTCGAGCAGGTCGAGTGCGGAGGAATTGTCGTAGGCCAGCAGTGCATCGAGCTCGCGGCAGACCGCGTGCACCTTGGGTCGGTCGACATCGACCACAGAATTTTCGACTTCCCGGGGCAATTGGCGGTCCAGTGCCGCGAGCAGCGCCGCCAGGGGCGCTTGCAAGGCTTCCAGACGGGTACCGATGACCGTGCTGGAAGCCGCCGAACGTGCACTACTTTCCAGCGCTTCGGCAAGGTCCTGCACCTGTTTGGCGCCGATGGTGCCAGCGGTACCCTTGGTGGTGTGGGCCAGGCGCTCGACGCTGGCGAGGTCGCCTAACTCCAGAGCGGCGCGAATATGCTCCACCGCATCGGCCTGCCCTGCGAGAAAGCGCCGCAGCATGGACAGGTACAGCGCCTTTTTGCCCAAAACCCGTCGCAAACCTTCAGCTACATCCAGGCCGGGGACGTCCGTCGGAATATCGGGGTCTGCCGGCTTGGTGGGACGTGGCACAACAGGCGACTCTGCGCTACGGCGTGGCGTAATCCATTCGAGCAAAACGGACCACAGCACATCTGGGTCGATCGGCTTGGCCAGATGGGCGTTCATGCCGGCGTCGAGGCAGCGCCTGACATCGCCTTCCATCACGTTGGCGGTCATGGCAATGATTGGCAACTTTGCAAGCTTGGACATCTTGCGAATCTCCTGAGTGGCCTGCACCCCGTCCATCACCGGCATCTGCATGTCCATGAGCACCAGGTCATAGTCTTGGGCCTGCACCTTGCGCACCGCGATGGCACCGTTCTCGGCCAGATCCACCCGGAATCCGGCATCGGTGAGCAATTCAGTCGCCACCTCCTGGTTCAGGTCATTGTCTTCGACCAGCAAAATATGGGCGCCCTTGATGCTGGCCAGGTTTTCTGCATGCAAGGAGGGCGCATCCACCCCACCACGGCGCTCCTCTGTGCTGCCCACCAGGACATGGGTTACGCAATCGAACAGCATGGACGCGTTGACCGGTTTGATCAGCACATCGCGCATACCCACGTCCTGGGCGCTGCGCAAGGCCTCCTCGCGCCCGTGGGCCGTTACCATGACCAGATGGGGCATTTGCTTCAGGGGCTGCAGTTGCAGTTGACGCGCCGACTCGATGCCGTCCTGGCCCGGCATTTGCCAGTCCATGAACACCAGGTCGAAGCCGCTGCCCTCGGCATCGGCGTGCACCACCTGATGAATCGCCAGCGCGCCGGAGGGTGCTTCAGAGACGAGAAATCCCATGGCTTCAAGCAGATCACGCAGCACGGTGCGGGCATGCTCGTTGTCATCGACCACCAGTACGCGCCGACCGCGCAAATCGGAAGTGAGTAGCGCCGGCAGACGGTGTCCCAACCCAAGCCGTGCAGTAAACCAGAAGTTACTGCCCTGACCCAGTGTGCTGTCGACGCCAACCTCGCCTTGCATCAGGCTGGCCAGGCTTTTGGAAATCGCCAGCCCAAGCCCGGTGCCGCCAAACTTGCGCGTGGTCGAACTATCGGCCTGCTGAAATGACTGGAACAACTGTCCGCGTTGTTCTTCGGTCAGGCCAATGCCGGTGTCGCGCACCGCAAAATACAACAACACGCCTTGCTCGGTTTGTTCTTGCAGCCGGATCAGCACCGCCACTTCACCGGTCTCGGTAAATTTGATCGCATTGTTGGCGTAATTGACCAGGATCTGGCTCAGGCGCAGGGGGTCGCCACGCAGTTGGTGGGGCACATCGTGGCCCACATCAAAAATCAGCTCCAGTCCACGCGTGCGCGCCTTCTCTGAAATCAGGGTGCTGACGTTGGACAGCAGCTGCTCCAGATCGAAGTCGATGGACTCGAGGGTCAGCTTGCCGGCATCGATCTTCGAGACGTCCAGAATGTCGTTGATGATACCCAGCAAATGCTGCCCGGAATTTTGGATTTTCTTGAGGTAGTCACGCTGCCGCGGTGTCAGTTCGGTCTTCAGCGCCAGGTGAGTCATGCCGATGACCGCATTCATCGGGGTGCGGATTTCGTGGCTCATGTTGGCCAAAAAGTCGGCCTTGACGCGCGCCGCATCTTCGGCCAGTTCCTTGGCCTCGCGCATGGTCGCAATGGCCTCACGTTCCATGCAGATATCGTCAACCACCCACACCGTCCCCTTGGCGTGGTCGTCTGCGTCAATCGCCTTGCCCGTCAGCCGTGCCCAGAACAGGCTGCCATCCCGACGCCTGAGTTGCTGTTCCCGGCGATGGACCTGTCCGGCCCAGATGCCGGCATGCACGGCCGTGTCGTCCGCTTCAAGCGCAGTGGTTCCGTCATACCAGATGCCGGTGGACTGACCCAGCATGCTGCCGTGCGGCCAGCCGAAGATCTCGTGCAAGCGCTGGTTGCAGCGCATGAGCACGCGGTCCTTGATGAGTGCCATGCCCGAGGTCGCTGCATCAAACACCGCGAGTTGCTCCGCACTGGCGAGTCGCAGGGCATCGGAGGCACGCGCCAGTTCGGCGGTGCGGCTCGCCACCAGGTCCTCCAGGTGCTCCCGGTAGGTGGCCAGTTCCTGGCTGATACGGCGCTTCTCGGTTACATCTTCCTTGATCGCCAGATAGTGCGAAATCAGGCCGTCGGGCTGGCGCACCGGGGTAATGTGCGCCATTTCCTCGTACACCGTGCCGTCCTTGCGCTTATTGAGCAGCAAGCCGCTCCAGGATTCACCCCGCGCAAGCGTATCCCACATCTCGGTGTAGGTGGCCTTGGGGGTCTGGCCGGATTGCAACACGCGCGGGTTCAGCCCCAGGGCCTCTTGCGCGCTGTAACCAGTGACGCGGGTAAAGGCCCGGTTGACATACTCGATCTGCGCATCAAGATTGGTGATGACAATGCTTTCCGGACTTTGCTCCACCGCCAGGTACAGCTTGCGCAGCTCGTCTTCCGCGCGCTGGCGGTCGGTGATATCTTCCTTGACCGCCACATAGTTGCAAATCTGGCCCTGCGCATCACGCAAGGGGGTAATGATGGCTGCCTCGATGCGCTCGCTGCCATCCTTGATCCGGTTGATGAAACGTCCGGTCCATTGTGTGCCTGCCGTCAGCGCGGTCCACATGGTCTGGTAGGTTTGCGGGTCGGTCTTGCCCGAGCGCAGCAGCTTGGGGTTGTGCCCGATGACCTCGTCACGTCGGTACCCGGTGGTGCGCTCGAACGCATCATTGATAAAAACGATCTTCGCATCCAGGTCGGTAATCACCACCGCGTTCGGACTTTGCTCGACCGCCATGCTCAATTTGCGCAGCAGTTGCTCGGTTTGATTGATGGCGGTGACATCCTCCCACAGCGCAACAATGTAGTCACAGTGGTGCTGGCGCAAGGCGCTGGCGTGAATCCGCACATCGATCACGCTGCCGTCCTTGCGCCGATAGCGGTTATCGAAACTGGCACTGCCATCCACCAGCACCTTGTGCACCCGCTCGCGCACTTGCGACTCGGTGGAGTCATTTTGGTAGTCCAGCAGGCTGAGTGCCGCGATTTCTTCCCGGCTGTAGCCCATCAAGCGACAGCCGGTCGCGTTGGTTTCAATGATCCGCAGTGACTCCGGATCGATCAGATCGATCGCCATCGGCGCCTGTTCCAGCACAGCCCGCAGTAGGGCCTGGGTCTGGTTCTGCTCTTCACGCACCCGGCGCAGCGCAAGCGTGCGTGCCAGACGCAGGCCGATGGCGTCGACCAAGGCCGCCTCCTCGGGCAAAAATGACGCGCCAGCTTCAGGCGGCAAATCGCGCAAATAGCTGACCTCAATCTGCCAGCGCGGCACCCCGTCGACCCCGCCAAAAAAAGAGCGCAGGGACTCCTGCGACTGCGCGCCAGGTTCGGCGGGCTCGCTGTCACCCATGCGAACCGCTGCGGTGGCGATCTCCGGGTAGCGCATGGCTGCCGGCAGCCGGCGCTCCACCGCCCGCATGAGTCCACCGACATCGGTGTCCTCGCTTTCACTGAAGCGAAACACGTCATACAGGCAAGACAGCTCCTTGATACGTTCACCGAGGTCAAACTGTGCCTTGTTGCGCGCCTCAATCGCGTCCCGAAAAGCCAGCACCGACTGCGCGATGTCCTGCAACAGGCTGCTGGCGTCATTGCCAATGGTCTGCACCTCGGCGATATGGTCTGGATCGGGCTTGCCCACGGCCATACTGCGCAATGCATCGGTCAGCAGGGTTATCCGCCGCATCATCCGGCGTGCCACGAAAAACCAGACGACAAGCAACGCCAGGATCAGCAGGCTACTGGCAGCGCCGATCCGCAGGGCATGCAGCTCAAAGGTTTTCGTCTGATTGACCGCACGCCCGGCCGCTGCGGTGGCAGCAATGTTGGCAATCCGGTGGGTGTGCTCCGACAGTTCCAGGTAACTTTGCACCGCCGAGTAGGCGTTGCTCATCGCCCCTGGCGGGTCAATGAAAGCCAGGTCGGTGGCCGAGAGTACAAAGTTGCGGTAGGTATCAAAGTCGCCCTTGATTTCGCCAAACTCACTGTCATCGCCCCCGATTTTTTGCAGGATGGGCAGTTTTTCGTCCAGCGTGGCCAGCAATTGCACCAGCACGGTATGGGCCCGGTACACACTTTGCTCATCAAACGTTCCAGCCGCCGCCTGGCGCAGGGTGTCGCTCACCAGGCGCTGCACCGCAGCCACTTCTTCGCTGAACTGTGCTGCGGCGACAACCCGTTCGATGTCGCGGGCACTGTTTTGTGCATTGTCAATGTACTCTTGCCGCAGCGACTGGAACGACAGCATCGCAATCACCCCTACCACCAGGGCCATCGACACCACGGGCAAAACAAAAACCATGAAGTAAGGGGCCATGCGACCCAGGCGCTGCATCACGGCGAGACTCCCAAATACACGGACAAGGTAAACAGCGGCATGAACGTCATGGCGTGTGTGCCACTGGTTGGGACCCGGGCGCAAACGACCATGCCGACAAGAGCGACGCCAGCACGATCAGCGAGCCCCCGATCCAGGTGCGCAAACCCATTTCGCCCGACCCCAGCAGGACCGATGAGACGCTGGCAAACACCACTTCGGTCAACATGATGATCGAAGTCGCGCTCGCGGGCAAGCGGGCAGCACCGTACTGCAGCGCCAGATTGCCCAACAGCAAGGCCAGGCCAAGCACCAGCGCCAAACCGAGCCAGGCACCGCCCCGCTCGGGTGGCGCGTCGGCCAGACCCAGTTGCATGGCCCCTAGCG
>JAIPCE010000296.1 GCA_021738345.1 Rhodoferax sp. | reverse complement strand
CATCGATGCGCGGGTTGGCCACCTCCACCACCTCAATGGGCGGCTCTTCATAGCGCACAGCGTTGATCAGCGCGGCCAGCAGCTCTGGGGCGTTGGCAAAGAGCTTTTTGAAGACCAAGTCGTTCTTGGGGTTGAGCAGGGCGGCGGTGGGCATGGCCATGGTTGTGATTGGGTGTTGGCGGCAATGTGTGAATGGCCCAATTGTGTGCGAATTTGAATTTTGTAGGGCCGAAATTATTCCGGCTGGTGGCCGTAGGCCGCCTGGATATTTTGGCCTGACGGATGTTTGACGGACCTCTCACTTCCAGGAAACGATTGCGATTCACCGTCGGTTATGAAGCCCAACACCGGGTTTGGTCTTGCCGTGATCGCGTTTTACCTAATCTCGCGGCCGACCGAGCGACACGAAGTTGGGACAATGCGGCATGGCCAAACTTTACCCATCCCTTCAAGCGCATGCGGCGACCCGTCTGGGTGACTATGCTGAGCTTGACTTGCTGCAAACCTTAGAGCGTGGCTTGTCTGGCGCTTTTGCACTGTTTCATAGTGTTGATTGGTCACGCGGCGACGGCGCTCATGAGCTGCACGGCGAAATTGATATTGTGGTCGTCAACCAGGCGGGGGATGTGCTGCTGATGGAGGTCAAGGCTGGCAAGCTTGATTTTTTGCCTGAAGGCATTTTCAAAACCTATGGCAGCCAGACTAAAAACGTGACTGCGCAAGTTGGCTTGCAGTATGGTGCCCTTCGCGACCGGCTGAATGATGCCAAACTGCCGGTTCACCTGAGCCACCTGCTGGTGTTGCCCGATCTGGCGGTGCAGTCTGAAACCGTGCAATGGCCGCGCGAGCGGATTGTTGACAGCGTTGATGTAGTAAACATTGTGTCGCGCGTAACCCGACTTCTGGGGCCAGGTGTGCACCAGGCGGATCGGTTGGAACGGGTGCTGAGGTTCTTTGAAAACCGGTTTCGGGTGGAGCCTGATGTGTCGGCGCTGGCTGGACGGCTGCAGCAAACCGTCACCCGCCTGTCTGCGGGCTTGGCATTGTGGGCTCCCCGCATTCTCGCGCCCTCGGGCGTGCTGCGTGTGGTGGGAACAGCAGGCTCTGGCAAGACACAACTGGCACTGCGCCTGCTGCGTAATGCCGATGCGGCCGGTCACAAGGCTGCGTATATTTGCTACAACCGCGCGCTGGCCGACCACATGGCGCGTGTGGCACCGGTGCGTACGCCTGCCGAAACCTTTCATGAATTTGCGCTGCGCGTGGTGCGACGATCTGGCGGAGTGGTTGATTTCAGCACCCCAAGCGCTTTTGCTGACATGGCCAGCCAGTGTGTCGAGGTCCTGAGCAACAGCGATGCCGACCTGGACCTGATGGTTCTGGACGAAATGCAAGACATGCAACCCGAGTGGGTGCAAGCCATGTTGTCGCGCCTTAATGCCCAGGGCAAAGCGGTTTTGCTGGAAGACCCGGAACAACAACTCTATAAGGACCGGGAAGCCTTTGACATTGAGGATGCGGTGGTCGTCACGTCGAATGAGAATTTCCGCACACCACGGGCGATTGTCCGGCTGATCAACCTGTTGCGACTGACGGATTCCGAGGTGGAAGCGCTGTCGCCGCATGAGGGTGAAATTTCTGACCCCATCGTCTATGAATCACCGAGAAAAATTGGCCCCTGCACGCTCCTCGCCGTTGAGCGCTGTCTGCGTCGGGGATTCAAACTGGCGGACATCGCCGTGATCAGCATGCGTGGGCGTGAACACAGTGTGTTGCAAACCTTGGACACGCTCGGTGACTGGACAATGAACCGGTTTACCGGCAAGTTTGATGCGGGCAATGCGCCGATCTGGCGCGAGGGCGACCTGCTGCTAGAAACAATTCGGCGCTTTAAGGGGCAAGCTGCTCCGGCGGTGGTGCTGACCGAGTGCGATATTGCTGAGCTAGATCCCATTAACCGGCGGCTACTGTTTGTGGGGCTGACACGTGCCAGGGTTCATTTGGAGTGGGTTATTTCTCCAGCAACCGCCAAGGTGCTAGCCTGTGCGCTGGAATGACCCGACTTGTGGCTGCAAGCACCACCAACGAAACACCTTCCGATCCCAATTCGTAACCTCTCACCTCCACACCGTTCGGGCTTCTGATTCCCTATGAACTCTGTTACTTTCTCAAACGGCTGGCTGCAACAATTAAATGCATCGGCCGCACAGGCACCCATATCGGCGCGCCTACCTTTGCTGCTGGCCAACGCGGCCATTGGGTCGGTTGATGACGCCTATTTTTGTAACATCGTGCTGGATCGTCCCGATCAATTTAGGCCATGGCTCTATCGAAGCGTAGCGTCTTCGGGTGCTGCCTGGCATGTGCGCGGGGATGCGTCATTTGCACTTGACAGCTTGGCGAAGGCGCTGCGGTCCACTGAATCTTCTGGCGTCGCCGCACAGTGGCGCAATGAAATGCTGGCTGTCCGCGGTGCCGACGGTGGTGTTGTGGGTCAGATCGAGCGCGGTGCAGTGCGTGCCCTGGGCATTGCAACCCGCGCAGTGCATTTGGTGGGCTGCGACGAAGGCGGCCAAGTCTGGATTCAGCAAAGATCTTTAAATAAGTCGACCGACCCCGGCCTGTGGGACACCTTGATGGGTGGCATGATCTCCTTTGCCGACACGCTGCAGTCCGCGCTGGAGCGTGAGACCTGGGAAGAGGCCGGGATACGGCTGGAGTCGGTGCGTCATTTGCATGGGGGCGGCAAGGTGTGGCTCAACAAACCCAATCCGCGGGATGGTGGAGTTGGCTACATTGAAGAATGCATTGACTGGTTTGGCTGCGTGGTTCCAAACGGGATTCATCCCGTCAATCAGGACGGCGAAGTCGAGCGCTTTGCGCTGGTCAACGTCCCAGAGCTGCAGCGCATGCTCGAAAGCAATGCGTTTACCACCGAGGCGGCATTGATTCTGGTGCAGCATCTTCGCGCAATGTCCGCCGATGCCGCTGCCCCCGCTGGCTGAGCGACGCAGTCCACTGAAAAATCTGGCAGCACCGGGCTGGGTCAAGACACGATGTAAGCACCCGCTCCGGTCGACAGCAGTTTGCCATCGGCGCCCAGAAACTCCATACGCGTCGAACCCACCCGCGACCCCAGGCGCAACACGGTGGCGCGCAATTCAAAACGTTCACCAATGGCGGGGCGTAAGTAGTCTATGCGCAAGTCGATTGTTCCCAGCTTTGAAAACCGATGCAAGCGCTGCAGAGGGGCCTCATCCATGTGGCGCGCGCCAATCGCGGCCATGACCGCCACCCCGCCCATGGCATCGAGCCCGGCACTGATGACGCCACCATGCAGCCGGTTGAAGCTGAAATGCCCGACCAGCTCGGGCTTCATGGCAATCGAGGCGACCACGCTGTCGGGCGTAATGGTGCTGATCTTGAGCCCTAGCACCTGGTTGAAGACAATACGTTCCTCGAAAATTACTTTCAAACCCTGGATAAATTCAGGCTCAAACTCGATGGGTTTTGCGGGGTCCACCGCCACGGAATGATTTTTTGGCATGCTGCATCTTAATGTGAAAGCTTGCTGTGATTGCGAATGTAACCAAGCGATCCAGGCTCGCGAAACCCTGGGTTCACAAGCCGAGCTGTCGCGAGGCCAGTTCTTTCATGATTTCTTCGGTGCCGCCGCCAATCATCATGACCTTGACCTCGCGGTAAATGCGCTCACTGGCCGTGCCGCGCATGAAGCCCATGCCGCCCAATATCTGCACCGCCTGGTCGGCGCAAAACTGCATGGTTTGGGTGGCGTGGTTTTTGAGCAAACAGACCTGCGCCACCCACTCGGCGCCTTTGTCGGCTTTGTTGCCAGAGTCGGCGCGCACCGACACCGCGTCCAGCCAGGCGCGGGTTGACTCAATGCGCATGCGCATGTCCATGAGTTTGTGGCGCACCACCTGGTGGTCGATGATGGCGCTGCCAAAGGTCTTGCGTTGGCGCGCCCAGGCCAGCGCTTCGTCGTAACAGCATTCCGAAAAGCCCAGCGCCATTGCAGCCATGGACAAGCGCTCGCCATTGAAGTTGGTGAGTATCATTTTGAAGCCCTCCCCTTCCTGACCCACCAGGTAGCGCGCCGGCACCCGCACGCCGTCAAAGCGCAGTTGGGCCGTGTCAGAACATAACCAGCCCATTTTTTTCAGGGAACTGCGGGTCAAACCGGTCGCATCCCCAGGGACCATCAGCATCGAAATACCCATGGGACCCTTGTTTTTAAGGTCGGTGCGCACCGCCACGGTCAACCAGTCGGCGCGCATGCCCGAGGTGATAAACACCTTTTCGCCGTCTACCACGTAATCATCGCCGTCGCGCCGGGCCGTGGTGCGCAGTGCCGAGACATCGGTGCCACCGCCGGGCTCGGTAATGGCCAGCGCTGCGATTTTTTTGCCTGCAAGGACGTCGGGAATCACTTCGTTCTGCAAGGCAGCCGAGCCATGGCGCAGCACCGGTGGCAGGCCGATGTTGTGGCTAAACAAACTCGCCATGAGGCCGCCGCTGCCACCCAGGCGAGCCAAAGTAACAGTCATGGCGTTGCGCAGGGACCAGGGCGCGGGCGAACCACCAAACTCCTCGGGATACCCCAGGCCGAGCCAGCCCAGATCGGCGGCACGTTGGTAGAGGCTGCGCGGAAACTCGCCGGCTTCTTCCCACGCATCGAGAAAGGGGGCGACTTCGGTCTGAACAAAGCGACGTGCCGCGTCCTGCACCTGAACGATCTCTTCTTGACCAATAGGGCTTGCCGTCATGCTGCCTCCTGAAAAATCTTGGGCGTAATCGCCCGATGAAAACCATTAAAAGGCTTGACCGCATCGCGCTGTTGCGTTTTGGCGTCCGGCACCCGCATGGGCCAACCCATACGGGCCTGCGGCCGTGCGCCGTCGACGCGCAAGGTGCTGCCGCTGATAAACGCACTGGCCGGACTGAGCAAAAACACAATGGCGGCGGAAGTTTCGGCTTCGGTGCCAAAGCGACCCGCAGGGATGGTCTTGGTCATCTCGCGCAGCATAGGTGCTACCGCTGCGGGATAGTTGTCCATGCCGCTAGAGGCAATGTAGCCAGGTGCCACCGCATTCACGCGAACGCCTTTGGCCGCCCACTCCAACGCCGCCGTTTCGGTAAAACTGACCATGCCGGCACGCGCCGCGCCGCTGTGCCCCATGCCGGGCATGGAGCCCCACATGTCGGCAACAATATTGACGATCGCACCACCGGTCTTGCCCATACCCTGCAGATAACACTCGCGCGCCATCAGAAAGCCCCCCGTCAGGTTGGTGTTGACGACGGCCTCCCAACCCCGGGCGCTGATTGCCTCCAGCGGCGTCATGAACTGCCCTCCAGCGTTGTTGACGAGGCCATCGATACGACCCTGTTGCTCCAGCACCGAGGCCACCAGCGCCTTGACCGATTCTTCTTGGCGGATGTCGCACACTGCGAAACTGGATGCACCCCCATCGATCGCAATTTCTTCGTGCACACCCTGCAGTTTCTCGAGCTTACGCCCGACCAGCACCACATGTGCCCCCAAGGCCGCCAACTCGTGGGCAGTGCAGCGGCCAATGCCCGAGCCGCCGCCCGTCACTACAACCACCTTGCGCGCAAACAGACCCTCTGCAAAAACCGAACCGTAAGACATCAACTCTCCTTGATAAACAAAGCCATGGCGGCGTCTGACAGGTCTTGCACCGACGCACCTTTATTGGCATCAAACCATTGCACTGACCAGTTCAGTGCCCCCAAAATCAGCAGGCGCGCCAGCCCAACGGGTGCGCGCAACTGTCCAGCCGCCTGCAGAGCGGTCAAAACTGGCGTCCAGAGCGACTCATACTCGGCCACCAGCAAGCCCAGCGACTTGCGCTGGCGCGGCTGCAAAGATCGCCACTCGTACAACATCACCGGCACGAAGTCGTTGCCTGGCCCCAACAGCACTTCAAAGTGCTCCTGTACCAGGCCCCGCAGTCGCTGCGTCGGTGGCCAGTGGGTGTGGTCCGGATCAGCAAGCATGGCACGCTGGCGTTGCAA
>JAIPCE010000295.1 GCA_021738345.1 Rhodoferax sp. | reverse complement strand
GGCACTGGACTGTATTTCTGCGCCTGAGACCAAGCCACTATGAACTCGCTGGGGTGCGGTATTCCGGGGGCCGATTTGTGCGCATTTGGCACTATGAGGCCCCCGGAATACCGCACTCCGGCAGGAAAAAGCGCAACAGAACCCATGAAATACTCGCAACCAGCTCCCAAACCTATAGCATTTCCAAGGCCACAGCGGTCGCCTCGCCACCACCAATACACAGCGTCGCCAAGCCTTTTTTGAGCCCACGTGCCTGCAGGGCGTACATGAGGGTCACCATGATGCGCGCGCCAGAGGCACCAATGGGGTGACCGAGCGCGCAGGCACCGCCGTTCACATTGACCTTGTCGTGTGGCACGCCCAGCTCTTTCATGAGTGCCATGGGCACCACCGCAAACGCTTCGTTGACTTCCCACAAATCTACATCGGCTACGGCCCAGCCGGCCTTGGCCAGGGCTTTCTGGGTAGCACCGACGGGAGCCGTCGCAAACCATTCAGGCTCTTGCGCATGGGTGGCATGGGCGACGATGCGGGCTAGCGGCTTGCAGCCCAGTCTGGCAGCGGTGCTTGCCTTCATCATCACCAAGGCCGCCGCGCCGTCGTTAATGCTGGAACTTGATGCCGCCGTGATCGTGCCGTCTTTCTTGAAGGCGGGTTTGAGTGTCGGAATTTTGTCGAGCTTGACCTTGCCCGGCCCCTCATCGATGGAGACCAGCACCTCACCACCACGCACCTTGACGGTCACGGGCGTGATTTCTGCCGCAAAGCCACCCGACTCGGTGGCGGCCTTGGCACGCTGCACGCTGGCTGTGGCAAAGGCATCTTGCTCGGCGCGGGTAAAGCTGTACTTGGCAGCGCAGTCTTCGCCAAAGGTGCCCATGGAGCGGCCTGGCTCATAGGCATCTTCCAGACCGTCAAGCATCATGTGGTCAAAAATACGGTCATGCCCTATACGGTAGCCACCACGCGCCTTGGGTAACAAATAAGGTGCATTGGTCATGCTTTCCATACCGCCAGCGACCAGCACCTCGTGGCTGCCGGCAATCAGCATGTCGTTGGCAAACATCGCAGCGCGCATTGCTGAGCCGCACATCTTGCTTAAGGTCACAGCACCCGCACTCTTGGGCAGTCCGCCCTTAAAGGCCGCCTGGCGCGCCGGTGCCTGGCCCTGACCGGCCATCAGGCAGTTGCCAAACAGCACCTCGGTGACCAGCTCGGGATCAATGCCCGCCCGCTGCACGGCCGCCCGAATTGCCGCGCCGCCCAGATCATGCGCGGCCAGACTGGCAAAGTCGCCCTGAAACGCGCCCATGGGGGTGCGTGCTGCGCCGACGATCACAATTGAATCTGTCATGAAATTTCTCCTTTGTTCATTGATGGTTAACTGATTGGTGTGGCCTCACACCACACCGAAAGATGAAACAGTGCTTTCAGTCCAAAAGTCCTGGATTACCGCACTTCTATCGCAATGGCGGCACATTTTCCCCGTTGGTCCCGCCAAGTGGCTAAGCACAAGGCCTTTGATGCATTTCACGCTAGATCACCACCTGCTGCCGAAAGCGCTTTTCCTTGTCGTAGGGAAACACGTCGTGCACATGGCCAATCTTGATTCTCTCCTTGTGGCCCTGCCAGAAAGCGACTTCGAGCAAATCGGCATGGTGCTTCATGAACACTTCTCGTACCGCCGGATTGCCTAGTAGAAACGGCCCGAATGTCTCAGGAAACACGTCCCTGGGACCCACGCTGTACCAGATTTCGCCCGACATTTCGTCTTCTTCGTTGCGCGGGGTCGGCACCTTGCGAAAGTTGCAATCGGTGATGTATTCAATTTCGTCGTAGTCATAAAACACCACTTTGCCGTGACGGGTGATGCCAAAATTCTTCCAGAGCATGTCGCCTGGAAAAATATTGGCGGCCACCAGGTCCTTGATGGCGTTGCCGTACTCGACCACACCGCGCTCGATTTGTTCACGCGCGCGCGCTGCAGCCGGACTGGTATCGGCGGGGTTTGCACCGCCGGCGTCAAAGGCTTCTTGCAGATAGATATTGAGTGGAATCATGCGCCGCTCAATATAGACGTGTTTAAGGATCACCTCCAGCGTGCCGTCACCGTCGCGGTCGCTGATCTCCAACTGGCTGGGCGCGAATTTTTGAATTTCTGCAATCAACTCGTCCTCAAACCGGTCGCGCGGGAAACCCACACCGCTGTACTCCAACGTGTCCGCCATACGCCCCACGCGATCGTGTTGTTTCACCAGCAAGTACTTGCCCTTGATCTGCTCGCGTGTGGTGTCTTTTTGCGGTGGGTAATAGTCCTTGATGACCTTGAACACATAGGGGAAACTGGGCAGGTCAAACACCAGCATCACCATGCCCTTGATACCCGGGGCAATGCGAAATTTGTCGCTAGAGTGGCGCTGGTGGTGCAGCAGGTCCCGATAGAACAGGGTCTTGCCCTGCTTGGCCAGACCCAGTGCGTTGTAGATTTCATTGCGCGGTTTGCGCGGCATCATGCTGCGCAAAAACTGGACATAGGCCGAGGGAACTTCCATGTCGACCATGAAATAAGCGCGGGCAAAACTGAACAGCAAGAGCAAATCGTCCTCGCCAAACAGCGCTGCGTCAATGACCAACAGGCCTTCAGGGTCGTGCAACACCGGCAGCGCAAATGCAAACTCGTTGAAGCCATTAATCAGCTTGCCCACCACATAGCAGCCCTTGTTGCGAAAGAACAGGCCGGTGAGCACCTGGACCTGAAAATTGGCCCGCAACATGGCGTCGCCCAGACGGACAGTCATCGCCCCAGCCACCAGTGCAGCATCACGCGGCAAGTCATCGAACGGGCAGCGAAAGTCGAAATCCAGCAGCATGCGCTCGATTACCTGGGGCATCGAAGCCCGTGTAGGGTAGTAAGAGCGATAGGTCGGAAGTGACTCAGGCTCTTCGTTTTCGATGTATTCGGTGCTGACCGCCGGCCGTACAAAAATGAAATCGTTTTGAAAATAGCTACGGTGAAGAATTTTGGTGGTCACCGAGTTGAAAAAGGTTTCGGCCAACTCGGGCTGGTGGTGGTCCACCAACAGCCCGATGTAGTGCAGTTTGACCTGTTGCCAGACCTCCATGGGTTGCTCGCCGGCCTTGAACTCACGCTCCAGACGGTTGGAGCACTCCTTGACGCGCAGGTCATAAAACTCGATCCGCTCCCGTTGGGCGCGCTGCTGACCATGCCAGTCCGAGGTTTCGTAGCGGTGTTTGGCGCGGGCCGATTCGGTGCGAAACAGGCGGTAGTGGCGGTTAAAGCCGTCCATCATGGCCTTGGCGATGTCATAGGCAACGGTGGAATCGAGTCGGGTAGGGAACATGGTTTCTAACTTCCTGAGGGAACGGTGCGCAAGGGGAGCAGGGTTCAGAGCACAGCAGAGACACTCGGGGGCACAGGCAGTTGATGGCGCGGAAACAGGCGCACACCCGACAGAGCCTGGCGGTACAAGGCGTCCAGATCGTCCTGCCCGGTGACGGTCATGTGCAAATCTTGCACCAGGCCGTCGTGCACCCCATAGACCCAGCCATGCAGCGTCACATCCTGGCCTGCGGCCCAGGCATCTTGCAGCACCGTGCTTTGGGCGACGTGGACCACTTGCTCTATCACATTGAGCTCACACAAGGCGTTGGCACGCCCATGCTCGGGTAGCGCATCAAGCACATCGCGGTGGCGGTCGCGCACGTCCTGGATATGGCGCAGCCAATTGTCTGCCAGACCAATGCGCGCGCCCTCAAGTGCCGCCTGCACGCCGGAGCAGCCATAGTGCCCCACCACCATCACATGCCTCACCTTGAGTCGCTCCACGGCAAACTGTATCGTCGACAAGGCATTGAGGTCCGAGTGCACCACGACATTGGCAACGTTGCGGTGCACAAAAATCTCGCCCGGTGCAAGCCCGATGATCTCGTTGGCAGGCACCCGGCTGTCCGAACAGCCAATCCACATGTAGCGCGGTCTTTGCTGGTTGGCCAGCCCGGTAAAAAACCCCGGACGCACACGCTCCATATCAAGTGCCCAGGCACGGTTTCTGGCAAACAGGTCGGTTAATTTCTCAGTCATGGTGGGTTTACTTTTTCAGGGAAATGCGAATGTGCCAGTCTAACAAGGCATAGCGGGCGCGCTCTTGCTGGTCATCGACGGCATTGAATTGGCAGGGCGAGGTGGCGGATAGCGCCGACCCTGAGGGTGCAGAGCAGACAAAAGAGTCTTTGTTTCCGAGTTGCCACATACCGCTAGTGTTGCGCGCCTCACCGGTAAAAAAAAGCGCGCGTGGTACGTTCATGGCATCGGGCTGCGCACCGGGCGCTTTGAGCAAATTGCGCCCGGCATTGACATACGGCCCCTCGATTCCAGCCAGTGGCAACAGAGTGCTGAATATATCGCGGTGGCTGGCTGGCAAACTCAATTGGGAACCACACTGCAAGTCAGTGCCCCATATCACAAACGGCACCTGCCGCACCAGGTAGCGTCGACTGGGCTCAGCATAGATGCCAAACGAGCGCACATTGTGGTCACCCGTGCCAGCGATCAGTGTGCGCGCCGCCGTCGGGACTTTTTGCATGTGCTGGACAAATTCACCGAGTAAATCGGTCGCATAGTGGTAACTGTCCAGATTGGGCACCAGGGTGTCGGCGCTGGTCTCCCCCCTCCACTGGGACATATCGCGCGCGACACGGGTGTAATCCTCGGGCAGGTCATAAGGCGGGTGGTTGGTCGAGGTCAGGACAAACACAAACAGGGGTTTGTCGGTCGAGCGCTTGGCAAGGCGCTCGCGCAGGTACCTGAAAACATAACTGTCCCAGACACCCCAGATTCCGAGCGTGGCCTCAGGGTAGGCTTGTTTCAGGGTGTTGGCATCGACCACTTCATCAAAGCCCTGCACCGCGAGCACCCGGTTCAGGTCACGCCAGCCCGAACGGGCCGAGGTCAGAAACAGGGTCTGGTAGCCCGCATTTCTCACGATGTGGGGAATCGCCCAGGCAATCGGCTTACGTCCCACCTCACCGAGCGTCAGCGGTGTGATCGGGGTTGCAAAAAGCAGCGCCTCCAGCGACGGGTGGGTTCCCGCATGGGCCGAGTCAAAGTTGCTGAAATGGCAGGCTTTGTCCAGGGTGGGGGCCATGCGTCCCAGCACATCAAACTGCGGGCTGTGGTAGAGCATGGGCTCGGCGCTCCAGGACTCCATCAAAAAGAAAATCAGGTCCTTCTTGGGCGCATCAGGCGGCAGCGCGTCGTGGGCGGTCAGGACCGCCTTAAGGTCTGACTCGCTGCTATGGGGCAAGCCTAGCACTTTGGCTGCCGCCAGCGCGGAGTCAAAACCCATGGCCTTGAGCCCCACCAGCGGGTCAGACAGGTTCTGCGACTGACCGCGGCTGTCCCAGGCATATTTGAGCGCAATGACCCCATTGGGCACCATGTCGTTGAGAAACTGCGAGGGCGTGACGGTCAGGTGCTGGCGCTGCAGGGCCATGGCACGCAGCGTGCCCTTGCCCGCAAAGGCGAGCGCAAAAAACGCGACGAAGACCAGCAGCAGCTTGACGACCACGGGGCGGGAGCGAAGCAAGGTATCTGGCTGCAGTCGCTGTCCCAGCCAGCGGTGCAAGGCCACCGAAGCGGCCGTCAAAACCAGCGCCAGCAGCAGGGTCCAGACCACGGGAAAGTCACGCCAGATGGTCTCTAACACCGCCAATGTGTCGTCTTCCATCAGACCAAACACCAGGGAGTCGATCGGTGTCTTGTAAAACCCAAAATAATGCAGATTGATCAACGACAGCAGCACATAGACAAACGCCACCACGGCCGCAATGCGGGCCTGTACACCCCCCGACACCCAGGGCAGCACCAGCAGCAACAAAAAGCCGGCAATGGCGCTGACCTTCAGATCAAACCGAAACCCTTGCAACACCACACTGGCAAGGTCGGTCGACGGCACCTGGAAGTTGGCAGGCCAAAAATAGGGCAGTTGTCCCCAACGGATCAGGGACAGCGCCAGCACCAGGGGTACCACCAGCACCCACGCGCGCAACAGCCCA
>JAIPCE010000294.1 GCA_021738345.1 Rhodoferax sp. | reverse complement strand
GAGGGTCGGCCGGGATTCATGCAATTTCCGGAAAAAAGTGACCTAACCCTATGATTCTTTTGGGATTATTGCCAGATCAAAGTTCAGGGGCGATATCTTTCGCCGGAAGTCCAGCGTGTAGTCACCAAACCGGTTGATGTGGCCTGGCCGCAGCGGCGCAAGCCCTCCCAGAGTCTCCGGCGTTAGCTCGGCTCCTTCTTCACTCATCTCCTTCAGCACGCGGGTCATGCCCACCACGTTGTGCAGAATGACCATGTTGGCAACCAAGTGGTTGTACTTGATGATTTTGCGCTGCTCGTGCCGCAGGTTCTCAGCAATGATGCCCTCCCCACCAAAAAACGACCATTTCGCAAAGCCATTGAATTGTTCGCTCTTGTTGGTCTCGGCGTGGATCACGCGGCGCAGTTCGACATCCCCGATGTACTCCAGCAGGAACATGGTGCGCATGACCATACCAAGCTCGCGAAATGCAAAATACAGCTTGTTCTTCCTGTTCTGCGTGCCTAGGCGACGCAGGATTGCCGATGGCGTGATCTTCCCGGTCTTGATGGACACCGCAATGCGCAGCATCGATGGCAAGTGCGTTTCAATCAGTTTCCAGTCGATGGAGTCAGCAAACAGCGAGTCAATGTTTGCAAACTTGGTCTTGGCATCGGGCCTAAAAAAGCTCATATCCTTGATGCCACGCATTCTGGGCATCAGCTTGATTCCCAATAAATAGGCCAAGGCGAATACCGCGTAGTTCTGCGCCTGGGTATCCCCGTGCACAGTGTCAGGCCGAATGTCGGACGCGTTGCCCATCAGCCCGTCGAGAATGTGAACACCTTCATAGGTTCCGCAGGCCATGAAATGGCTGAACAGGGCAATGAACTTGTCGGATACATGGTAGTAGCCGATGCCTCCATATCCGCCATATCGGATGTGGTATTCGGACATCAGATTTTGCTCGTAAAGATTCCACTTGGTGCCGTCTGCCGACGCATGCTTCCCGGTCCCCCAATAGCCGGGCAACTCAAACTTGTTGTAAGCGTTGATAACGGTGACGATGGCCTTGTCCAAGGTATCTTCCGTCACATACTTCAGATTGAGCCAGGCATGCTGACGCCGACTCAAGCCTTTGATGGATCGTGCCGTCTGGACCGGTCCAAGGTTGCAGCCATAGCAAAACAATGTCGTGATCACCCGCATGCGCAGGTCTTCCAACTTGCTGTCGGTACCAGCCAGCGGCCGGAAATGCTTGTGCAGATCCAGCCAGCGTGCCACGTCGGTGAGTACATCGACGATGCTGATGCTATCCATGCGTTGGGTCACCTGCCGTTCCAACTCCTTGACTGCCTCAGAAACCTCGGTGCGCTGCGGTTTGTGCAAGATCAAGCGCCCATCAACAATCTCGGCATGCGCGTTGGCCGAAAATGCCGCGTCAACCTGGCGTGCCCGCTCCAGCAAGGCCTTTTTCAATTCGGACACGAATACGGCAGGACGTGTTTCCACGCCGGTCACCGTGGCATACGAAGGCAACTCTTTGGCAAAGGTGGCATCATCCACCAACTGTTCCCGGTAGTCGTCATAGCGCTCGCCATGCTTGATGTACAGGTCGCCGGTCTTGAACTCATCCTTGATTTGTTGCAAAACGGCCAGTTCAAAGTAACTGCGATGAATCGCATCGGGGTAGCTGCGACCGCAGTCTTGAGCAAGACCAATTTGCGCCATTGTGCTGACATCCACGCAAAATCCGTCTCGGCGTCGAGATCCAATTCGGATAGCAGTACGACCTGACTGCGGCTGACTGGTGCGCAATCGATACAGAGCGGCCATCATCTTTTCCATGACCACATCATCGGTGCTGGTCGTTGGGGCTGTGATCTCGACGCAATTGAGCAATTGCGCGCGCACCGCCTTGTAGGGCTGAAGCATGAACGGCAGCGAGTTACGCCCCGCGTAAGCCAAAAGCTCGTCGCAATCGGCCCTCAAGGCTTCTATTTCGGCCCGAAATGTTCCGCCAATAGCGTCCACCCGCTGGGTGTCGGTGCCATTTATCTGAAACGCGTCCAGAATGTCCTTGAGTTGCCCGACTAGCATGTCTGTCTTTTGGCTGCGGTCTTGCTGAAACTGCAACAGCTTCTCGCGGGCGGTGTTTTCCAGATTCTGCATCAGACGGATCAGCAGTTCGGCCGCGTCATCCAGTGCTTGAGCATGCCGGGAACGGATCAAGATCACCGCCAAGGCATAGCGCTTGAGCGGCTTCAATTCGGCCATCTCTGCGGCGTCCAGCGCACGGGCCAGAAAGCGGAATTGGCGGAGCTTTGGCGCCGGGATATTGGGTTTTGGCAGTTGTTCGACCATGCGCTGCATATGCCTGACGTGCTGCAGATACGAGCGTGCTTCCTTGTTGGTCGGTTTCTTGGGCTCACGTTTGAGTATTTGCCAAGCCGAAGTCGGTTCACCAGGCGTTTTTTTCAGGAGGGCATCGAGCATTGCCTTGTCCTGCGCACTGAGTAGTTCGCTGATGCTTGAAAAATACCGGTTGTTGCTGGCCTCGCGTGCGCGAAAAGCCATGCGATCCAGAGTTGAAAACGCGGGCAATTCGTACCGGTGATGGACCAGTTCTTCCAACATCACATTGATGATGTCCGCCACCGCATGCTTGGTTTCGGCCGCCTGCGCAGCCACGACTTCCAGCCATGCGTGGTCAGTGCCAGCCAACGGACGAACATTCAGGTACTGCCGCAATGCATAGAGCATATGGCGGTAGGAGCCCGAGGCCTCGAATTGTTTGAGTTCCTTTGCCGTGGGGCGAATCGCCATGCCGCCAGTCTGCGTAATATGGTCCCGGATGATCTGGGGCGTATTGGCTACACTGGAAAATGCCCCAAGCCGCTGGAACAGCTTGAGGTGCATCAGCGCTGCTGCGCGTGGCAAGGGTCGGCTGGCAATGCTGGCCACAAATGCCAGCTCATCTTCGGTTGGCGTGAATGAATCCTTCAGTTCCTTGGGTGACGGGTCAGGGTTCAGACGCCGATAGGCAGTTTCGTTCAGTGCGGTCATCGTTGGCCTGGGTCATTTGGATGCGCGTGCGCCGCTGAACAGGCATTCGCCTCAGCTCCAGTAGGCGCCCGAAGTGGGCTCATGAATGGAGGCCTCCAGCCTACATTGATTTGCGTCGGCCACGCGGTACATGTCATCGAGCAGCGCATAGATGGCCTCTTCCAATCCATCCCTGGACGGACAAGGAACCCGAAGTTCGTATTCGGTGCCCTCGGCGTCCAGGCGCTGCATCGCGTAGCGCTCGAAGCAGGTTTTTTCGATCAAACGGTGCGCGCGCGACCACCCTCGCGAAAGTTTGTTGAACCGGTCCAATGTCATCTTGACGCGCAAAACCGCCATAGGAATGACAGGTGCTTCTGATATCGCGGCAGCGGGAGCGGGCGGATTCGCCGCAGTGATTGGGCTCGGTGCGGCACCAGGCATTGCCAAGCCGTGTTCAAACCGGGCTTGCAAGCTCGCGTCTGACGCTTCAAGGTAACGCATGGCCGATTTGATGTCTTTCCAGCCTACATATTCCATCAATTCCTTGATGTCCCAGCCACTGGCCCGTGCCCAAGCAGCGAAACCACGGCGCAGGGAGTGGCTGCTGTATTCCTGCGCGGATGCCAGGCCCGCTGCGGCAAACACGCACCGCAAAATAGGAATGAGACTGTTTGCCCCCAAGGCTTCTTGCGCGACATGGCCCCAGCGGTCAATCTTGCGGAAAACTGGGCCTGCGCTCAGACCCGCCGCAGCCGTCCATTCGCCCAAAGCGGTAACCGGGCACAGGCGCGACAGAGCAGGACATTTGAACTCGCGCCCGGCGTAGTCGGTGTCGGTCTTGCTACGCTCTAGGTAACAGGTGATCCCTTCGCCGGGGGAAATCTGGATGTTTTCGAGTTTGAGGCGAATCAATTCGTCGGATCGAAAGCCGCGCCAAAATCCCAGCAATACCATTGAGCGATCACGGGTGTGGCGCAGTAATCTGGGCTGATCACCACGTATTCGTGCCTCGCCGACGGCCCGCTGCAGCCACGAATCTACCTGTTCAAGCTGGTCCAGTATCAAGGGGCGTGCCCGTTTTTCGATGGCGGGATGGAGGGAGCGGATGCCTTTGAGCACTTGTCGAACGATGGGGGCTTTAGTTGGGTCCGCAAAGCCTTGATCGGAATGCCAACGTGACAACGCAGCCAAGCGTTGCCTCAGCGTGTTATTTGACAAGCTACTTGCATGGTCGGCCAAATAGCGGGCTACCGCCTCGCTGGTGGCGGGCAGCAAACCTTTCCATTCGACCTCAAAGTGCTGAATGGCCGACGCGTAGCTGCGCCGCGTGTTGGCGCGCTCGGCTGCGTGGAGAAATTCGTCAACCCGGCTCATTGAGTATCCGTATTGGAGCGGCCCGTTTCGTCAGAAGTGTACCGAGGTTGGTCAAAATTCACTCTTTCCGGCAAGGGAAGTGTGGTGTCAGTGACTTCAACCCAACCCGTGCGCTTGCGCTAATTTAGCCAAGTAAGTGTTGAATCCGCTCATCAGTGTTCGACGGCACGATTTCAATGATCTCGGCTGTCACAACATTGGTGGCAACGAAGGGATCCTCATCCACCCGGGTCTGTAGCTGTTTCAGCATCGTATTGTGTGCGACGAGCGGGGAACTCAACTGCATGATGAGGGCCTGGTTAGCGACTAGGGTGTCAAGAACGTCTCTTCAAGAGGGGCTCCAATCAGCTTGCTGTCTAACCGTCTTGAACATGGGGTGTATAGACTGCGTGCGGAGCCAGCGCGGGCAAAAACACCATTTTAGCCCATAACAATTGATAATCCTCCATTATCAATTGCCACAAATTAAGCATATTGAATCGTATTGACGAAGAAAATAGTATGTATTATCATAATACATACCACAGTACGATATCGGAGTTTCACATGGCCAGAGCCGGGATTTACAAGTCTGAGGTGGTCCGCGCCCGCGATAGGTTGCTGGCCATGGGGCGCTATCCGTCCATTGACGCAGTACGAGTCGAGTTGGGTGATACGGGTTCAAAGGCAACCATTCATCGCTACTTGAAGGAGATCGAGGAAGAACAAGGCGGCGCCACCGGGACAAAGGTGGCAGTCAGCGAAGCGATTCAAGACTTGGTTGGCCGACTGGCGAGCCAGCTTCATGAGGAAGCGCAGGCACAGGTCTCGGACCTCAGCGACAAACACATCGCAAAGGTCCAGCAGTTGAACGACTTCATTGCAACATTGAAGTCCGAGGCTGATTCAGCGCGCGCAGTGCGGGAGCAGACCCAGTTGACCTTGGCCGCCGAACAACAGGCGAACGCCAGGACCGCTGCGGAACTGCGCGACATTCTGCTGGATCGCACGAAGCTGGCGCAGGAGGTCAATGATTTGCGGGATCGCCTGGCCAAAGAAGAAGAACACCGCCAGTCGCTGGAGGACAAACACAAACAAGCACGCGAGAGCCTGGAGCACTTTAGGCAGTCCGCCAAGGAGCAGCGTGAACAGGAACACCGCAAGCACGACCAGGAAGTTCAGTATCTGCGAAGCGAGCTGCGCAACGTCAATCAGGCGCTCACCCAAAAGCAACAAGAGGCCACCCATGCCCACCAAGAATGCACGCGCTTGCTGGGCGAACTGGCGCATGCGCAGGCAGGACTGCATGCCGCATTGGAAGATGCAAGGGGGCTAAAGGAACAAAGCGGAAGTCTTGCACATGCCCAGAAAAAAGCCGATGAGTTCGGCAAGCAATTGGTCCACCTGCAGGAGTCGGTTAAGGAGCTGGAGGAATCAAAGGCTCAAGTGCAGGTCTTGGCTGAGAGATTGGCCAGCGACAAGCAAAGCTTGGAGTTGGAACTTGCCACGGCACGCGCGACCCTTGAAACTCAGAAGGTCATCACCGAGGCAATCTTGCGGCGGCTCGACGGTGGAGATTCCGATCAGACCCGGCAAAATGTCGAGCCACCGAGGCAGTTGCCGTTTGCAGAAACGAAAGTACCAAAAAACCATTCAAAAACATAGGCTTAAGTCACTATATGCCGAAAATTACATGAATCCCGGCCGACCCTC
>JAIPCE010000011.1 GCA_021738345.1 Rhodoferax sp. | reverse complement strand
GCTCTCGACAAGGGGTGGCCGGCCACCAGTTGCCGCGCCAAAGCGCCAGTTTCGGCAATCTGCCCGCCGTAGCGCGGTGCCTTGCACCAGGTGTAGGCCTGTGCCTTGTCGGCGTCGACTACCGTTTCACCCTTTGCCGGTGGCAGTGGTGGCCCTGCCAGCATCCACCCGCAATGGGTGTCCTCCAGAATCAGCGAGGTATCGAGCGGCTCGGTGGCCTGGCCGGTTTGCCAGACACCCGCTTGAAAAAGTCCGTAGGCACCGCAAGACAGGAAGCGATCACAGGATTTGCCGACTTGCTCGAGCTGCAGGTCGAACGCGAGCCTCAAAAACCAGGGGAAATCGCCCGCCCGGCCAGCGCTCCAGTCGCGCAACTGCGCCTCGGTGTGCAGTTCGCCAAAACGCTCCAGACGGTCGCCTAACAGGGTTGTTTCAAGAAAGTCCCGAAAGCCGCGCAGCAAGGCCAAAACGCGCACGCGCTCGGCTGACGCCATGGCTCGGGTGCTTCCGCCGGGCTGCAGCGCTAGCGAGTGCGGCCAGCGACCGGCAAGATATCCCATCAGTTGAAAAAACTGGCTTCGTGCGCGCAGCACTTCCGGCGCAGCCGTGCCCTGCAAGGCAGTAAAGCGCGCCCGTACCTGCGGGTGCCAACCCTGATTCGTGTACGACTCCCGGGCAAAGTCGGGCATAAAGAACAGGTAAAAGTGGGTCAGATGGTCGGCCAGATTTTCGGTGGCCTGGATCAGGTAGCTGGCCAGGCGGCCATTGTGTGGAACCTCGGCACCGCCGAGCGAGGCCAATGCGGCTGCCGCAGCGGCAGACTGCGCCACCGAGCAAATGCCACAGATGCGCGGCACGATGACCAAGGCGTCCTGCGGTGCGCGGCCGACCAGCAGTTGCTCAAAGCCCCTGAAAAGGGGCGAGCTCACGCGTGCCGACCGGACATAACCCGCCTCCACGTCCAGCGTGATCTCGAGGTCGCCTTCGACCCGGTTGAAGGGACCCAGAACGATGCGCGTCATTTCTCAGACTTTCTGACGGCCGGACGCACCACCGTATGGTCGGCCATGGAGTTGGCACGTACCCGTTTCGGGGTGGCCGATTTGGACAGCGCTGCCAGCGCGACAAACCAGGCCTTGGGCATGTCGGCGGGCAAGCCAATCGGGATGCCAGCGAGCTTGCGCGTCTCCTGGAACGGGTGCCCTGGCGCCTCAAATCCGGGCTCGACGCAGGTAATGCACGCAAAGCCTCCGCGCAGACACGAGCCGTTGCCGTTCCAGGGTCGGATATTGCAGTCTGCATGTGCCTGTGTGCCCTTGCAACCCAGATTTTCCATGAGACAGCCCTGGTCAGAATGCTTTTTGGCGCTGGCCTTGAATTCGTAATATTCGTTGCGCGGGCAACCGTGGTGCACCAACTGGTCGGCATACAGCAAGGGTCGCCCCAGTTCGTCCAGGTCGCTGCGCTGCAGGCCTTCGAGCGCCAGTTTTTCCAAGGTATCGACGACCCAGCCAGGATGCACCGGGCAGCCCGCAATGTTGACCACGGGAAGTCCTCCCTGCGACACGAACTCCTCTCCCAGTAACCCCCCAAAGTCGCTGGTTTCGTACTGCAGGCCGGTTGCTTGCAGCGGATTGCCTGGCGTGCTGGCCGAGAGTCCACCGAAGGCACTGCACGAACCGATCGCAAATACCCAGCGTGCGCGCAGCGCCAAACGCTGCACCCACTCGGTCATGGGCGCACCACTGCCGGCCATAAGGTGAAACTTTCCGGTGCCGTTGGGGCCGCGCAGCATGGCACCTTCTACACACAGCACATCGAAGGCGATGCTTCCGTCGGCGCAGCTTTGCAACACTTGCAAGGCTTCGCTGTCGCTCTCGTGAGCCAGTGCGGGATGCCACACGAAGCGGATTCCGGCATCGCGCAGCTCGTCGAACAGCGCGCGCGGTTCGGAACAAAGCAGGGACTGGGTGCAACCCCCGCAGCCACCACTTTGCAGCCAAAGGACGCGCATCAGCGGGGCTCCAGTCCGGCGCGCGCCAGTTTGGCACGCAAACCCACGCGCGACAGCCCCAATTCGCGCGCTGCGGCCGACTTGTTCCAGCGGTTACGAATCATGGTCTCGCGAATCACCTGGTTTTCCAGCAAGTCCATGCGCTCCTTCAATCCCCCCGACAGACTGGCCAGTCGAACCAGGTCTTCGCTGTGGCTTTCACCTACCGGCGTGCGCATGACCTGGGGCGACAGCAGTTCTGCGCCCAGGGTGGGGCTATCGGTCAAAGCGACCATGCGAAGAATCTCGTTTTGCAACTGCCGCACATTGCCCGGCCAGGGGTAGGCTGCCAGGCACGCCAATGCTTCGCTGCTGAACCCCTGCACCGACTTGCCCAAGGCACGGTTGCTGCTTTCGAGCAGGCGCTGCGCCAGCAACGCGAGGTCCATTGCGCGCTCGCGCAGCGGGGGCACGTGCAGCGAGACGGTTGCCAGGCGGTAATACAGGTCCTGCCGGAAACGGCCAGTGCGAACATCGTCCTCCAGGTCCCGGTTGGTGGCCGCGATCACGCGCACGTCGACATTCACAGGGCGGTTGCTGCCCAGTGGCCGGAACTCGCCTTCTTGCAGCACGCGCAGCAGCTTGACCTGAAAGGCCGGGCTGGTGTCGCCAATTTCATCGAGAAACAAAGTTCCGCCATCGGCTTGCTGGAACAACCCGACGCGGTCTTCGGTGGCACCGGTAAATGCGCCGCGCCGGTAGCCGAAAAGCTCGGACTCGAGCAGGGTATCGGGCAGGGCGCCGCAATTTTCGGTAATGAATGGACGGTCGGTGCGGTGGCTCTCAAAGTGGATGGCACGGGCGACCATTTCCTTGCCCGTGCCGGATTCCCCGGTGACCAGAACCGAAAGGTCAAACACAGCGATACGCTCCACCAGGGCGCACACCGCGTTCAGCGGGCTGGCGGGACCCCGGGTCAGGCCGCGCACGCCATAGGCATGGCGCAATTTGTCGTATTTGGATTCGACCCGTCTCTTGAGCACCGGCTCGGCAGTGCGCAAGTCCAGCGACAGCCGCTGGTTGTCCTGTTGCAGGCGCCAGACCTCGGAGGCGCGCTTGAGGGTGAGCAGCATCTGCTCGGGCTGCCAGGGTTTCAGCAGGTACTGCCAGATGCCTGCCTCGTTGACACCGCTGATGATGTCTTCGGCGTCGGTGTGGCCGGACAGGATGATGCGCACGGCGTCCGGCCACCGGTTGCGCACCTCTTTCAGGAATGCAACGCCTGTCGTGCCCGGCATGCGCTGATCACACAGAACCACCCGTATCGTGGCGGCGGACTGCTCCTGTTCCAAAATTTCCATGCCCGCCGCAGCGCTACCCGCACAGTAGACCTCGAAATCTTCCTCCAGCGTGCGCCGCAAGGCCTCCTGCGAGCGCACTTCATCGTCGACCACCAGAACCGCCGGGAGTTTGCGCACCGCGATTGCGCTCATGCGGGAATCTTCCAGTCGAGTTCACGGTGCAGCGCGAGGTGGCGCGGTGTCCAAGATTGCGGCGAACGGCGCACGAAGTGGTGGCGCGCCACATGGTAGGAGGCGTCAAAGCCGTAAAAATTGCGCTGCATTTCCCTCAGCTCTTCGTGTCGGTAGCTCGCCAGCGGCTTGGCCGCTTCATCGGTGCGGCGCATGGCGGCCTTGTCGGACAGCAGGCTGGCAAGCTGGCAAGATTTGGCCAGCGCCTGCGCACGCAGCATGACTTCGGCGTCAAAACCGGCACTCGGCAGACACCGGTCATACAGACCGGTGCGGACCGCATCGGCGGCGGTCATGGGCAGGCGATTGCGCATGATGGCGTGGGCACCGGCCGTGCCAACCCGTTTCGGTAGCAGGTAGGTCCAGAGTTCCGAGCCATACAGATTGCCCATGTTCTTGTAGTGCGGGTTCAGCACCGTGCCGTCGCGCACCCACACCAGGTCGGCGGCACGTGCCAGAAAACATCCGCCGGCGCCGGCTCCACCGCGCAGTGCGGCCACCGTATAGTGGGTTTCGCAGCGCAAAATGGCCTCGGTCAGGTCGTCCATGGCCACAATGTTGGCCCATGATTCGTCCGACGGACTGGCTGCCGCTTCAATGGTGTTGAGGTGAATGCCGTTGGACCAAAAGTCGGCTCCGCCGCGCAATACGATGACACCTGTGGGCTGGGTCGCGGCCCAGACCACGGCCTGCTGCAGCCGCTGGCATTGGGCGGTGGACATGGCACCGTTGTAAAACTCGAAGTCCAGAAAACCGACCCCGTCGCTCTCGGTATAGGCGATGTCTTGCCAGGTCGGCGAGCCAGCCTTCAGCCAGGGAGTCAGGGTGCTTTCCGGCAAGGCACTGGCTTCGGGAAACGCCAGCGTGGTGGGCAATTTGAAGCCCCCCGGGCGTTTGACATGGCCAATCCACACCGCCGCGTCACAGGTGGCGCGCAAAATGGCCGTCTCCCGCCGCACCAGCACATCGCCGGGTGTGCCGCGCAGCTCGGCCTCAGGCCAGGCGTCGAACAAATGACAGGGTTGGCCAAACAGCGTATCAGCCACCCCGGGAACACCGTCAGCCGCGCGCAGTTTCGCCAGAACGACTGCCGTCGGGTCGGCCTGCCAGTCGATGCGACGGTGGTTTTGTGCCATCGGCACATGGGCCTGGCCCGGCACAGTGCGTGGCGTGAAGTCACCGGACTGAACACGCTGCACGGCAAGCGCGACACAGCGCACCGCCGCCTCGGTCACTTCGCGCCGGTAGACCGATGACTTCCTCGCGCTGGGCAAATCAAAGTTTTCGCTGGCCCACACCGGGCCGGCGTCCATCTCGGCCTGCGCCTGTAACACCGTCACACCCCAGCGGCTCAGGCCCTGCTGCAGCGCCCAGTCCAGCGCCGAGGGGCCACGGTCGCCTTCAACACCCGGATGCACCACCAGACAGAGGTGCCGGCTCCAGACCGACGCGGGGATGGCGCGCTTGAGAAACGGCGCCAGCACCAGATCCGGGCGAAACAGTGCGACCGCCTCCTCGGTGACCGCGTCCGAAATATCGAATTCGACACTCACCGTATGCTTTTGCGCCCGCAACTCGGTAAACAAGCGCTGGGTCAGGCTGTTGAAACTGTGGGTCAGCAGAAGTATGCGCATGGCAAAACCGGGGCCTAACAGATGCGCGGCAACTGCTCACCGCTCAGCCAGTCGACAATCCGCCGACCGCCAAAGCTGGTGGTCATTTGTACAAAGTGATGGGCGTCGGCATGCACGCTGCCGATGATCGCTGCGTCGCGCCCCAGCGGATGGGATTGCATGGCCGCCAGCAGGCGAGGAGCGTCTTCGCTAGGGCAAAAGGCCACCAGCTTGCCCTCGTTGGCAACGTAGAGCGGGTCGAGTCCCAGAAACTCGCAGGCCGCAGACACCGCGGGCTTGACCGGAATGGACTTCTCCTGCAGCATCATGCCCACGCCTGACTGCCGCGCGATCTCATTGAGCGTGGTCGCCACACCGCCGCGCGTGGGGTCACGCAGCGCGTGGAGCGCGGCACCGCTGGCCCGCATGACCGCGATCAGCCCGTGCAGCGCCGCTGTGTCAGAGACGATGGGCGAGACAAACCCCAGGCTTTCTCGCACGGCCATGATCGCCATGCCATGGTCACCCAGCGTACCCGAGACCAAAATGGCATCACCGACCTGGGCCTGTCGCCCCGACAGTTCGCAACCGGGTGCCACCACACCGACTCCGGTGGTGGTAATGAAGACGCCGTCGCCCTTGCCGCGCTGCACGACCTTGGTGTCGCCGGTGACGACAGGGACGCCTGTGTCGCGCGCTGCCCGTGCCATGCTCTCGACGATGCGCGCCAGGTCGGCCAGCGGCAGGCCTTCTTCGAGGATGAAGGACGCCGACAGCCACAGCGGCGTGGCGCCCATCACCGCCACGTCGTTGACCGTGCCATGGACCGCCAGGCAACCGATATCGCCGCCCGGAAAAAACAGCGGCGACACCACATGGCTGTCGGTCGCCATCACCAGTCGACCCGCGCCCGGCGCCGGGAGCAAGGCACCATCGTCGCCCTGCGCCAGCCACTCGTTGCCGAGGTGGCGGGCAAACAGCTCTTCGATCAATTGCGCCATGGCGCGACCGCCGGAGCCATGCGCCATGTCGATCTGGCCGCGCTTGAGGTCAAGCGGGCGCACGTAGTTCTTGCGGATTTCAGACATCCTTGTAGCGTCCGTAGCTATAGTGGGCGGCGCAGGCACCCTCGGAAGACACCATGCACGAGCCGACCGGGTTCTCGGGGGTGCAGACATTGCCAAACAGCTTGCAATCCTGTGGGCGTTTGACGCCGCGCAAAATAGCGCCGCATTCGCAGGCCTTGTGGTCGGCCACTGGCTGGTAGGCAACGGTAAATCGGTGTTCGGCGTCAAATGCAGCAAATTGCTGGCGGATGCGCAGCGCCGAATACGGCAACTCATGCAGGCCGCGCCACTCGAAGCTCTTGCGCAGCTCAAACACCTCCGCCACCAGCGCCTGCGCCTTGAGGTTGCCGTCGCGGCTGACGGCACGCGAGAACTCGTTTTCCACTTCGGCGCGCCCTTCATTGACCTGACGCACCAACATGCGAATCGCCTGCATGACGTCCAGCGGCTCGAAGCCCGCAATGACCACGGGTTTGCGGTATTCCTCGGCAAAAAATTCATATGGCCGGCTGCCAATAATGGTCGACACATGGGCCGGCCCGATAAAACCGTCGAGTGGCACGGTTCCCCACTGCCGCACCTCGGGTGATTCGAGAATGCTCGAGATCGCTGAGGGTGTGAGCACGTGGCAGCACAGGACCGAAAAATTCGTCAGGCCCAGCGCCGCCGCTTGCTTGATGGCCACTGCGGTCGGCGGCGTCGTGGTTTCAAACCCGATGGCAAAGAATACGACCTGCCGTTCTGGAAACTTTTGTGCCAACGCCACCGCATCGGCACTGGAGTAGACCATGCGGATGTCCCCACCGCGGGCGCGGGCCTTGAGCAGCGAGAGGCCGTCCGAGGCCGGTACCCGCAGGCAGTCGCCGTAGGTGCAGAGCAGTACGCCATGGTCCAGTGCCAGCCGGATCGCCTGATCGACCCGTCCAATGGGCAGCACACACACCGGGCAACCGGGTCCATGGACCATTTTGACGTTGTCAGGCAACAGGTCGGCAATGCCATAGCGCGAGATGGCATGGGTGTGGCCACCACAAAACTCCATGAAGTGGTAGCGCCGGTCAGTCCGCGCCTCGTTGCGAATGGTGCCACCGATACTGAGTGCCAGATCACCATCGCGAAACTCGTCAATGAACTTCATGGGGCGCGGCGTCAGACGGGAGCAGTCGATTCGAGTTGTGCGAACAAGGCCAAGGTGTTGGCTGCCTCCTGCGGGTCGAGTTTGTTTAGCGCATAGCCGACATGCACAATGACGTAGTCGCCCAGGGCGACATCCTCGACCAACGCGAGCGAAATCTCCTTGCGCACACCGGCCAAATCCACCACCGCGTTGTCGTTATCGAGCAGTTCCACCACTTGAGCCGGAATGGCCAGGCACATGTTGACTTTCCTTCACAGCGAAATAAAGCTGCATTCTGCGGCAAACCGACCCGGCGTGGACTAACTCCGGCCGCCTATTTTTCGAAAAAAGTCGCGTCGCGAAGCGGCAGGCGCTGCGACCTGGGTGGCAGACGGTAGCGCCGGCGCCGGCTCCATCGGGCTGGGGGGCAGGGCGGGAGTCAGTACGGCATGCATGGCATCCAGCGCCGCCTGACGGGCCGTGGCGTGGTCGGCCAGCGAGCCGAGCGCCGAAATCAGGGGGCAATATTGGTAAAGTCCCAGGTCAGGGTCATCGTCGGCAATGAATTGCAGCGCGCCGCAGGGCAGGGCCACCAGTTGGCGCTGCCCGGCCGACAGGTCTTTCCAGAGGGCGCCGCCGCCGTTGAGCAAAAACAGGTAAAGAAACCAAGGTGTTACCACCACGCCGAGCCAGTCGCCACCCTGGCGCACAAAATCCATCGCCTCGACCCGGATCGACGGGTTGACAAACGGCATGTCCTGCATGCGGGTTTCCCACACCCGCTGGTAGTGCCGCTGGAGCAAAGCTTGCGGATTGTCCGGGCGTGCTTCGGCGATCCGCAACGGCGGCGGCGCCAGGGCAGGGCGGCGCGGACCCGGTGCCGTCATGCGCGCTGCAAGTCGCGAAAATACTGCTGGGGATCGAAGTCGCCATCCAGCGACGCGGCCAGGGCACTCAGTGCCTCCTCGATCAGTGCGAGCTGTTCCGGTTCCACGACCTCGCGTGCCAGCCCCAGCTGCGTCAGGACCCAGGTGCCGATGGGCTGTGGTCCGAGCAACATCATGTTGATGCGCTCGCGCCTGCCTGCGCGCTCGACCCAGGCAAAGTCGCCGTCGCCCTCGCACTGCACCACGCACATCGGGATCGAGAGACACATCAGCGGGGCTCCAGGTGCAGACCCAACTCGCGCAACTCGGCGAGGGACATGTTCAACAACTCATCCAGACGCGCAGCCACGGCCGGCGTCAACTCCATGCCCAGGTCCATCGAGGCCGGCTGCATGCCGACAATCACGGTGCGCCGGGGCGCGCGGTGGGTGAATTCCAGGCTGGCCAGCACATCGGACAGGCTCACCTGGTGCGGTGACAGCTTGGTCTTGAAGAACACCGGCACATCGTCGTCCTTGAGCAGCACCGGTGTGGCAGGCGCCTGCCCGCAGCGCACGCAGTCGACGACGATCAGCGCGTCGAGGTCTTCGAGCTGTTCGAGCATTTCCATGCCGCAGGTGCCGCCGTCTATGACCTCAAGCTCAGGGGGCAGCCGATACCTCTGCTCCAGACGTTCGATCACGCGCACTCCGACACCTTCATCCGATAGAAGTATGTTCCCGATACCGAGTACAACGACACGCATGCAATCGCCTAGACCGCGGTGACCGTGACCACTGGATGGTTCTCCTGGTCGACCACATGCACCGCACAGGCCAGACAGGGGTCAAACGAGTGCACGGTGCGCAGCACCTCGAGCGGTTTCTCGGGGTCAGCCACCGGCGTATCGACCAGACAGGCCTCGTAGGCGCCGGGCTGGTCTTTCTCGTTACGCGGAGCGGCATTCCAGGTGGTGGGTACCACGCACTGGTAATTGGCGATTTTGCCATCCTTGATGACGACCCAGTGTGACAACACGCCACGCGGCGCCTCGTGGAATCCCACGCCCCGTTGCTCACCCTTGGGGAAATCCGGCCGATTGAAAGTCTTGAGGTCGCCTTTGGCCATGTTGGCCAACAACAGGTCCCACTGTTTGACCAGCTCGTCGCACTGCACTGCGCAGCTAACGGCACGGGCCGCGTGGCGGCCAATAGTGGAGTGCATGGCATCGAGTCCGACCTTGGTGCCGGCAATGGTCGAAACCAGGTCCAGAGCCTTGGTGGCGTACATCTTGGTCGGCTCGTGGCCTGCCGCCAGCATATTGAGCACCCGCGGCAGCGGTCCGACCTGCATCGGTTTGCCGTAGAAGGTGGGCGACTTGAGCCAGGAGTATTTGCCGTCGTCCTGGAAGTCGGTGTATTTGGGGGTGGTCTCGCCCAGGTACGGATGCAGCGATTTGGTGTCGCCGTCCTTGTAGTCGTACCAGGAGTGTTTGACGGCCTCGGAGACGCCATCCATGAAATACTGGTCATTGAACGACTTGATGGGCTTGAAGCTCTCGAGTTTGCCACCCTCGATGTAGCCGCCCGGCAGCGCAAACTGGGTACCTTTGCCGTCGAGTGGTATGTCTGGAACGCTCAGGTACTCGGTGATACCGCGCCCGACCTTGGTCCAGTCGGCATAAAAGGCCCCAATGGCCGCGACGTCAATCAGATAGACGTTCTTCACAAAGTCGTCGAGTTTGAGCATCCATTCCTTGATCGCAAGCAGGCGCTCCATGGTCAGCACCGACTGCGAGTCCAGCGACAGCGCGTTGGCGACACCGCCCACCGCTACATTCTGGATGTGCGGTGACTTGGAGCCCAGTACCGCGACGATCTTGCTCGCATAGCGCTGCACTTCAAGCGCCTGCAGGTAGTGGGAGACCGCGAGCAGGTTGACCTCGGGCGATAGCTTCATGGCCGGGTGGCCCCAGTAGCCGTTGGTGAAGATGCCCAACTGGCCAGTACCGACAAAACCCGATAGCCGCTCTTTGACCTTGGTGAACTCGGCCGCGCTGTTGCCATTCCAGTTGGAGAGGCTTTGCGCCAAGGTGGCTGTCTTGACCGGATCGGCCTTCAGGGCTGACACCACGTCGACCCAGTCGAGTGCCGACAGATGATAAAAGTGAACGATGTGGTCATGTACGGCATGGGCCAGAATGATCATGTTGCGGATGTACTGGGCGTTGACGGGTATTTCGAGTTGCAAGGCGTTCTCGACCGCCCGCACCGAAGCCATCGCGTGCACGGTGGTGCAAACTCCGCAAATGCGCTGCGTGATGGCCCAGGCATCGCGCGGGTCGCGTCCGAGCAGAATGGTTTCCACGCCACGCCACATCTGCCCGGAGGCCCAGGCCTTTTTGACTCGGCCGCCATCCACCTCGACGTCCACACGCAGGTGGCCCTCGATGCGGGTCACGGGATCAATGGTGATACGTTTTGACATCTGTGTCTCCTTGGGTCTCGAATTCAATGGGCCAACGCCACGTCCTGGTTCAGTACCGGGAAGCGACGGGTAATGATGATGTAGCCAAGCACCTCGATGGCAAACATGCCAATCGTGACGACAAACTCGGCCACGGAGGGAAAGTAGTTCCAGCCGGGTCCGGTGTCGTAACCGATCAGGAAGCTATTGAGTCGCAGCACGGCACCGCCGAGCATGATCGAAACTCCTGCCAGGAACAGACGTGCCGGGTTGCGACGTTGTTTGGCGGCACCCACCAGCACAAATGGCAACACGAACAGAACCATCTCGAACCAGAAAAACACCGCCACCAAGCTGAGCTCAAACGCGTTGCCCAGTGCCCCGCGCAGCACCAAGTCGGCCACACGCACCAACAGATAGGCACCGAGCAGCCCAAGCATGACTTTGGCCATCGGTTGCAGTAGGCGTGCCTCGATCTTGTGGCGCTCTGCCGATGAGGCAATGCACGACTCGAACAGCACCACGCCATAGCCCATGGTAATCGCGGTAAGCAGGTACAGCAGCGGAACCGCTGGCGTTTGCCACAAAGCATTGACCTGGGTTCCCATCAGAACCAGCAAGGTGCCGATCGAAGACTGGTGCATCATCGGCAGGACCGTGCCGAGCGCGATAAAGATGAACAGCACTTTGCTGAGTTTTTTCTTGGCCACGTTGAGTCCGAATTTTTCCATGAACACCGGCGAAAACTCGATCCACATCACCAGGATGTAAACCGAAATGCAGGCCGCCGTTTCGAACAGTGCCGAATTCAGATTGCCGTAGCCGGGCCACAAGATGTGCCAGAAATTCCAGTAGCGGCCCAGGTCAAACAACACGCCCACCCCGGCCAAGGTGTAGCCAAACAGGCTGGTCAGCAAGGCCGGGCGGACCAGTGGATGGTATTCGCCCTTGTTGAAAATGTAGACCAGCATCGCCACCGAAAAGCCGCCACAGGCAAAGGCCGAACCGATCAGCACGTCAACCACCACCCACAGCCCCCAGGGATAACCGTCATTGAGATTGGTGACCGCACCCAGGCCAAACACAAAGCGGGCGATCAGGACCGCCATCATGGCGGCGATCAGCAGACCGCACACCAGAGTGACCGGGTTAAGAAGCCGCCCGCCTAGGGGCGCTGCGTGTACTTGTGTGCTCATGGCTGCTCTCCTGGCGCCGGGTCTTCATCTTTGGCCGTGTTGCGTTTGGCGAAATAGGTCATCCCCACCAGCATGGCGATGGGAAGGGCCATACCCTGGTAAATCGTGTGCTGAATCGTCTCCGACTTCGAGGCCGAAGATTGCGGTGGCAGCTTGGGCATGCCGAGTTTCTCGAAATTCACCGAAGAGAGTTTCAGTACCTGGGTGCCGCCGTACTCGGTTTCGCCATAGACGTGCTGCAAATAGGTGCCCATCTGTGCCTCGTAGCGCTGGTCCGGCTCCTTGCGCCAGGTGCTGGCCTTCTCGGCTGCAGCATCGCTGTAGGGCAGACGTCCGCGTGGGATATGGGTGAACTCGCCGGGTTTGAGCGCGAGCCGCCGCTTGGCTTCGACCAGTAGATCGGAGGTACGTCCGAACAGTGTGGCCCCGGTCGGGCAAACCTCGGCGCAGGCGGAGTAGTGTCCGTCCTTGTGGCGGTGGTGGCACAACTCGCACTTCCCGATGCGTCCGGTGGGCGAATCGTATTGGTACTTGGGAATGCCAAAGGCACACGCGGCCACGCAATATCGGCAGCCAAAGCAGGCATCGGCGTCATAGGTCACGATGCCGGTGACGGGATCTTTTTGCATTGCCGACACCGGGCAAGCCGACACGCATGAGGGATCAGCGCAATGCATGCACGAAGTCTTCATGAACGCGAAGCCGTTTTCTTCGGCGTTTTTGGTCTCGCCATTGCCGCTGCTATAGACCTTGATCACGTTGAAGGTGTGACCGGTGGTGTCCATCGGGGAGTCCCACAGATGGTCAATGGTTCTGAACTCTGCCGGGTTCTCGTTGACGTGCTTGCACGCTGCCACACAGGCCTGACAGCCCACGCACAGCGTCGAGTCGTACAGCAGACCTAGGCCAGCGGGGGGTATCTGCAGGTTGTCGCGCGCGCAGGCGGTTTCTGGTGCCAGCGCGACCGTGCCGGCGCTGGCGAGAACGCCGCGCAGAAAATCTCTTCGGTTGGCCATTTCACACCTCCGTCGACTTGGGCGTGGCCTGAGTGGATGCCCGGGCCTTTTCCATTTCCTCGGCGGCGTGTGAAAGTCCCAGATTCTTGGTGAACTTGGCGCCGGCACCGACACCCACGCCCACCACCGCTGCCAGTACGGCCGCCGCACCGAGCGAGGCGCCGACGCCTTTTTCCTCGACGATGCGTGGCAGGAAAGCTCCAGGCTCGAGGTTTTTCAGCTTGGCGAGCGCATGGATCGGCTTCTGGAAACCGATGCCCTTTTCGGTGCAGCCAATGCAGGGGTGACCGCAGGCGACCGGCCAGGTGCCTGCACCCGCATCGCCAAACAGAATGACGGAACAATTGGCGTAAGTCTCGGGACCTTTGCAACCCAGCTTGTACAGGCAAAAGCCCTGGCGGTGGCCGTCGTCACCAAATTCCATCGCAAAGCGGCCAGCATCAAAGTGGGCACGGCGCTCACAGTTTTCATGAATCAGGCGCGAATAGGCGAATTTGGGGCGACCTAACTGGTCCACCGCCGGCAGTTTGCCAAAGGTCAAAAAGTGAACGACGGTCGAAAGGAAGTTGTACGGATTGGGCGGACAACCCGGGATGGTGACAACCGGCTTGCCGAGCACCTGCGCCACGCTCGATGCGCCCGTGGGATTGGGGTCAGTGGAAGGCATGCCGCCCCACGATGCGCAAGAACCGATGGCAATCACCGCCGCTGCATCGGCGGCGCATTCCTTGAGCAGTTCGATGGCAGTCTTGCCGCCAATCTTGCAGTAAATGCCGCCGTCTTTGGTGGGGATGGCACCTTCGACGACCAGAATGTACTTGCCCTTGTGGTCGGTCATGGCCTGTTTTCTCGCGGCCTCGACCTGGTGGCCGGCTGCGGCAAACAGGGTTTCGTGGTAGTCCAGAGATATGACATCCAGAATCAGCTTGTCGAGCGTGGGGTGCTCGGCGCGCAGCAGCGATTCGGTGCAGCCGGTGCACTCCTGAAAGTGCAGCCAGATCACACTGGGGCGTTTTTTGGTGGCGACTGCTTGCGCAATCGCCGCGTCGGCACCCTCGGCCAGGCCCAGCGTGGTCGCCAGCGAAGCGCAAAACTGCAGCAGTTCGCGCCGCGACATGGACAGGCGTTTCGCCGCCGCATCCAGGCGTGCATCGGTCTCGAGTGCAATCAGATTTTCCATGGTCATGACGTCTTCTCCTCGGTATGCGTGAGTAGCGGCGTGTCAGGCGCCGGCATTCATCGGTTTACACGCATTTCCGCAAGAACCAGGCCAGGTAAAAATATTCAATGATTTCAACAACTTGAAATAATTCCGCCAGATCAGCGACGGTGTTATTGATTAATTTCTTCCAGTTATCTTGCATAAGTGGAAAGAATCTTTCCACCCTGCAGTCTCCCTTGACTTTCCATAAACCAGTCGTCGCAATTTACACGCAGCGAACTTTGCGCTGTCCCCAACTGATCGTCGGATGTTGGCTGCCCCAATTACCCCTCTTTCACCATCGCCCGCCCAGAAAAAATATAGCCCACGCCATGCACCGACTTGATCGGTAAATCTAGGTCGCAGGCGTCTCGGACCTTTTTTTTCAGTCGACTCATTTGTGTATCGAGGCGACGCTGGTCAAAGTGCAGGTAATCCTCGCCAATGGCCGAGATGATCTGGCGCCGTGACACCGGCGTGCCCTGGGAGGCCAACAGCGCCCGCAGCACGAAGAAGTCGTGACCCGACAGGGCAATATCGCCCCCTTTGGGTGGCCGCAAACGGTGATTTGCCAGGTCGAGGGTCCACAGCTCGGCGCCAAAACCGACGCGGCGCCCCAAGGCGTTGACCGTGGCGAGCAGGTCGGCAAGGCGCACTGGCTTGGTGATGTAGTGGTCTGCACCAATATTGAGCCCCTCGGCACGGCTGTTGGCGCGCGCAGTGAACACGATGATCCCGAGGTCATGGCCCTCCCTGCGCAATTGCGCAATCAGATCCATGCCGTCACCGTCGGGCAGCCCTAGGTCAAGCAAGGCGAGGTGGTAGGCGCCAGGCACCCATAGACGCTGAAACTCGGCGAGGGAACCCGCACACACCACCGAATGGCCATGTGACGCAAAGTACTCCGCGAGTTCTTCACGCAACACACTTTCGTCTTCCAGAAGAATCATTCGGGCCATGGTTGGCAAGTTTAGTCGCAACGCACCGCGCCACAGAACTTCCGCCAACCGGTGCGACATCAAAGTGATGTGGAATCTTATTCCCTCTCCCCGCTGGGGCGAGGGGGCAAAACCGAATTGCCACACCACTTTGAATCGCACCCTCCGCCAACGCAAAAATGGCGGAGACCATGTGGCTGTGCTATCTTCGTTGGCAATGATCCTAGATTCCTCCATCGGGCAGGTAGCGTGATCACCCACAAGGTGACACCCTTCAAGACCAATAAAGTGAGTGTTCATGCAGAGTTACCAACATTAGCAAGCGGTCAACTGAGGAATTTAGGATGATGCGCGCGCCCTTTTTGCTGCTGCTCCAATTGCTTCTGGCGCTGCTTTTTGCCAGCAATGCAGTGGCTGCCGACATGCCGCAGCCCATTGCGCTGCAAGGTGACTCCATTGCGCTGACAGGCAAGATGTACTGGCTCCAGGACCCCTCCAACGCGCTGACTATTGAGGACATCGTGGCGGCAAAGTCCACGCAATTTGCGCCGCTGCCCGGAGAACTGAAAGCCGGCTTTACGCGCCATCCGATCTGGTTGCGCATCGACATCCTGCAGCCCAGCAACGCTGTGGCAGACTGGATGCTGGTGTTTGAGAACGCCTTGCTGGACGTTGTTACGCTCTACCAGGTGTCAGACCAAGGCATTTCCAAACCTCAGGTGACAGGCGATGATGTGCCTCGAGCGCGATGGCCGGTCGAGGTACGGTTTCCCGCTTTTCACCTGGAGATACCTAGCGGCCGGCAGACGCTGTATATACGGATCAGCGGGCGTAACTCACTGACCAGTGCGGTCTCTTTGTGGCGACCGGAACCGTTCCACAGCATGAGCCGTATCGACGCGCAAACCTACGGCATCTACTTTGGCATGTACCTGATCTTGCTGCTGTTCCAGTGCGTGTTTTGGCTCTATACCAAAGACGCCACCGACCGTAACTACCTGGTTTACATCCTGGCCAACCTCGGCCCCGTGCTGTTGACGGTCGGGCTGCCGCAACACTACCTGGAAATACCAGGCACGCTGTCTGACGTGGCGCTGGGTTGGACCATTTGTCTGGGTGCAGCCGTTTCATCACCGTTCATCTTGACCCAGTTGGGGGTTCGCACCCACCAGCCCCGCATCGCCTGGTATGTCGAGCGGGTGGCATGGTACAGCTCTGGCGTCTGCGCGCTGCTGATTGCCATGAACCAGTACGGCTGGGGTGTGGGCAGTATTCAGCTCATCACGGTGGCGTTGCTGGTGTTTCTGGCGATTGACACGCTGTGGCTGTCGCTGCAAGGCAAGCGGCCAGACCGTCTGCTGGCGCTGGCCTTCGGCATTTTTTATTTGGGCGTGGGGGTGCGATTCTTGCGCAACCTGGGTCTGGTTGCCCCTGACCCGCTGGTGGACAACAGCTACCAGATCGCACTGTTGATGCACTTGGGCGTGGTGAGCCTGGGCATTGGCACCCGGTACCGAAAGATGACGCTGGAAAAGTCCACTGCTCAGCAAGAAGCCCTGGAGGCAACGCGCGCACTCAACACCTCACTCGAGCAACGTGTGGCCGAACGGACCACTGCGCTGAGCCATGAGATACAGCGCCGCGAGCTGCTTGAGTCAGACTTGCGAAAGTCACTGGAAATGGAACAACAAATGCGCGAAGAACAAATGATCTTCGCCGCCATGGCGTCGCACGAGTTCAGAACCCCCTTGACCATCATCGACACCACCTTGCAGCAACTGCAAAACAATCCGAATGCAGCACCGCACAAGACCGAGGCCCGCTTTCGCAATGCGCAGGCGGCAGTGGACCGGATCACGGCACTCATGGACAACTATTTGTCGCTGGACCGGCTTCAGAGCGTTGACAGGTCTGCCAATCGGCGCATGGTCAATGTGACCCAGGTGTTGCAGCAGGCGGCCGGCGAGTGGCCGATGCAGCGCGTGAAGCTCACCATGCGGGGGCTGCCTGATCGCTTTTTCTGCGACCCCGACCTGTTGTTGATCGCGATACGAAACCTGCTGTCCAACGCCGACCGGCACGCACCCGGCGCTTCCGAGATCGAGCTATTTGCAGAATTTCTGCCGACCACGGGCCTGTGCATGGAGGTCCGTGACCGAGGTGCTGGCGTTGACCCCGAAATCGTCCCCCGGTTGTTTCAAAAATATATTCGCGGCAAAGATGCCCAGCATTTGCCGGGTGCCGGCCTGGGCTTGTACCTCGTGGAGCGGATCGTGCAACAGCATGGCGGACAAATCCGCCTCGAAATTCGCCCAACGACCGGGACGACCTTTCACATTCTTCTGCCGACACCAGGATCGCCCGAGCCGCCCTCCAAACCCATGCAAAATAACGCCAAGGAGTCCCCATGAACCAGCCCGATACCCCCTTTGAATCCAGCGCCGAACTTTCGGTACAAGTCCATGGCCCCGTGCTGTGGCTCACCATCACGCGCGAGGAGCGTCGCAATGCCATGAGCCACGCGGTGCTGGCGGGCATGGCACAGGCCATCGCCGCCGCGCAGGGCAAGCGCGACATCCGCGCGATTGTTATTACCGGTGCCGGCAGCAAGGCGTTTTGTGCCGGCGCAGACCTGCAGTCGGCCCAGGCCTTCACCACCGATTATTCCGAACCCCATGGCCATTTGGCCCGACTGCTGCGGGTGGCCAAGTCCAGCACGGTGCCTCTGGTGGCGCGGGTCAACGGCGCCTGCATGGCCGGCGGCATGGGACTGATGAGCATGTGCGACCTGGCGGTGGCGGCCAGCCATGCGGTGTTTGGTCTGCCCGAGGTCAAGGTGGGAGTGTTTCCGGCACAGGTGCTTAGTGTCTTGCAACACCTCATTCCACGCCGCAAACTCGCCGAGATGTGCCTCACCGGCGAACCTCTCACCGCCCAAGAGGCGCTCGGCTTCAATCTGGTGAACCATGTGGACGACGATGTGGACGTCAAATTGCAGTGGCTGCTTGGCCGCATGATCGACAAATCGCCCGCCGCCATTCGCCGTGGCCTCTACACCATGAAAAAAATCGAGACCATGGCGTTCGAGGAGAGCATGTCGTTCACCGAGAGCCAAATCGCGCTGTTTACCCTGACCGAAGACGCGCGAGAAGGGCAAAAGGCGTTTCAGGAAAAACGCAAACCGGTCTGGACCGGACAATAAAGGTGCCCAGCATGCGCGACACCCACTTCGACTACATCATTGTCGGCGCGGGCACGGCCGGTGCCCTGCTGGCCAACCGGCTCAGTGCCGATGCCTCCAAACGCGTGTTGCTGATCGAGGCCGGCCGCAAGGACGACTACCACTGGATTCATATCCCGGTGGGTTACCTCTATTGCATTGGCAACCCGCGCACCGACTGGCTCTACCAGACCGAGCCAGATGTCGGCCTGAACGGCCGCTCGCTGCGCTACCCGCGTGGCAAGACCTTGGGCGGTTGCAGCAGCATCAACGGCATGATCTACATGCGCGGGCAGGCCCGCGACTATGACCGCTGGGCGCAGTTGGTCGGAGACACGCGCTGGAACTGGGAGCAATCGTTGCCTTACTTCATGCTGCATGAAGACCACTACAAAGGTGCCACCGCGCTGCACGGGGCGCGCGGCACTGTACCAGCCCTGATGCAAAGCGATGGCTCCCTGTACCGCCAACTGCTGTGCCACCACCGGGCCGGTGGCGAGTGGCGGGTCGAGAAACAACGCCTGCGCTGGGATGTGCTCGACGCCTTTGCCCAGGCCGCCGTGCAAGCCGGCATACCCGCCACCGACGACTTCAACCGGGGCAATAACGAAGGCGTGGGCTACTTTGAAGTCAACCAGAAAACCGGCTGGCGCTGGAACACCGCCAAAGCGTTTTTACGCCCCACCTGTTACGCCCGCCCCAATTTTGAGCTCTGGACCAGCGCCCAGGTGGCAAAGTTGCTGCTTGAACCAAATACGGGTCGGGACGCGCCCTTGCGCTGTACCGGGGTGCAAGTCTGGAACGGTCATGGCATGGTAGAAGCCACGGCGCACCGCGAAGTCATCTTGTCTGCAGGCAGCATTGGCTCGCCGCAAATACTGGAGCTTTCGGGACTGGGACAAGCCAAGCGTCTGAACCACCTGGGAATCCAGGTGCGGCAAGACTTGCCGGGTGTGGGCGAGAACCTGCAAGACCACCTGCAGATCAGGGCCGTGTTCAAGGTGCAAAACACCACCACGCTCAACGTGCAGGCCAACTCCCTGTGGGGCAAGGCCAAGATTGGCCTGGAGTACGCCCTCAAACGCAGCGGCCCGATGAGCATGGCACCGAGTCAGTTGGGTGCCTTTACCCGCAGTGACCCGACACAGCCCCACCCCAACCTCGAGTACCACGTACAGCCGCTGAGCCTCGATGCGTTTGGCCAGCCCCTGCACACCTTCAACGCCATGACCGCCAGCGTCTGCAACCTCAACCCCACCAGCCGGGGTTCGGTGCATATCCAATCGCCTGACTTTGAAAAGGCCCCGGCGATAGCGCCCAATTACCTCAGCACCGACCAAGACCGCAGAATTGCAGCCGACTCACTGCGCACCACACGCCACATCATGGCCCAACCCGCGTTGCAAAAGTTCCAGCCCGAGGAGTTCAGACCCGGCACCCAATACCAGACCGACGCCGAGCTGGCCCGGCTGGCGGGCGATATCGCGACCACCATCTTTCACCCGGTAGGCAGTACCAAGATGGGCTGTTTCGATGGCCCACTCGGTGACCCCATGGCCGTGGTCAACGCCCGCCTGCAGGTGCGCGGTGTCAGCGGTCTGCGCGTGGTGGATGCCGGTGTCATGCCCCTGATTACCAGCGGCAACACCAACTCGCCGGTGCTCATGATTGCGGAAAAGGCTGCCGAATGGATATTTGAGGACGAGCAGGCCCGAATGAAGGGTAAATCCTGATACCTTTTCCAAAATGCCTGCGCTACATTCAGCGACTGTTGGAAATTTGGCAACTGCGAGCGTCTGGAAGAAGAGCCGAGGAGAAGGCAAAACAGAAGTAAAACATCTGCACCCGCCAAGTGGTGCAGTTCAAGAAAGCACTGGTAGCTCCAGTGCTTTTTTTATGCTCGCAATGCGACAATGCCGCCATGGAACTTGTCTTTGTATCGGTGGCATCGCTGCTTGCGGGATGTGTCGACGCCATCGTGGGTGGTGGTGGTTTGATATTGGTGCCCGCCCTGTTTGCGGCCTACCCCAGTGCCGCGCCGGCCACCTTGTTTGGCAGCAACAAGGGGGCCTCGATCTGGGGCACTGCGCTCGCCACCTACCAATACAGCCACCGCGTGGACATGCGCTGGCCGGTGCTGTTGCCCGCTGCGGCAGCAGGCTTTGTTGCCTCCTTTGCCGGGGCCTGGACCGTCACCCTGATCTCGGCCGATTTTTTGCGCAAGGTACTGCCGTTTGTGCTGGCCGCCGTGCTGGCCTATACGCTGGCCAGGAAGGAGTTGGGGCGCATCCATGCACCGCTGTTTTCTGGCGCTCGGGAGGCCTGGGTCGCCAGCACCATCGGCGCACTGATCGGGTTTTACGATGGTTTTTTTGGCCCTGGCACCGGCAGCTTTTTTGTCTTTTTGTTTGTCCGTCTGCTGGGCTACGACTTTCTTAACGCCTCGGCCACCGCCAAATTGCTCAACACCGCCACCAATTTCGCCGCCATTGCGCTGTTCGCCTTCAAGGGCCACATTTGGTGGCATGTGGCCATGGCCATGGCGGTCTGCAATGTGCTGGGCAGTTGGGCTGGCACCCACCTAGCACTCAAACACGGCGCCGGCTTTGTCAGACAAGTCTTCATCCTGGTGGTTAGTGCCTTGATTCTAAAAACCAGTTACGACGCCTTTTTTCGGGTGCTGTAGCGGGCACACCCAGCCGTACCTGCGCAATCACCCTAGCGGTAACACCACAGGTCCATCACCGAGTCTGATTGGTTTGAGCGTACACACAGGAATCACAATCGGAAGGAAATCGCAAATGTCTTCGTTTGACAACCCAGTAGCAGCCCAGGAACAGCCCGATCAGATAAGAAGGCGTCTTGTCTTTGCTGGTTTGGCAACGGCAGGCCTAGCAAGCTGCGGCGGCGGCGCTTCCAGCATGCATACCGCAACAGTTGTTGGCGTCCTTCCCGCAGCAGACCCTGGGCAAGTACTTGCCACAGGCGGAGGCAAATGGCCAACTCTAGCTGTGCTCACGAACAACGCCGCTACCGGATCCTTTGTCGGAACCTTGACTGCCGCGCTCGCAACTGTGAACTTTATTCCAAATGTCGCCACCCAGATTCTGGCGTACAACGGTGGCACACCGGGTCCAGTGATCGACACCTATGAGGGAGACTCGATACAGATTAACTTTCGTAACCAGCTCGGCCAGGACTCAACAGTGCATTGGCACGGCTTGCCTGTTCCAGCGAGCCAGGACGGCAACCCGATGGACCCGGTTGCGGCCGGCGCAAAGCGGGACTACACCTTTACGCTGCCAGTCGGTAGCGCCGGATCTTACTGGTACCACCCCCATCCCCATGACACAACGCCCGAGCAGATCTACCGTGGTCTGGCAGGAGCGTTCATCGTGCGAGGGCGAAATGATCCTTTCGCGCATTTGCCGGAGCGGATGGTATTTATCACTGACATCCGCCTGGACGCGAGCGGACAGATTGCTGCGAACACCGCACAGGATTTGGTGAACGGAAGGGAAGGAAATCAAGTTCTGGTCAATGGTTCATACCAGCCCGTGGACACCGTGGCGCCTGGCACCACCGAGCGGTGGCGCATATTTGACGCAACCAACGCACGGTATACGCGCCTGGCGCTCGATGGCTCTTCCATGCTGGTTGTAGCACTGGATGGCTGCACACTTGCGAGCCCGAGGACCGTGACAGAACTGCTTTTGGCGCCTGGGCAAAGGGCGGACGTCATCGTTCGAGCTCCCCAATCAAGCAATCAGAAGCTGGTCCTTCGCACGCTTGTCTATGCGCGTGGTGCCATGGTTCCAGTTAGTCCCGCCGTAAGACTATTTGAGCTATCGACAAATGCATCGACCACTGTGCCCGCAGTTGCCCTTCCTAACGCGCTTGCGTCGCCCGTGTCGCTCCCCGCAGGCCTTGCCGTCACGCAGTCTGTGGTTCTTTCCGATATGGGTATGGGCATGGGAATGGCTATGGGCATGGGCGGGAGTTCACAAGGTAGATTCACGATCAACGGAAAGGTTTTTGATCCGGGACGTGACGACATCACCATGAAGGCGGGTGTTGCAGAAGAGTGGTTGATTCAAAACGCGGGCATGATGGACCATCCACTGCAAATTCACGGGACTTCATTTCAATTGGTCGCATCGAATCGCGCCGATATTGCCTCCGACCCCCGACTGAACGCCTTTATGGACGTGGTTAACCTGGTTTCAGGTGAACAAATCAGGATTCGGCTACGCATTGAAACGCCGGGTCGTCGCATGTTCCACTGTCACATTCTGGAACATGAAGCGCAAGGCATGATGGGAATCATCAATGTGCTGGCCTGAAGTGATGTCGCTTTGAATCTTCGTGAGATAACTATCGGCCCAATTACATGACGATTCCGCAAGATACCGAAAAATCAAGCTCAGGAATGTGGAAAACGGGGTACCGGGTTTGCTAGGCCGACTACTGAAGTATTACTTCGGTTTGCGTTGCTCTGGTTTTATTTGTGATGCGAGTAATACATCTCCGTCATCTGCTGTCAACTCAGTACCACGCGCATTGGTCATGGGCTGCTCATAGTCGCTCCAGCCACGCATGCCAGTTTTAAGTGAAATTACTTTGGTAAATCCCATTTTTAGCATCATGTCAGCGGCCAGCACTGAGCGTTTGCCGGAGCGGCAGATCACGACAATCTCGCGGTCGCGGCCGGTGACCAACTCGGGAATAGTTTCATCGTAATCCCATTCACAGGATTGCTCCAAGATACCTCGTGGTACATTCATGGCGCCATCAATGTGTAGTGCGGCAAACTCTGCTGGCTCTCGTACATCCAACAACAATGGCTTTTCGTCCGCGGCCAATTTATGGACTAAATCCCAAGGCATTAGCTCTTTCACGCGGCTTAATGCTTCGGTCACCAGTTCTTCATAATGTTTCATCCGTATTTCTCTTTCATTTCAGCACAGAAGGGAAAATCGAACCCTTCCCTTGCGGTTACTTTGGAGGCAAGATTGGCGCAATATCCCTGAAATGCGGCATGGTGCGCAGAAGTGGCGATTTGCGCTGTATTTTATTGATGGATCGGTCAGGGATGTGGAAATAGCAGAGAGGTTTGTCGAAGCAGGCAAAAGCATTGGGTTGTAGGCATCCGAATGCCTTTGATCTGTGCAATATGAACGGTCGCAGCCGCACCGTATACCATCCAACGCATGCATCCATTTCAAAAGTTAACCCGCTACGCGGTGCGCTACCGCCGGGACTTCCGGCTCGCGGCGCTGTATTCGGTCCTGAACAAGTTATTGACATCCTGCCCGAGGTCCTGATCGGTGCCGCGGTTGATGTGGTCGTCAAGGGCGAAGAGAGTTTCCTGGCGCGCCATGTGCTCGTGTCGGTGGGGATTACCGACACCTGGCAGCAGCTGCTGGTGCTGGGCGTTGCCAACGTGCTGATCTGGGGTGGGGAGTCACTGTTTGAGTACCTGTACCACCTCTCAAGTGGCGCGGCCTGGCGCAGGATATTCAGCATGGTCTGCGCCTGGATGTCTACGGTCGGGTGCAGCGTCTGGATATGGCGTATTTTGAGACCCAGCGCACCGGTAATTTGATGTCCATTCTGAACGACGACATCAACCAGCTTGAGCGCTTTTTGAATGGCGGTGCCAATAGCATCATTCAGGTGCTGTGCTCGTCGGTCATGGTCAGTGCGGTTTTCTTTGCGCTTCAGCCGGGTATTGCGGTCATTGCACTCTTGCCCGTGCCGGCGATTCTGGTGGGTGCCTTCTGGTTTCAGAAACGCCTGGCGCCGCGCTACACCGAGGTCCGCGAAGCGGCGGGCGATGTCAGTGCCCGGCTCAACAACAATCTGCTCGGACTCGCCACCTTCAAGGCCTTTGCCACAGAGACCTTTGAGGCACAACATATCGAGCAGGGCAGCAACGCCTACCGGAGTCGCAACCGCACCACCATCGTGATTGCGCACCGCCTCTCGACGGTGCGCCAGGCCGATTGCATCCATTTATTAGAGGGCGGAAGGATCGTGGAAAGTGGTACGCACGACACCTTGCTGGCACGCAACGGGGGCTATGCAGCGCTATGGCGCCTGCAAACGGGTGAACGCTCCGATGCCGACAAGGGAGTATGAAGCTTGCTCCACAAACAACAGCTTACAGCGCAAAAACCAATGACTTTTTTTGATACCCAGACCGGGCAATGCGCACCCAATCAGCCACACAATGTATCGTTCATCAGCCAAATGAACGGCTTGGACGACACTGGGAAAATTGGGGTACAAACCGCGGTTTGCCCTGAAATTCAATCGATCAACGCAGCCACTGGCCCGCGCCAGCCAATGCTGGCGAGCTCGGCTTCGCAGTCCGCGCCTTCAAAAACATACAGCTCAAACCGTCCTGCTGCATTGCGTCGATGCACCTCCAGCCGCGGCGCTTGTACATCCAGCAGCGCGTACTCCTGCAGGCTGGACAATTTTTGCAGGCTCAAGAACTTTTGCCCTCGGTCATAGGCTGCCGTCGAGGGCGACAACACCTCCAGCACCAACATCGGTGCGCTGATCTGGGCCGCATTCAGGTCGCTCAGGTCGTTTGCGTTACAGGTCACCACCACGTCGGGGTAGAACATGTGCTCGGCAACATCGACTGCCACCATGACATCGCCAGAAAACACCTCACACGCTTGGCCCTTCAGGTGAGCCTTGAACGCGATCGCACTGGCAAGGCTTGCTTTGTTGTGCCGCAGGGTGCCGCCGGTCATGGCAAAAACGTCGCCGCGAAAAAAATCGTGCTTCTCGGTCTGCTCGGCCTCCCAGGTCAAGTAATTGTTGACTGTCATGTTCGGATGGGTTAGCGCAGATGCCATGGCTCAGCTCCTGAGTAGGGTCATGGTTGGATTGTCGTTCAATCACCAAGGAGGGTCGGGTCAAAATGAAGATCAGGGCGATCCGTTAAGGTCACCTGATGCAACAAAAGCCGACGTAGACCACAGTGGTATCGGCCGGCTTGCTTTGCAGTTGGTCGGCGTGCATCTGTGTCGCGCCGTACCACCACGACCGGTGCCGTTGCCAGCGCCGTGGTAATGGCAAACCCTAGCCTCGTACGACGCATGGTGGTTTCAACAGTCCAAGGAGTTTTGTTGGTCAAAAACAGCGCCAGCACATAGGTATTTTGATGCGGCAACGATGCCTTGATGAGGTGTCTGCGTTGCATTGTGTGAAATCCTTTCAGCGCCGCTTCCAGTCGTGGTTTTTCTTCACCCAGGCCAGCAGTTGCTCGGGGGCGTGGGCGCGCTTCCACTCGCCCGCCGCGAATTTGTTGGCCTCGGACAGCGTGGGGTAGGTGTGAATGGTGCTCAGAATGGTGTCTTTGCCGGGCACGGTCAGCACCTTCACAAAGCCCTGGGCTTCGCTGTCGGCAATGGCGCGGTCCAAGTCGTCAATGCCGTACTTGGTCACTTCAAACGGCAGGTTTTGGGCTTTAGCTTCCTGCACGTTCAGGCCGACACGCGACACCTCGGGGTCGATGAAGGTGGCCCAAGGGATGACTGAGTAATCGGCCTTGAACATCTTCCACTCGCCAAATAGCGCATTCACTGTCGCACACCAAGCCTGGAGCGCCGGGGTGTGGGTGAACTGGTAAGGCCCGGCCACGTCGCCTGCGGCTAGATATTGGGGTAGAGGGTTTGCAGGTAGTCGTTGGTGTCCACGGTGCGGTGGGTGGGAATGCCCAGTTCTTCCAACCCGTAGCCCTGCAACACCTCCACGCCCAGGATTCCTGTGGTCTTACGTTAAGGATGGGTTAGGTGCCGTCCCTGATCTCCCATTTGGATTTCTGAACAGTGTCTGGCGAAATTTCGTAAGTCACCTTAAGCCAAGAGACAGCCTGTGGATTATTTCCGCAAGGGCTATGAATGGCTTTCAGATCGAAGAACGCGAAGGCTACGCAATCGTTCGATTTGGCAGGATCAGTCGAACCATGATCACGTACCGCAGAGAGATTTATTCATCATAAAAATCTGATGATATGAAAATTTAATTTGACTTTTCATTATGAGTTAGCATCTCTATAGTTCGATCCATTCGCAGCACACGCTGTCTTCCACCCGGAGTATGAACATGGACCAATCGAACCGTTACGCTGACCTGAGCCTCAAAGAATCTGATCTGATCGCTGGTGGCAGGCATATCTTGGTGGCCTACAAGATGGCCCCCAAACCCGGTTACGGCTACCTGGAGGCGGCAGCGCACTTTGCTGCTGAATCGTCCACCGGCACCAATGTCGAGGTCTCCACCACCGACGATTTCACGCGGGGTGTCGATGCGCTGGTGTACTACATCGACGAAGCGACCGAAGACATGCGGATCGCCTACCCCATTGACCTGTTCGACCGCAACCTGACCGACGGACGCATGATGATTGTGTCGTTCCTGACGCTGGTGATTGGCAACAACCAGGGCATGGGCGATATCAAGCACGCCAAGATTCACGACTTTTACATGCCCGAGCGCGCGATTCAGTTGTTTGACGGTCCGGCCAAGGACATCTCGGACATGTGGCGCATTCTGGGCCGTCCGATCAAGGACGGTGGCTATATTGCCGGCACCATCATCAAGCCCAAGCTGGGCCTGCGCCCAGAGCCGTTTGCGGCGGCGGCCTACCAGTTCTGGCTCGGCGGCGACTTCATCAAGAACGATGAGCCGCAAGGCAACCAAGTTTTTGCGCCCATGAAAAAGACCATTCCCCTGGTCGCTGATGCCATGAAGCGGGCGCAGGATGAGACCGGCCAGCCCAAGCTGTTTTCTGCCAATATCACGGCTGACGACCACTATGAGATGTGTGCCCGTGCCGACTTCATCCTCGAGACCTTTGGTCCCGATGCCGATAAGGTCGCTTTTTTGGTCGATGGTTTTGTCGGTGGCCCCGGCATGATCACCACTGCGCGGCGCCAGTATCCCAACCAGTACCTGCACTACCACCGCGCCGGCCACGGCATGATCACCAGCCCCAGCGCCAAGCGCGGCTACACCGCTTTTGTACTGGCCAAGATATCGCGTCTGCAAGGGGCGTCCGGTATTCACGTCGGGACCATGGGCTACGGCAAGATGGAAGGCGAAAACGACGACCGCCAGATTGCCTACATGATCGAGCGTGACGAGTGCCAGGGCCCGGTCTATTTTCAGAAGTGGTATGGCATGAAGCCCACCACCCCGATTATTTCGGGTGGCATGAACGCCTTGCGCCTGCCCGGTTTTTTCAAGAACCTGGGCCACGGCAATGTCATCAATACCTCGGGCGGCGGCTCCTACGGCCACATTGACTCGCCCGCGGCAGGTGCCATTTCGCTGCGCCAGTCGTACGAATGCTGGAAGTCGGGTGCCGACCCCATCGAGTTTGCCAAAGAGCACAAGGAGTTTGCGCGCGCTTTTGCGTCGTTCCCGGGCGATGCCGACACCCTGTTCCCAGGCTGGCGCGAAAAACTTGGTGTTCACAAATAAGTCGACCCGTGCCAGTCATGACCCCGCAAGAAGATCGCATGGTGGACACCGATAGCGCGCACAGCGCCGCCTTGCGCGACCAGTACCTGGTCCAGCGCGAGCCGTTCTACCAGCCGCAGGCCCGCGAAGTCAGCCTGTATGAGGCCGCCTACCGGGCACGCCTGCCGGTCATGCTCAAGGGACCGACAGGCTGCGGCAAGTCGCGTTTTGTCGAATACATGGCCTGGAAACTGGGCAAACCACTGGTCACCGTGGCCTGCAACGAAGACATGACCGCCTCCGACCTGGTGGGCCGCTACCTGCTGGAGCCCACCGGCACCCGCTGGCTCGACGGTCCGCTGACCACGGCGGCACGCATCGGGGCACTCTGTTATCTCGACGAAATCGTCGAGGCGCGCCAGGACACCACGGTGGTGATCCACCCCCTGACCGACCACCGCCGCCAGTTGCCGCTCGACAAAAAGGGCGAGCTGGTGCAGGCCCACCCCGATTTTCAGTTAGTCATTTCCTACAACCCGGGCTACCAAAGCCTCATGAAGGACCTGAAGCAGTCGACCAAACAGCGGTTTGTCGGCTTTGACTTTGACTATCCCGCTCCGGCACTCGAAGCGGGCATCGTCGCCCAGGAGACCGGTTTGCCGTTGGCCGACGCGGTGCGTCTGGTGTCGGTGGCCAGCGCCGCGCGCGCACTCAAGGGGCACGGGCTCACCGAGGGTATTTCCACCCGCCTGCTGGTCTACGCGGCAACCCTGATCAAGGACGAGATTGATCCGCTGGATGCCTGCCGCATGGCCTTGGTGCGTCCTATCACCGACGACGCCGACATCCGCGCCACACTCGACCATGCGATCGATGCCGTGTTTGGGCAATGACCAACCCGTCCCTCGCGCAACTGGAGGTCTGGCGCAAGCAGCTTGACTGCGGTTTTGCGCAGATTGACGATGTTTTTGAGGCCTGTATGGCACAGGCCAGCAGCCTGCTCAGTGCCGAAGGAATAGACGAGTTTCTGGCCCAGGCGCGCTTTCTGGGCAAGATGGGCCGCGGCGTGGAACCCGTGCTGGTGTTCTTGCAAGAGTGGCCGCAGGTGGTGCCACTGGTCGGTGAAGCGGCACTGATTCCGGTCATGGCGACGGTGCGCCTGATCAACCGCTCGCCCAACGGCAAAGCCATCGCGCCGTTTTTGCAGACCCTGGCGGCGGTGGCGCGCCGCCTGCCAACCCAGGCGCAGTTGCAGCACTATCTGGACCTGAGTCTGGTCTTGCTCGATCGCACCAGCGGCTCCGTGCATGGCATCCATAAGACCTATGCCAGCCCAAGTCTCGCCATCTTCTTTGAAAAAGCACCCCAACTGCTCAGCGTGCTGAGCATCGAGGGGCTGACACATTGGGTGCACTACGGCATTCGCAACTACCACCACCACCCCGATCAGCAGCGCGAATTCTTTAGCCTGGCATCGAGCGATAGCCGTGCCGTGCTGCAGCGCGAACGCCGTGGCACCTTGCTGATGGACCACATGCGCTCGCTCGATCTGACCCTGCGGGCGCTCTGGCAGGAGTCAATGCCAATGGTGCCATACGCCACCGGTTTGGAGTCGGCACACACCAGCATGCCTTACTTCGATGCGGACGGCATGCGCCTGCCTGATGCGCTTGACGCGCGCAACGGCATCGCTGGCCTGGACCGCTACCGCCTCGCCCTGGCGCACATGGCTGGCCACCGGCGTTGGAGCACGCCCATTTTTGCCGACAACTACAGCCCGGCGCAGCGCCTGGCGATCGAGTGCTTTGAAGACGCGCGCATCGACACCCTGGTGCTGCTCAGCTACCCTGGTTTACGCCCCATGGTGCGGGCCTTGCATCCGGACCCGGTCGAGACCGCCTGCAATGCGGCCACCCATTCGTGTCTGCGCCACCGCCTGACCTGCCTGTCGCGCAGCCTGTTGTTCGCGCCCGGTCGGTTCGAGAAACCTCAGCTTACGCCCTGGGTCCAGCGTTTTGAGGCGCTGCTGGCCAGCGGCGTGTCAAGCACGTCCGAGATGGCCGGTCTGGCCCTGAGCTACCTGGCCAAAACCCGGCTGCAAAGCGACCAATTGCCAGACACCTGGTTTGCCGACACCGAGGTTGATTACCGCGACGACAACCGGCACCTTTGGCGCTTTCACGAACTCAGTGACGACGAGGAGTCGTTTGACACCCCACGCACGCCTCCACCGGATCAGGAAGTCTTGCACCTGCCGCCACGCCATTACCCCGAGTGGGACTATGGCCACCAGAGCTTTCGCCCGGATTGGGTCAGCCTCTATGAGCGGCTGCATCCCAGCGGCAACGCGAGTGACATCGATGCCCTGCTGGCCAAGCACAGCGCCTTGGCCAAGCGACTCAAGCGCATGCTCGATGCGCTCAAACCCCAAGACAAAGTGCGGGTGCGCTACCAAGAGGACGGCAGCGAACTCGACCTGGATGTGGCGATTGCGGCGCTGGTCGACCTGTATGTTGGCGCACAGCCCGACCCCCGCATCAACCTGAACCACACCAGCAACGGCCGCAGCATCGCGGTCACGCTGCTACTTGACCTGTCGCAATCGCTCGGTGAAAAAGCGCCGGGCTCGGAGCAAACGGCTTTGCAGCTCAGCCAGGAAGCGGTTGCGCTGCTGGCGTGGGCGATCGATCAACTGGGCGACCCGCTGGCCATTGCCGGCTTTCACTCCAACACACGCCACGATGTGCGCTACCTGCACCTCAAGGGTTTTGGTGAACACTGGGGCGACTCCGTCAAGGCACGTCTCGCTGCCATGCAGGCCAGTTATTCGACCCGCATGGGCGCGGCGCTGCGCCACGCCGCACACACGCTGCAGGCGCAAAAGACCGACAAAAAACTGCTGCTGGTGCTGACCGACGGCCAACCCGCCGACATCGACGTGCAGGATCCGCGCCTGCTGATAGCGGATGCCAAGGTGGCAGTGCGCGAGCTGCGCAACCAGGGCATCACCAGCTACTGCATCAGCCTCGATGCCCAGGCCGACAGCTATGTGCGCGACATTTTCGGCCACCACTTCACCGTCATCGACCAGGTTGCGCGTTTGCCCGAAAAGCTGCCGCAACTCTTTATGGCGCTGACGCGCTAGCCGAGCACACCGGTGGCGCTATACGTCGGCAAGTGGCTGCATCCGGGTTGGCTACTGTGGGTGAACTGTTTGCTGCCCGCCTCAAGGCAGAGCGCTGAACGCCCCGGACTGCCTGCCGCACAAGCAGCGGTCGAGCAATACATCCATCTTCGCACGGCAAAGGGTCAAGAAACTCTAAAATGCCATGTCGCAAATTCAAAAGGGTACGGGTTCATTATGAAACAAGCACATTTTTTCGTGGCACTTCCAATGGCGCTTCTGATGGCCTGTGGTGGAGGGGGGTCGAGCGGTGACACCACAGGAACTTCACCCACGGGACCGACCTCACCCACCGGTCCGACGCAAGCCCCTGCCACGGTGACTGCCATCAGCAGCGCGGTTCCGCTGAGTTATGGCAAGCAGGCCCAGATTTCGGTGACCGGGAAAAACCTGGACCAGGGGATGGTGCTGAACGCGCCAGGGTGCAGCACACTCACCGAAAATCCAGGCTCCAACGCCAGCGGCCGGACCTATAGCTGCCAGGTCGCGGTCGCGACCAGCTTGCCCGTGGTCGCCACCAACAGCGCAGGCACCTTGCTGAGCGTGGAGCTGGCAGTGCCCGACCCACAGGTGACCATGGTGACCACGCTGGGCACGATTGTGCTGGAGCTGAACCCTGCCAAGGCGCCGCTGTCGGTGGACAATTTTCTCAAGTACACCCGCGACCGTTTTTATGATGACCTGTTGTTTCACCGAGTGATCTCGGGATTTATGGTGCAGGGCGGTGGTTTTACCAAAGGACCGGTCGCCAAGACACCGACCTATGCGTCCATCAAGTTGGAGTCCAACAACGGACTAAAAAATCTGCGGTCCACCCTGGCCATGGCCCGCACCACAGCCGCGGATTCTGCAACTTCACAGTTTTTCATCAACCTGGTGGACAACGCGTTTCTTGACTACAGCGCCGCCTCGGCTGGTTATGCAGTGTTTGGCAAGGTGGTCGACGGCATGGGCGTGGTGGATGCCATTGCGGCAGTGCCCACTGGCGTGAGCGGCGGTATGGCCGATGTACCGAAAAACGATTTATTGATACTGTCGGCGGTGCAGACGCGATAGCAATCGGGCATTTCGACAGACGGGCGTTTAGACCCCCTTACCTACACAAAGCGCCGTGCTGCACTTACAGTCCTGCCCCAGAAGCTTTGCCGGGCGGCAAGGCACAGTAGCTCTCAGCAACCCTATTTACGCTTCAGGATGGTAACCATGGTCAAGAAATTGCACAAAAGTAAGGATTCAAATGTGGGCGCCACGCCCTTGAGTGGTTCGGTCAAGGACTCGGCACAGCAAATCTGGCAGGCCGGGCTAGGTGCCTTTACCCGTGCCCAGGCCGAGGGCACCAAGGCATTCGAGGCGCTGGTCAAGGAAGGCACCAGCATCCAGCGCAAGACCCAGGCCGCTGCGGAAGAGCGGATTTCCGAGGCCACCAACAAGATGTCGACGATGGCCACGGACATCACTTCCAAGGCCACAGGCCAGTGGGACAAGCTCGAGACCATCTTTGAAGACCGCGTGGCAAAGGCGCTGAACAAGCTTGGCGTGCCCTCTGCCAAGGATGTCAATGTACTGATTCAGCGCATTGATGAACTGAACAACGCGGTGCAGAAATTGTCGGCCAAGAGCCCTGCTGCGTCTGAGCCTGCAAAGTCCGCTGCACCACGCAGCAAGGTGGCAGCAGCCAAGTCCACAAGCGCTGCAGCGCCGGCCACCAAAAAAGCCGCACCCAAACGTCGCTCGGCCGCTACAAAGCCCGCAGAGGCCACGCCTGCTGCGACACAAACGCCTGACGCTGCCTGATGCGCGCGGTGCAGCACCCATTGCAAGGGCGCCTCGGCGCCCTTTTTTGTCGACCTGCTGCTTGCTGCAGTGCAACAATGGAAATGTGAAGAGCCATCTACACTTTGCCCTATGAACATAGCTACCGATCCCGCTCCAAAAATCGCATTGGCGCTTGCCGGAGGCGGACCACTGGGCGCAATTTACGAAATTGGCGCCCTGTGCGCCCTCGAAGAATCGCTCAACGGCCTGGACTTTACCAAGCTGCACCACTATGTCGGTGTTTCGGCAGGCGGCTTTATTGTGGCCTCGCTGGCCAATGGCATGACCCCGCGCGAGCTATGCGCCTCGTTCATTGAAAACGACAGCACACCCTCGGAAACTTTTGACCCGTCCTGGTTGATGGAGCCCGCCTATGGCGAATTTGCACGGCGCGGCCGCATGCTGCCGCGGCTGCTGCTTTCGGCGCTATGGCATTTCACTTTCGGGCGTAAGTCGGTGCTCAGTGCCCTGGAGCGGCTAGGCCCGGCATTGCCTGCCGGTGTGTTCTCCAACACGCCGGTCCACACCCAATTGGCCCGACTTTTCAGCCGCGACGGGCGTACCAATGACTTTCGCCAACTAAAAACCAAATTGACCCTGGTCGCCACCAACCTAGACAGCGCAGAGGCCGCACCGTTTGGACGCCCGGGTTGGGACCATGTGCCTATTTCGCAGGCCGTGCAGGCCAGTTCGGCGCTGCCAGGATTGTTCCCACCGGTGGAAATCGATGGTCAGTATTATGTCGATGGCGCACTCAAAAAGACCATGCACGCCTCGGTAGCGCTGGAAGACCACGATGTGGATTTGCTGATTTGCCTGAACCCGCTGGTCCCGTTTGACGCTACTGCACCCCAGGCGGCCAGGGTCATGCAGGGTGGATTGCCACCGGGCAAGCGCGAAATTCCGCGCATAGTGCAAGGCGGACTGCCCGCCATATTGAGCCAGACCTTTCGCTCCATGATCCATTCCCGCATGGAGCTGGGAATGAAGCAATATACGCACGCCTACCCGAGCACCGACATTGTGCTGATCGAGCCCGACCACCGTGACCCCGAGCTGTATCTGGCCAACACCTTCAGCTATGCGCAACGCCGCCACCTTGCGGAGCACGCCTACCAGCAAACGCGTCAGATGCTGCGCACGCGCAAGACAGGGCTGTCGACCACACTGGCGCGCCATGGAATCAGTCTGAACCACGAGGCACTCAATGACCACAAGCGCCATCTGTCGGCCCCTGCCCGGGCACCCACCCGGCTCGGGCGTGCGATTGGCTCCTTGCAAGAAACACTCGATGGGCTGGCAGAGACCGTCGCAACGGCGCGTCGGCAAATCGCACATTAAGGGAAATCACCATGGTTAAAAAAGCCCCGCGCCGCACCGCTGAACGTATTCTGGAGGTCACGCTGGAACTGTTTAACCGGTTTGGTGAGCCCAATGTGTCAACCACACTGATTTCAGCCGAACTCGGCATTAGTCCGGGCAACCTGTACTACCACTACCCGGCCAAGGACGAACTGATCAATTCGCTGTTTGACCGCTACGAAAAGTCGCTCAACGAGCTGCTCAATGCCAGCGATGGGGTGCGCGATGTGGAGGACGCCTGGTTTTTCATGCACACCTTGTTTGAGCTGATCTGGCAATACCGTTTTTTATACCGTGACCTGAATGATCTGCTCAGCAAAAACCGCCGCCTGGAAACCCATTTCCAATCGGTGCTCAAGCACAAGACACGCTCAGTCAAGACCCTGCTCGATAGCATGGGACGCGCCAGCGCCGTCAGCATGGATTCACGCGAGGTCGAGCCCACCGCCACCAGCATGGTGGTCTTGCTGACCTATTGGCTCAGCTTTGAATATGTACGTGACCCGCGCAACGCTTTGGAACCGGCCAGTGCCCAAGCGGCCCTGCTGCGCGGTGCCCACCATGTGCTCAATGTGCTCATGCCCTACCTGGAGCCTGGTCAGCGCGCGCATCTGCTCTCGCTGGCGGGCGCTTACCGTTCGCCGGTCGGGCCATAGGCGCCATAATCCAGCAGCTAGATGCCGACCCACGGCGCACATGGCAGCCACGGAACCCCAAGGAGACTCACAGCATGGCGCTTTGGAATGCCTTTGAACACATAGGCGATTACCCGTTCGATACTACAAGGCTCAAGCGGAACTGGAAGCGCCTGCACAGCGGTGATCAGGAGCCCTTGCCCAAGGACGCCAGGGTGCTGGCCGCCTGGGTGCTGTTTCACAGCGGCGAGTTTGAAGCGGCCGCAGAGGCCGGACTGAAAATTGGCAAAGAGGGCACAACTGTCGCGAACAAGGCCACTTGCATTTATGCCAGCCATCTGGAGCCGCGCGAAAAGACGCGTCTGGAGCTTTTCATGCAGGTGGCGCAGCGCGCGGCCGAGCAGGCCGAATCCGACCCCGGCAACGCCAACGCCTTTTATTGGCAAGCCTATGCACTGGGCCGCTACAGCCAGGGAATCAGCGTGGCCAAGGCCCTGGCGCGCGGGATCGGTAGCAAGGTCAAGTGCGCTTTGGAGACCGCGATCCGCCTGCAACCGCTGCACGCAGATGCCCACATTGCTTTGGGCACGTTCCACGCCGAGGTAATCGACAAGGTGGGCTCGCTGATAGGCAACATGACCTATGGTGCCAAGAAAGAAGTCAGTCTTAAGTTGTTTGCGCAGGCGCAGGCACTGACACCCAAGTCACCGATCGCAAAAATCGAATTCGCCAATGCCCTCGTCATGCTCGAAGGTGACAAGCGCATGACAGAGGCCACCCAGCTCTATCAGCAAGCCGCCGCCAGCAAGCCCCAAGACGCCATGCAACACCTGGACATTGCGCTGGCACGCGCCGAGTTGGCGGAGTGAGGGGCAGTCTGCAAACAGCCCTGGCTTGGGCTACCCTGATCGAACCGTAGTCAGTCGCCCCAGGGCAACATCAAGGTCACTAGCGCGAGCTTGGCGAACTCGGGCTCAAACTGGTCGATGATTTTCTGCGGCTCGGGGCACAAGGTGGCGTCTGACACGATGCCAAACTGCACGCCACCGCCGTAGCTCAAAATCGACACCCCCAGCCCAACGGTGCCACTCTGCGGCACCCAAAACAAGGTTTCCTCGATCACCGAGCCACACAGTTTGAGTTTTTCGCGCGGGCCAGGCACATTGGTCATGACGGCGGTCGTTTTCTTGGAGAACAGGCCCAGCATGGCATCTTGCACCGGTTTCACCATCAAACCCGCCACGGCCAGCAAACCAAAGGCCAGCAAGGGTTGCATGCTGCCCTTGAGCCCCGACATGCGCCGGCGCACCTCATAGACCCGCTCCACCGGGTTGTCAAGCCCAATGGGCAGCAGCAGCGGGGCCAGGCCAAACTGGTTGCCCAATTGGTGGGCCTTGTCGGGCGCGCGCAAGTTGACCGGCACCATGGCGCGAATTTCCTGGCCCGCGATGGCATCACCATACGCCCTGAGGTACGCACCGATGGCTCCCGCAACGCAGCTCAGCAACACATCGTTGATCGAACAATTGAGCGCCTTGCCCACCGCCTTGACTTCAGCCAGGGGCAAGGGCTGGCACCAGGCCACGCGCTTGCTGCGGCCAGGCGTTCCCTTGAGCCGGGTGGCGGAGTCGTCCGGCATGAGCGCGAGCGCGGCTAGATCGGTCGCAGCCTGGTAGGCCAGGCGGGCCATATCGACCGATCCATGCAAGCTTTGTTCCATCCCTTTTTGGGGGTCGCTGAGCAAACCCAGGGACCGCACTGCGCCATCGCCAGCCGCCGCCAAGGCTTTTACGGTCATGTTGGTCAGGGGTTTGAGCAGGGTATCGGCGATCCATTCTTCCGCCGCGTCGATACCGTCCAGATGCGTTGCGCGGGGCGTGCGCTGAGGGGGTGGCGCGCCGCCGTCGACCAGCGATTGTGTGACCGACATGAGCGCGATGCCGTCGGCGATGCAATGGTGAATCCGCACCAGTAGGGCCGAACCGCCCTTGAAGTGCTCCACGAGGTGAAATTGCCACAACGGACGCGTGCGATCGAGCGGACGCATCGACAACTCGGCCAGACGGCTTTGCAGCGCCTGCTGCTCTCGGCCCTTTTTGTACTTTTCGAGCTTTTCACGCACCAGATGGTGCGCGATGTCAAAACCCACGTCGTTGATCCAGGTGGCACCGGCACTGTCTTCGACTGCCCGCTGGACAAAGCGCGGGTACTTGAGCAAGCGCTCTGTTATGCGCTGACTGAGGTCTTCGTAGCGAATGCCGGGTTGGATCACCCAGACACCCACAATCATCATGAGGTTGGATTCAGAGTCCATGCGCAGCCAGGCGGTATCGACCTTGGACATGCGCTCACCCTGCAGACCCAGGCTACCGACGACCGCGTCCGTGACATTTTTCTGCACCGCCTGGGCGGCCCGGCGGGCGCGCTTGCGGACGGTGGCGACCACAGACACCCCGTCGGACACGCCCACAGCAGGCGCGGTTTTGGGCGGGTGTGCAACATTTTTGGCAACTACTTTCGTGACCATGGGGACGCTCCGGGGCAAGCTCGCTGGAAAAACGCTATTCTGCAGTCAAAACGCAACGTAAGATACAGGTTCAACCCTCAATGGAGAATCCCATGGCCAATCTCAAAACTAAATTTGAAGCCGCAGTTGCCAATTCAAAAAGTCTGACCGAACGTCCCGACAACGCCACCCTGCTAAAGATTTATGCTCTGTACAAGCAGGCCACTGCAGGCGATAACACCGAAAAGAAGCCAGGTTTTGTCGATATGGTGGGCCGCGCCAAGTGGGATGCCTGGAATGGACTCAAAGGTGTTTCAGCCGACGATGCGATGAAACAGTATGTGAGCCTGATCGAGTCGCTGAGCTAACTTGGTTATTTGGCTACTTTTTTCTTCGCTGCCGACTTTTTGGCGGGAGCTTTCGGGGCCAATAAGGTGTCGAGGTTTTTGACGATCTCGGACTCGATGCGGTCTTTGAAAGCACCCAATAAAAACCCGAGCTTGGCATCGAGTTGAAACTGCTCCGCGGTCACACGCAGCGTTCCCTGGACCCCCGAGCGCACGAACGTGACAAGGTCGGCGGTGTCGCCTTCCTCATAGGTGCATTCCATGCCAAAGTCGGTCTCCACCTGCTCAGCCCAGGTAAATGCCACTTTGCGCGCCGCCTTCATGCCCAGATGGTGGTCGCGCTGAATCTGTAAATGCGCCATAAAAACCTTTTCAACTCGTTGATATCCACTCAGCTCTGCACACCAGGACCCAAGCAGTTACTACCCATGCTCTATAAATTCAAATCCCAAGCGACTGGCGACCTGATCATGCTAGAGCCCAATGGGCGCCAGATTCTCAAGATCATCGGCCGGCATGATAAGCAATCTTTGGCCCAGGGCATCATCCGCCCACCGGAGATGCCAGCGGTGATCGTCGCGTTGCACGCGGCGGTCGACGCCGAAGAAGCGCAACTCACGAAAGCGAGGCAGGAAGCGCTGGACCGAGGTGAAACCCTGGAGCCGCCCGAACGTATTTCGCTGCGTCAGCGCGCTACCCCGTTCATCGACATGCTGAAACGCTGCATCGCCGAAGATCAGGACCTGGTCTGGGGGGTTTGAAACGGGCTAATCCGCGTACACGCCTGCGGCCTTGATGACCGGGCTCCAGCGTGCGATTTCGGCAGCCACAAATTTTTTGTGCGCGCTAGGTTCCAGTCGCGCGTCGGTCGTCACCACCGCACCCAATCCCTCCTGTTTACGAATGAAGTCGGGGTCCTTCAAGGCTGCGCGCAATGCCGTATTCAGTTTGACAAGCACATCTGCAGGCGTTCCCTTGGGCGCATAAAGACCTTGCCAGATATTGACCTCAAAGCCCTTG
>JAIPCE010000293.1 GCA_021738345.1 Rhodoferax sp. | reverse complement strand
ATCGCAGCAGTTGCTGCGGCAACGGGGCTGGCGGTGATAGCCTGCTGCGACGCGATAGTGGCTACTGCCATGGGTCGCTCGGGCCGTATGCCGCTGCGGTGTGCGGTCTCGTAAATCACGGGCAGCAAGGGGTAGACGATATGGCCAGTGCCTGCGACAAAGGTGAATGTCCAGGTGGTCAGCGGCGCAACAATCGTCACATATTTCGGATTGGCCCGAATGATGCGCTCGGCGATTCGTACCAAGAAATCAATGCCGCCAGCGGCCTCCATCACCGATGCTGCCATGATGACCGCCAGGATGATCAGCATGACGTCGACGGGCGGTGACGTCGGGCTGACGCCAAAAGCACCGACGAGTACCATCAAGCCTACAGCACCCCATAGACCCAGACCGATGCCGGATGAGCGCGCGCCAATCCAGATCGCGGCGAGCACGACGATGAATTGCAGAACAATAGAAACAGACATTTTATTTTCCTCTTTCTTTCAATGGCGGGCATCAGCTCGCCTGGCCAATGATCATTGCTCGAACTTCGGGCTGATCAAATTCTCGAACGAGAACACCTCGTCCCAGTGTTGTTGCGTCATAAGCTGGCGTTCGTTGACCACGATGTCGTGCAGTGACTTGCCACTCTCATAGCCTTCGCGGGCGATCTCGGCGCACTGCTTGTAACCCAGCGATGGCTTGAGTACGGTAATGATCCCCAGCGAGTTCAGCACCAGATCGCGCGAGCGCTCCACGTTGGCGGTGATGCCCTGGATGCAGTTGACGTTAAGACTGTTGACGGCGTTTTCCATAGTGGAGATGGAAGTAAACAACGCGAAAGTGATGACTGGCTCCATAACGTTGAGCTGCAATTGCCCGGCAGATGCCGCCAATGTGACGGTTAGGTCCAGTCCGATGACCAGAAAACTGGTCTGATTGACGACTTCAGGAATCACCGGGTTCACCTTACCCGGCATGATGGAGCTGCCCGGTTGCATCTGGGGCAGCTGAATTTCGTTGAACCCGCATCGTGGCCCCGAAGCCAGCAGGCGGATGTCGTTGCAAATCTTGGTCAACTTGGAAGAGGTGCGCTTGAGCACGCCCGAGAGCAGTACGTAAGCACCGGTGTCGGATGTTGCTTCAATCAGGTCGCCTGCCAGGATAAAAGTGGTGCCCGTCAGCTCGGACAGGTAGTGGGTGGCCAGCTCGGGGTAACCCGGAGCCGCGGTGACCATGGTTCCAATAGCGGTCGCGCCGAGATTGATCTCGTGCAGAAACTGGCGAACCTCAGCAATGCGCTGAACTTCTTCACCGATCGTAGTTCCCCAGCCGTGGAACTCCTGGCCAAGGGACATCGGAACCGCATCCTGTAGGTGGGTGCGTCCCATTTTCAGAACTTTCTCAAACTCGGCAGCCTTTGCAAAAAACGCCGCTTGCAAGCGCCGCAGGGCATCCATATAGCTCTCAAGCCGCAGAATCAGCGCTAGCCTGAAAGCGGTGGGGTAAACGTCATTGGTCGACTGACCGAAATTCACATGGTCATTGGGGTTGACGTATTGGTACTCCCCCTTCCTGTAGCCGAGTTGCTCCAGTGCCAAGTTGGCAATGACCTCATTGGCGTTCATATTGGTGGAGGTGCCTGCACCTCCTTGAATGAAGTCGGTGACGAACTGGTCTGCCATCTCGCCAGCGATCACTCGGTCGCATGCACCGGCGATGGCATTGGCTATCGTGGCATCGAGCACGCCCAGATCACGATTGGCAAGGGCTGCCGCCTTTTTGACGTAACCGAAGGCTTTGACGAAATAGGGTTCGGTCGATATCGGGATGCCCGTGATGTGAAAGTTTTCCTTGCCACGCAAGGTCTGGACGCCGTAATACGCACTATCGGGTAACTGCTTTTCACCAAGAAAGTCTTTTTCGGTTCGGTAGTTCATGTGGTTCTCCGTGGGTAAGTAGAAAGTGGAGCCAGAGGGTGTCTGGTCATGGATGCTGCAAGATCGGGGGGGGGGCTGGGTCATGTGGGTCAATGGATACTGACCATGTCCGAAATTCTAGGCAGGCACACTGGCAAGTTGAAGAAGAAAAACAGGCGATCTATGCATTTATGCAAACCTTGCATAACCAGGAGCCACCCTGGAGTCTTAAGAAAATCGCTCTGTGAAGTGACTTTCGTGACGTGTTAACGCCATGGTTAGCGATGCTGAAGCCGCATGTGCACTTCCATGTGTGCGTGATTGATGAGGTCTTCCAAAGTTTGGCTCTATGGCGGTCATGTCCACTACAAACTTCCATGCCAAGTCGCTACAGACTCGATTGCAGAAATCACCACTTCATGAAGGGTGGTGGCGAATGGGGGTGCTTCGCGAACCACCCCCCAGCTGCTTTCATCAGCATCTTGTGGAAGCCAGCATTTGGAAATTGGCGCTTCACGCTCCCAAAGTAGTTCCTGGGCACTCCGCCAAGGATTAGCCCGAGCGAAAAGTCAGCCAGATCAGCCCGCCTGAAGACCTCAAGAAGGGGATACTTATCAGCGACGTCTCCCGTGATCGCCCGTACTTTATGGTGCCATGGCAGCAGGATTTCCTCTACAAGAGGAAGCGTTGGATAGATCGTTAGCGCATCTGTCACGGGGAGTCCATTTAGTTGTTTCTGAAGCCGATATTTTGTCGGCCTGCGATATAACAGGTAAGTGGCGCATACGCCATAGTTCGGTAAGATTGAGCCAATATGTATACACAGAACTCGCCACCTTCGTCGATCGCCGTGGTTGCGTTTGATCGAATCAGTCCGTTTCACTTGGCCGTGCCGTGCGTTGTGTTTGGTGAGAGCCACCCTGGCTGTCCGACGTTCGACTTCAAAATTTGTGCGGCTGAGTCGGGTAGGCTTCGCACGTCCGGCGGGTTTGACATTGCTGTGCGTTACGGCCTGTCAGCACTCAAACGGGCCGACATCATCATTGTTCCCAGTTGGCGAGATACAGGGGAAAAACCTCCGAAGTCGTTACTAAGGGCCTTGGATACTGCATATGCGCGTGGTGCAAAGATCGTTGGTCTGTGCTTGGGTGCTTATGTACTTGCCGAAGTTGGTTTGTTGGACGGGCGAGGTGCGACGACTCATTGGGCCTACGCACAAGACTTTGCCGAACGCTACCCTCAAATTAGTCTTAACGCGGATGTGCTCTATGTTGAAGATCGCGGCATAGTCACCTCTGCCGGAACGGCGGCTGGAATCGACTGTTGTCTTTATCTGCTGCGCCAATTGCACGGCTCGCAAGTGGCCAAGAGTGTGGCAAGACGCTTGGTTGTTGCACCCCACCGCCAGGGTGGGCAGGCTCAATTCATCGAGCAGCCGATACCGGAAACGCCGGCGGATTCTCGTCTATCGGAACTATTTGACTGGATTCGTGAAAACCTTCAATTAGCTCACTCCGTGGATTCGCTAGCTGAGCGAGCGTTGATGAGCAGGCGGACCTTTACCCGCCAGTTCAAGCAGCTAACGGGGATGAGCTTAGTTACTTGGCTGCTGGCAGAACGTTTGGCTTATGCCCAGCGTCTTTTAGAGTCAACCAGTGGATCAATAGATGTAGTAACTGAACTAACCGGATTCGGATCACCGGAATCACTTCGGTTGCACTTCCGGCGCCAATTCGGCATTGCACCGACAGAATGGCGAAAGCAATTCCGTTGCTTGTGAGCATCCCAGCCCCAACCGCAGGCCAGGCTTTCTTGAAGAAATGAACTTGCCATTGGGGAAAGCGCCCACATTCGAACGCCACCACCGTTACTAGGCGGCGAAGCGGCTGAACTGCGGGTGGTGAGGTCAAAGGCATCGGCTCAAAAAAAGCAATAACAGGTTGGCCCGATCTTACCGATATTTGACTTTCGGGCCTATGGTCGATCGTTCAGTATTTTGGAAGAATCAAGACCTCACTAATTACTCCGGCGAACTCCAATGTCCAAACCAGCCTTGTTACTGATCGATCTGCAGAATGACTACTTTCCAGGCTGCGCCTTCGAGCTGGCCAACACCGAGACCGCCTTGGCCGCAGTGGAAAAGGCGATCCGCCATGCCCAAGCAAGTGGCCTGCCGGTGGTTCATGTGCAACACGTGGCCGACGCTGCGCAGGGCATCTCCCCTTTCTTCAACGCCGACACCGAAGGCGTGAAGATCCATCCACGCATCTTGGCAGCCGCACCGGATGCACCTGTGGTCGTCAAGCACTTCGCCGACAACTTCGAGCGCACCAACCTGCACTCGACACTGTAGGCACTGGGGGCTACCGAGCTGGTGCTGTGCGGCATGATGACGCAGAACTGTGTGACCCACACCGCGCTATCCCGTCAAGCCGATACTTACGAGCGCGTGACGGTGCTCACCGATGCCTGCACAACTGTCAGCGAGATGCTGCACGCCATTGCCTTGCATGCCCTATCGACCCGTGTTCAATTGGTCGATTCTGCGTCGAACTGGTGACAAGTTTCTTTGCCCAGCCAATTACCTTTCCGAAAGTTGACCCCATGACTCTTTTGACCCAAATGCGTTTCGTGTTGGTATTTCTGGTCGCTCTGGCTGCGATTCCGGCAACTGCCGGGCAGACGCCCAAGCAAATCGTGACAGCGTTCTTTGACCTCGCCTTCGTGCAGCGCCAACCCGTCGAAGCCGCGCGGAAGTACATCTCAGCAGATCAATACATCCAGCACAACCCCGGTGGCGCGGACGGCCGCGCCGCGTTCATCGCGGGGTTTTCTGCTTACGTCGAGAAGACCAATTTTCGTTGCGACATTAAACGGGTGATCACCGAAGGCGATCTGGTGGCTGTGCACAACCATTGCAAAGAGAACCCGACTGATGCCAACGATCGAGGCAGCGCCGTTATGGACATCTTCCGAGTTAATAAGGGCCTGATCGTGGAACACTGGGACGTGGAACAGGCGGTACCGGCAGAGTCGAAGAATCGCAACACCATGTTCTGACGGCGGCTAAACTGAGCTTCAGATAGCACTTGAGGTAAGTAGCATGGATAAGGAATTCGCCGTCAACTCGGACGGGTTGCATCGAGCCGTCGATTTGATGCGTCGTGATTTCAGTAACGTCGAGGGTTTTGACCTGCCGATAGAACTGCCACAGTTCGGTATGGGTTCCACGGCTGCACTGAACGCGCTGGCACCAAGCATTCTGGGCGGCGCGGCGCGTTTGGGTGAGGCTACATCATTTGCCCATATGGACCCGCCAACCCCATGGATAACTTGGGCAATGACACTTTGGAACGCGTCGCTCAATCAGAACCTGCTTCACCCTGCCACCGCACCCGTCGCGCGCCAGATCGAACATCGGGTCGTGGCATGGCTCGCACCATTTTTCGGCATGAACGGTGGTCACATGACACCGGGATCGACAGTAGCCAATTTGACCGCTTTGTGGTCTGCGCGAGAGTGTGCAGGCGTTACTGAGGTGATTGCTTCAGAAGGAGCACATCTCTCTATTGCGAAGGCGGCCCATATCCTGGGCCTGAAGTACCTGAGCGTGCCCATTGACGCAAACGGTTCAATGGACTCAGCGCAATTGCCGGCCGACCTGAGCAAATCCGCCTTGGTCCTCACCGCCGGTGCAACCAGTACAGGTGCTATAGACCCGTTTGTATTGGCAGGCAGGGCAGCTTGGACCCATGTTGATGCTGCTTGGGCCGGTCCTTTACGGTTAAGTAAGTATGCCCACTTACTTGCCGGCGTCGAGTCGGCAGACTCTGTCGCGGTATCGGCGCATAAGTGGCTTTTCCAGCCCAAAGAGTCTGCACTTGTCCTATTCAAAGACACCTTAAAGTCTCACGCTGCGGTGAGCTTCGGTGGAGCGTACCTTGCCACCCCAAATATTGGAGTTCTTGGCTCCCATGGTGCAACTGCCACGGCACTTCTGGCAACGCTGCTGGCGTGGGGGCGTGAAGGAATCGCCCAGCGCATAGAGCACTGCATCGACCTTGCACAGCGTTTGAGAGATTTTGTGGCTGCTGACGAACGCCTTCTACTTTTTTCAGAACCTCAAACAGGTATTGTTGTTTGGCGTCCAAAAAACGAAAACTTGTTTGACCCTCTATTGCAGCAGTTGCCTGTTGGTTCCACGTCCACAACCTCGATTGCGGGCGGCAAGTGGTTTCGCAATGTGGCGGCAAATCCGAGTGCGGATATTGACATGCTCATTGCCACCATTCAAGAGGCGTTA
>JAIPCE010000292.1 GCA_021738345.1 Rhodoferax sp. | reverse complement strand
ATCCAATGAAGCCACCTGCCGCTCTGCGGCTTCGAGTGTGTTGACCAGCAACATGGCAATCGTCATCGGGCCAACGCCACCCGGTACCCGTGTGAGGTAGCCCGCCACCCGTCGCACGCCTTCAAAATCCACATCACCGCAAAGTTTGCCAGCATCGTCCCGGTTCATACCCACGTCAATCACCACAGCTCCAGGCTTCACCATGTCCGCCTTCAACACATTGCGCTTGCCCACTGCGGCCACGACCACATCGGCTTGTAGCGTCATGGCTTTGAGGTTGATGGTTGCGCTATGGCACACCGTCACGGTGGCGTTTTTTTGTAGCAGCATCAAGGCCATGGGTTTGCCCACAATATTGCTGCGGCCAATGACCACTGCATGTTTACCGCGCAGGTCATAGCTAATGGATTCCAGCATCTTCATGCAGCCGTAGGGCGTGCAGGGCCAGAAACCAGGTTGTCCGACCAGCAGGGCGCCGGCACTTGACACATGAAAACCGTCGACGTCCTTGGCGGGCGCGATCGCTTCGATAACCTTGTGCGCATCGATGTGGGGCGGCAGGGGCAGTTGTACCAAAATGCCATGGATGCGGGGGTCGTGATTGAGTTCTTCAACCCGTGCCAGCAACTCGGACTCGGTCAGAGTGTCGGGGTGGCGGTCGAGCACCGAGTAAATGCCACTGCCCTCACAGGCCTTGACCTTGTTGCGCACATAAACTTCTGATGCCGGGTTGTTGCCCACCAGGACGACGGCTAGACCAGGGGTGATGCCGCATGCCTTGGTGGCTACTGTGCGGCGGGTGACATCTGCGCGAATCTGTTCGGCAAGGGCCTTGCCATCAATGATCTGGGCGCCTGTGAAGTCGGTCATCCTGGATTCCTTGGTTCAAGGCCAATAAAGTGAGTGTTCATAAAAACTTAGTTACAAAAGTAGGCGGTCAACCGAGGAGCCTTGGATCATCGTGAAGCTTCCAAAAAAGGCCGCTGATCCCATTTTGCGCGGGTTGTGTCTGTGCTTGGCCTAGTGGTTTCAGGCTTTTGGCGCATTTTGCCCAAGGGCAATTTTCAACAGGTCGGCGACCGTGTTGGCACTGAGCTTTTCCATGATATTGGCGCGGTGCGCTTCAACAGTCTTGATGCTGATCCCCAGGTCGTCGGCAATTTGCTTATTGAGGCGACCCGCCACAATACGTTCCAGTACCTGCGACTCCCGCAAAGTGAGTCTTGACAGCAGCGCATCGCGGTTGATGGCCAGCTGGTAATCAGAGAACGAGTCCTTGGCGTGCTCCAGCATACGCTCCACCAGACCCACCAACTGGTCTTCCTTGAACGGCTTCTGAATAAAATCCATGGCACCCTTTTTCATGGTGTCGACCGCCATGGGAACGTCGCCATGTCCGGTAATGAACACCACAGGCAGCGGTGAGCGGGCTTCTATCAGGCGGTTTTGCAGCTCGAGGCCTGTCATGCCACCCATCCGGATATCAACAATCAGGCACGCAACTTCGCGCGCGTCGTAGCGGCTCAGAAACGACTCTGCAGAGTCAAAGCAGCGAACCCGATAACCTTTTCCCTCCAGCAACCACTGAAGGGAGTCGCGCACTGCCTCATCGTCATCGACCACGTAGACCGTACCTTTTTTCGGAATCAAGCTCATTCGGGGATCCAATGGTTCATTTGCTTCGGCGGAGATGGCCGGTCAAGTCTTGTCCGACATCTTCCAGTGGAATCCAGAAGGAAAATCGGCATCCCACCACCTCGGCGCCATTGTAAATGTTCTCGGCCGACATCCGACCCAGGTGCGACTCAACGATCGATCGGCACAGACTCAGCCCAATGCCCATGCCATTGGTCTTGGTGGAGTAAAAGGCTTCATACAAACGTGCCATTACTTCGGGAGCCAGGCCTTTTCCGGTGTCCTGGACTGAAAACTCGATGACTGTCTTGTTGTCCACCTGGTGTTGGCCAACACGCAATTCGACAATACGTTCCGGGCTGGGCCGTGTCGCCATGTCAATCGACTCGGCGGCGTTGCGTAACAAGTTGATCAGCACCTGCTCGATAAGGATCGGGTCGACCCGCAGCAACGGAAGTCGCGTGGCAACGAAATGGTTGAGCCTGACGTTAAAACGGCGTAGCTCAATTTCGGCCAGTTCCACCGCCTCTGCCACCATGGTTGTCACCTCCGACGGTGTGCGGTTCGGTTCGCTGCGTTTGACGAAAGCGCGAATTCGCTGAATGATCTGGCCGGCGCGCTGAGCTTGTCTGGCCGTCTTTTCGAGCGCCCCGAGCAAGTCAGCTTCAGAAATTTGCTGTGCCTTGATGCGCGACACCATGCCATTGCAATAGTTATTGATGGCGGTGAGAGGTTGATTGAGCTCGTGCGCAACGCTCGATGCCATTTCGCCCATGGTGATAAGCCGGCTGGCGTTTTGCGCCCGCTCCAGTTGGTCAGATGCCTGTTCCTCGGTCAGGCGTCGGGTCGTGATGTCGGTTGCGATCACCATTTGGGCCAGGCGACCGTCGACCCAACTCAGGTAGCGCGTGCGCACTTCGAGCCACTTGCCAAGCTCGGTGATATAAATCTCTGCGCTCTCGGTTTCCGTGTCATGTAAGCCCGAGGTGGGCAGCCCTGCGAAAGAGTCAACATTGTCCTGGGATTCGTCAGAAGCCGGATTCGGCGGAACACCCGCTTGGGCCACCAATTGCAGATGCCCGTTGGCCTGCACGCCAAACCACTGGCGGTACATCTTGTTGGCAAATAGCAGTTCGTCCCCGCCCAACGGCGCCACTGAAATGGACGCATCCAGAGCTTCGAGTACCGTGGTGAACCGCTCATGCGATGCTGACAATTGCTCGCGCACCCGGTTGGGTTCGGTGATGTCGGTCATGGAGGTCATCCACCCGGTTTGTGTTCCCATGGAGTCGATCAAGGGAGAGACATACAGTCGTGCGTCAAACAGACTGTTGTCGCGACGCTTGACGCGCACCTGAATGCCACCGACCGAAGTTTTGCCGGTCAATTCTTCTTCGAGGCGCGAGGTCAGATGCTCCTTGTCGCTGTCGGGCCAATACGGAAACGGTGCGGTACGTCCGACCAGGTCTGATTCGGACCACCCCGTCATTTGACAAAACGCGGCGTTCACATACGTGATGCGCCCCTGCAAGTCCATGGCGCGCATGCCGGTCAGCATCGAGTTTTCCATGGCACGTCTGAAATTGGTCTCGGACATCAGTGCCTGTTGCGCCTGCACGCGTCGCCGCGTGTGGCGCCAGTTGGCAATCAGCATCCAGGCAGTCATGACGCTCAGTGCACTGACCAACCAAAAAAGTCCACTGCCAATCACACCTAACGATGCACGGTAGGCTTGGGCACGTATGACCAGGGCACTACCCACTGGCGACACCGGCATCGCATATTCGTGGGCCGGGCTGGTCCAGGGCAACAGGGTATTGACCACTTTACGGGCCGGCATGGCACTGCCGGCCAATACATTGCCGCGGCTGTCTAGCAACGAAACCGCGTACTGCGCGGAGACCTCGGAGGGCACGCCATACCGAAAGAGCCCGTCGACCGAAAGTTCGGCCAGCATCACCCCGACGAATTTACCGCTGTTGCTTAAAGGGATGTGCATTTGCAGCAGCGGTGAATCTGCCGTGGTACGTACCCGCTGCACATAGACCGGTCCCAGTGTTTCGCGCGCTGCCGTAAATCCGCTGAGGGTGTCGCTACTGGGAAAGTCTTCGATGGGTGCGCGCTGAATCTGATTGGCGGTACGAATCGCAGTCCCCAGACTGGCCTTGGCACGACGACGTTCGTCGATCCAGGCTACACCCTGCAGTTCGGGGTACTGGTTGATCATATATTCCGCACGCGAACGAAAATCTGCCAGGTCCAACTCACGATTGGTGACCTCTCGACCAATGCGCATGATTTGTTCCTGACGTTCCAGCAAGCGCAAGCGGAGTCGCTGTTGCGTGTATTCGACGTCGCGCTGGACCGCCTGTTGCTCACGTTCCATTTCTTCAATGCGCAAATAGCCCAGCGCAGAAACGATCGCTGCAAAGAACAGCAGCACCGCAGCCAGTGGCGCCAGCATTGCCACCCTGTCCTGGCGATGGGGCGTCAGGCGCTGCCACCAGCGTTGCGCATGGCCCAACCTCGGCAGTGCAATGCGACGCGGCAGATGAACGAGCGCAGAAGGTAGCATGGGTGGAGTGTAGAGCGAATATGTGCGTTGCACGGTCCTGAGCCAGGGTACGTTGGAGCAAGGAGCGGGTATCAGAAAAACACAAATTTCATAATATAAAATAACAATGCACTATTTGAAATAAAAAATAAATTGTGAGAAAATCAAATACGTAATAAATTACCCCTCAAAAGTAACCAGGAGACGTCTATGTCATTGAACTCGCCCGAGCCTAGCAGCCCCCCGCCAACCGACCCCGATTCCCAGGAAACCCGCGAATGGATGGACGCCTTGAGCGCCGTCATCCAAAGCGAGGGACCCGAGCGGGCGCACTATTTGCTGGAGCAGTTGCTCGAACACGCACGCCAAAGCAGCATTGACATGCCGTTTTCGGCCAATACCGGCTATGTGAATACGATTGAGACCGACCAGGAAGAGCGCTGCCCCGGCAATATCGAGATCGAAGAGCGGCTGCGTGCCTATATGCGCTGGAACGCGATGGCCATGGTGGTCAAAGCCAATCGCCACCACCCTGTCGATGGTGGCGATCTGGGCGGGCATATTGGCTCATTTGCCTCGTTGGCTCATATGTTTGGTGCGGGTTTCAACCACTTTTGGCATGCCGAAAGTGAAGGCCATGGTGGGGATTGCCTCTATATCCAGGGCCATGTGGCCCCTGGCGTTTATGCGCGCGCCTATCTGGAAGGTCGCCTGACCGAAGATCAGTTGCTGCACTTCCGCCAAGAGGTGGACGGCAAGGGTTTGTCGAGCTACCCGCACCCCAAGCTGATGCCCGAGTTCTGGCAGTTCCCCACGGTCTCCATGGGGCTGGGACCCTTGATGGCCATTTACCAGGCCCGATTCCTCAAGTATCTGTACGCCCGCGGCATCGCCAATACCGAGAACCGCAAGGTCTGGGTCTTTTGTGGCGACGGCGAAATGGATGAAGTGGAGTCCTTGGGTGCCATTGGTCTTGCGGCGCGTGAAAAACTTGACAACCTGGTGTTTGTCGTCAATTGCAATTTGCAGCGTCTCGATGGTCCGGTGCGCGGCAACGGCAAAATTGTGCAGGAACTCGAAGGCGAGTTTCGGGGTTCGGGCTGGAATGTCATCAAGCTTTTGTGGGGCAGCAACTGGGATCCGTTGCTGGCGCGCGACAAGGACGGCGCGCTGCGCAAGCTCATGATGGACACCCTGGACGGTGACTACCAAAGCTTCAAGGCCAATGACGGTGCCTATGTGCGCCAGCACTTTTTTGGGCGCGATCCCAAAACCGCCGAGATGGTGGCCAAGATGAGCGACGACGACATCTGGAACCTGCGCCGAGGTGGTCACGACCCGCAAAAGGTCTACGCGGCTTACCACAAGGCGGTCAACCACAAGGGCCAGCCGACCGTCTTGCTGATCAAAACCGTCAAGGGTTTTGGCATGGGCAAGAGCGGCGAGGGCAAGAACAATGTGCACCAGACCAAGAAGCTGACCGACGAGGACATCAAGATATTCCGCGACCGTTTCAATATCCCAATTCCCGACAGCCAGTTGGCCAACATCCCGTTCTACAAGCCGGCAGACGACACCCCCGAGATGCGTTACCTGCACGAGCGGCGCCAGGCCCTGGGCGGCTATTTACCCAGCCGCCGCACCAAATCCGATGAACAATTTACCGTCCCCGCGCTCGATGTCTTCAAAAGCGTGATAGAGCCAACCGCCGAAGGCCGTGAGATTTCCACCACCCAGGCCTATGTGCGGTTCCTGACCACCTTGTTGCGCGATCAGGCGCTGGGCACGCGCGTGGTGCCGATTTTGGTTGACGAAGCCCGCACCTTTGGCATGGAAGGTTTGTTCCGCCAAATTGGCATCTACAACCCGGCAGGCCAACAGTACACCCCGGTCGACAAAGACCAGGTCATGTACTACAAGGAAGACAAGGCAGGGCAAATATTGCAAGAAGGCATCAACGAGGCCGGTGGCATGGCGAGCTGGATTGCTGCGGCCACCAGCTATAGCACCAGCAACCGCATCATGGTGCCGTTCTAC
>JAIPCE010000291.1 GCA_021738345.1 Rhodoferax sp. | reverse complement strand
CCGGATGAGGTGGGGTTGGGGGGTGGGGTGTGAATGCTGAAATCACAAAAGGAGAAACCTCGGTGCCTGCCGTAGGTCGGGTTAGCGCGAAGCGCGTAACCCGACAAAAGCCGGATGACGTGGCGAATGAAAATTTGCCTTGGGTTGAAGATTTCGGGTTACGCTGCGCTAACCCGACCCACGGGGCAGAGTGGCACAGCAGCTCGCTTGGGGAATTTGTGCGGCTCCAACGTGGTCACGATCTGACCGCAGCTGAGCAGCAGCCCGGCGATATTCCAATCATGGGTTCTGCTGGACCGAATGGCACACACGACACTGCTTTGGCAATTGGCCCCGGCGTTGTTGTTGGGCGCAGTGGCGCTTCCGCCGGACGTGTGCATTTCAGCGCAGTTGATTACTGGCCCCACAACACTTGCTTGTATGTCACCGATTTCTTGGGAAACAGCCCGCGATTCGCGTACTACCTATTGCAAACACTTGATCTCGCGTCATTTAACTCAGGCAGTGCCCAGCCAACCTTAAACCGAAATTTCTTGTATTCGATTCCCGTCAAAATCCCTGCGCGAGCAGAACAAGACTGCATAGTTGCGTTGCTCCAGTCCCTCGACGACCGCATCACCCTCCTGCGCGAAACCAATGCCACGCTGGAAGCCATCGCCCAAGCGCTGTTCAAGTCGTGGTTTGTCGATTTCGACCCTGTACGCGCCAACATCACCCGTCGTTCCCGCGAAGGCGGGAACCCATACGCTGGGGGTAGCAGCGAAGCACTGGAATCCCACCTGCGCCGGAATGACGGTAGCTATCTTGACGCGGCCACGGCGGCGCTGTTCCCCGACAGCTTCGTGGAATCGGATCTGGGCTTGGTACCGAGGGGGTGGCGGATTGGAACACTTGCAGATTTATCTGACATCAACCCCGAGTCGTGGTCTGTCAAAAACCATCCAGACATCGTGGCATACATTGACCTTGCCAACGCCAAAAACAATGAAATTGCTTATGTCACCGACTTCGCATTTGATGACGCACCGAGTCGAGCGAGGCGCGTCCTACGCACTGGTGACACCATCGTTGGCACCGTTCGGCCGGGTAACCGCTCCTATGCGTTCATTCATGAGCCTGCAAGTAATTTGACGGCCAGCACCGGCTTTGCTGTTTTGCGACCATCTATTGCCACAAACACTGAGTTTGTTTATCTGGCAGCAACGCAGGACACCAGCATTGAACATTTGGCACACGTTGCAGATGGCGGCGCATATCCCGCAGTGCGCCCTGACGTTGTGTTCGGGTTGCAGTGCGTCGTACCAGACAACTACATTCTGGAAGCATTTCACGCTGCTGCGGCTCCGCTACTTGCCAAGGTTGCAGAAAACCAGAAGCAGGCCCAAACCCTAGCCACCCTGCGCGACACCCTGCTGCCGCGTCTGATCTCGGGTCAATTACGTCTGCCCGAGGCACAAGCCGCCGCCGAGGAAGCCTTGGCATGATCCTAGATTCCGCAGTTGACCGCTTTGCAATTTCAACAAAGGCTTGAAATGATTGACTATTTCTGCTTCGACGCGATTCACCCATTGGGTGAGAGCGCTACGCACCCGATTGAGCCGCTGGCAACGCCCCTGGGGTCGTTGCTTCTCCTTGCGGGCAGTAGCCCGCTGCGTCGTCGCGCCTACCCAGAGGCGCCGTCAGCAGCCCACTCGGGCGCGTCCAACTACGGAATCTAGGATGATCCCAATGCGCCTGGGTACTTGTGACTGGCAATGCAATTGTTCTTTCATGGTCTTGCCATAAATTAAAGAGTTCTTTAATATCGCAAGTCTTTATTAAAGAACTCTTTCACACCATGCGCAGCACAGGCACCTACGCCATATCCACCACCCTGGGCGAATCCGTGCAGGCGTTTGTGCCGCACCGGTTGCCACCCGCCCAACCGGCCTTGGCGCCCGAATGCTATGTGGAGGCCAACCGTGTGGCCGAATTGGCGCTGGCACGGCTGTCAGGCGTGGCCGGGCTGGTGCCTTCGGTGGATTGGCTGCTCTACAGCGCCATCCGCAAAGAGGCCTTGCTGACTTCGCAGATCGAAGGCACCCAAGCCACACTGGCCGACTTGTTTGATGACGAAGCCGGCTTCACGGTGAGCAACACCGACGATGTGGAAGAGGTCACCAACTATCTGCGCGCTTTCCGGCTGGTGCAGGGCAATCTGCGCGACCCTGGCGGCCTGCCATTGAGCGTGCGCCTGTTGAGCGATGCCCACCGATTGTTACTGGATGGCGTACGAGGTTCCGGCAAGCAGCCGGGTGAGTTGCGACGCTCGCAAAACTGGATTGGCGGCACTCGGCCCGGCAATGCGGTATTTGTTCCGCCACCACCCGAGCGGGTGCCTGCCCTGCTGGCTGACCTGGAGCGCTTCATTCACGATGCCTCGCAAGCCCTGTTGCCACTGGTCAAGACAGCGTTGATTCATGTGCAGTTTGAGACGATTCACCCGTTTCTGGATGGTAATGGCCGCATTGGCCGCCTGCTGATTGGGGCGCTGCTGGAGCATTGGGGCCTGTTGCCCGAGCCGCTGATGTATCTCAGCGGCTACCTGAAGCAACACCAGGCCGAGTATTACCGTCGCCTATCAAATGTGCGCACCGATGGGGATTGGGAAGGCTGGGTGGCGTTTTTCCTGGAAGCCGTGGCCATGGCGGCATTGGATGCCGAGCGCAACATTGTGGCCATTGCCAGCCTGTTGGCTACCGACCGCCGCCGTTTGCTGGCATCCCCCAAAGCCGGGCCAGCAAGTTACCGCTTGTTCGAGTTGCTGCCGATGATGCCGCGTTTCACCATCGAACAGGTACGCCAGAAGCTGGGCACCAGTTTCCCCACCGCCACTGCGGCAGTGAAGGTGCTGGAGGGCTTGGGCGTCGTGGCCGAGCTGACCGGGCAAAAGAAAAACCGCAGCTACAGTTATCAGGCCTACGTCGCGCTGTTGACGGGCTAACTAACCAACTTGCCAAATTAAACCAACTAGGTTAATATTTCAAACATGGACAAAAGCACCCCCCATTGCAAACTGGCGACCATCAAGGCGCTGGTGGAAGCGCGCAAGGTGCGAACCACACATGCTGCGCGTATCGGCGCTGATGCCTTGGGATTTGACTTCCCAGGAATGTTGGCGGTGGTGTTGGCGCTCACAACTGCGGATTTTTACAAGAGCATGACAGCGCACACCGATCACACGGTTTGGCAAGATGTGTACCGCCCGAAAACGCCGGAGGGTGATGTGTATTTGAAACTGACAGTCATTGACGATGTGTTGATCGTGTCTTTTAAGGAGCTATGACGATGAAATGCCCAGTTTGCGGTGCGGCTGAACTGATCCACGACACCCGTGACCTGCCTCATACCTACAAGGGCGAAGTCACCACCATCTTCGCCGTGGAGGGGGACTTTTGCCCCGCTTGCGCCGAGTCCATTCTGGATGCCACTGAGTCTGATCGTGTAATGCGTGAAATGCGCGCTTTCTCCAAGCAGGTCAACGCCTCGATTGTTGACCCCAGCTTCATCGTGAGTGTTCGCAAAAAGCTGGCACTGGACCAACGCGAGGCGGCTGAGATTTTTGGCGGGGGTGTTAACGCGTTCTCGCGCTACGAGAACGGCAAGACCAAGCCGCCACTGGCACTGGTCAAGCTGCTCAAAGTGCTCGACCGCCACCCTGACCTGCTGACCGAGGTGCGGGCGGCTTGAGTGGAACTTATAGACTACGCAGATCGCTTATCAAATGGCGCAGAGATGTCACAAGTAGGTTGGAAAGACTTAGCAGCCTACCCAGTAGTTGCTCCCACCGAGGTGGTGGCAACGGGATACACAAAGTCGTTAAACCGATGCTGGCGCTAACGTCCATGAGGTCAAAACCCTTGCCACCATGCGCGACATCCTGCTCCCTCGCCTGATTTCGGGGTAGTTGCGGGTGACAATAGAATCAAACTGAATAGAGTCAAAAACAGTTGGGAGTGCGAATGTCCAGAATACTTGTTGGCGTGCTTCAACCCGGTGCACGCCTGCTGGGTGCGGGCCTTAATGGTGCCCGGCGCGGGGTGGCCATGTTTGATGGGCAGCCCAAAGGGGTTGTTGTCAAAAATTGCCCGACGCAGGAGCTTGCTGCGGAGTGTTTTTGTGCTTTGCTCGCGGATGCCTTGTGCGTGAATTCACCCCCTGTTGGTATTGTGTTTGAAGGAGAAATGCCCCTTTTTGCCAGCATTGATGTTCAAGCACCCAATTTGATGCAACAGTTTTGCATCGACCCAGATGCACCAAACAGCGCAGAATTGCAAGTGTTGGTGGATGAGTTGGTCCAGTGGGTGGACTTGGGGCGCCTGATTGCGCTGGATGTTCTGGTGCGCAATGCCGACCGCCACCCCGGCAATTTATTGACTGATGGACAGGACTACTGGGCAATAGATCATGGTCGCACTTTGGACCTGTATCCATATCAATGCCACAAAACGTATCGGGTCATTTCCCGGTTTTCAAACGCTTTGGTTTGTGCCAACATCGAAAGTAGTGCCATTAGCAATGCACTGACCTTTTCCGCGGGTTGCGAGTTGCCTGCTTTGCATGAAGTTGGCAAACATGCTTTGGTTGCAGCTTATGCTCAGGGGTTTGCCCAAGCAGTAGCCAGCCGCCTGCCTTCTCTTGCGTCTTCCATAAAGGGGCTTTTATGAATACTCAAACAGCTGTAGTTGATGTTCCCACACTACCTGCCCATACCGGGCAGTGGCGAGCCATCTTTTGGGAGCCGGTGATGCAAACCGGGGAGCGTATTTGTGTGGGTTTTTTGACTTCTTGGAATGAGGAAAATCGGGCGGTTGTGACGCTTCGTCCGGATTTACTGGTGACTTTGTTTGGTGCAGCTGGGCAAAAGGTGCAGGTATTGTTAGAGCGTGGGTTTCGCATGATGAATGCACAACTTGGCAGCGGTCGCACTTTGACCGAGGTTACCCCGCCGATAAGTGGTTTGTTTTTTGGGGCGGCAGAGGTGTGCCACGTCAACGCCTATACCGAGTTGCTTCAAATCGCCAAATTGATGAGTTCGAGTCTTTCTACACTGGCTGAACCCGATAACCCGGACTCCGCTGATGAAGTCGATGATCGCCCCGAGCAAGCGCAGCCCGCACGGCAGTTCGTTACGCGCGTGCGCGATCTGGCAGTAAAGCGGGATGTGAGGGTGGCAAGTTGTTTCAATAAGGATGTGGCGCTCAAGAGCAGTCGCCGCTTAACCCGTTTTGGCTTTGTGTCGGATTCATTGGTTGCCCATTTTGGTTTGCTTCAACCAAATAGCAGTATTCGAAATTCGGTACGAATGACTCGGGGCTTAATTACTGAGCTGACATTGGCCGAACGCGCCAGTGGTCGGCATAGTTTGCTGATTCTTGGGTTCCCACCACTCGCAAGCCCGACTTTGAGCGATAAAGAGCGCCAAGTTATTGAAGACTATAAAGAGGGGTTGGCGCTGGAAGCTCAGGAATTCAATATCCGCTTTGCTGGTGCAGACAACGACACGGCGGCTTGCGATGCGTTAATGGCAGCTCTGTAAAACAGAAAGTCGACGGTCCTAAAAGCGAAAAGCCCCGATGAACCCACCGAGGTTGTAACGCCGACCAGGAATCCCCAATCCACTTGATCGGCAGTTTAGCCCACCATGGCCGCCGTTGACCAAGTCAACAATTAAGGTAGCCAGACACACCGCCAGGGACGCACATGACCGAAGACCAACTAGAACAAGAAACCCTGGCCTGGCTGCAGGACGTGGGCTACACCCACCTTTACGGCCCCGACATTGCCCATGACGGCCCTAAACCCGAGCGTGCCAACTACCGCCAGGTGATTCTTACCTTCCGCCTGCGCGAGGCCATCCTCAAGCTCAACCCCACCATTCCGACCGCTGCCCGTGAGGACGCACTCAAGCAGGTGCTGGACCTGGGCATTCCCTCGCTGTTGTCGGCTAACAGGCACTTTCACCGCCTGCTGGTGGGTGGTGTGCCGGTGCAGTACCAGCTCAACGGCGAAACACGGGGCGACTTTGTGCGCCTGGTGGACTGGGCCACGCCCGAGCGCAATGAATGGCTGGCGGTGAACCAATTTTCAATCAAAGGCCCGCACCACACCCGCCGCCCGGACATTATTTTGTTCGTCAACGGCCTGCCGCTGGTGCTGATTGAGCTGAAGAACCCCGCCGATCTGAACGCCGATGTAGGACGTGCCTTTG
>JAIPCE010000343.1 GCA_021738345.1 Rhodoferax sp. | reverse complement strand
GCAGGGGGTTGGGCTGGTCTGGGGCGGGCGGGTTTTGGGCGACCACGGCATAGTCGGGGCTGACGCCGGCAAGAACTTCGTACAGGCTGGGTACGCCCTGGCCCGCCAGGTGCGGTGCCTCTTGCAGGCGCAGCATTTGGACTGGCGCAAATCCCTGGTGTTCGGCCAAAAAAACGAGTAATTGCGACGGCAGTGGACGCTGGTGCGTGGGGTCGAGGTAAAAGTGGGCGCTGCCAACCAGCAGGTTCTCGGGGTTGGGGGTTTCAAGGATGAGCAGGCCACCGGGCACTAGCGCGCGGCGCGCCTGCGCGATGAGGGCTTGCAGCGTCTCAAAAGGCAGATGTTCGGCAATGTGAAAGCCGGTGACGGCCAGCAGGCTTTGGTCCGGTTGTGCCTGCAGATGGGTCAGCGCATCGCCCTGGGTGGCGCTTAGGCCGTGCTCGCGGCAGGCGGCCAGCATGGCCTCGTCCTGGTCGATGCCGCTGGCGCTGATCTGATGCTGCATCAGCAGTGCCAGCCATTCGCCGCGGCCGCAGCCGAGGTCTAGCACCTGGCGCTGCGGGTGCAGGGCTGCAAGCGGCTGTATGTAGGGCAGATAGACCCGCAGACGGGCGCTGATGAGGTCTCTGCTGCCACGGTATTTGTCTTCAAAGGCGCGGTAAAAAGAAGGGGGCACGGAGGATGTCGTCACTGGCGGCTTGGGGGTGGGTGGGTGGCGAGCTCGGCATTAAGCTGCTGGCCGATCAGGCCGGCGGCATAGTCCGAGATGTGGTCGGTAAAACCGTAGAGCAAGCGGCCGTTTTTGTAGGGCAGGCAATGTTGCTGGTCGAGGTCGCAGAGCAAGTTTGTCACATCTAGGATGCTGAGATGTTCAGGGTGTTTACGTTCCAGTGCTTGCAGCAAGCGGGTGTAGTTCTCGGTCAGTGCCCGGTGTTGCGCTAGGCCAAGCTGGCAGGTCGGTGCAAGGGTTTGGGTGGCAATGGCAATCAGGCGGTTGACGGCGTCTGAGCTGCTGACGCGGCCGATGCAGTCTTGCGGGTCTGGCAGGGTGGGGTTGTCGACCACGAGGAAGACGCGTTTGCCCGAGTGCAGGATTTTGTCGACGGTAAGGTTCAGCGCCTGTAGCGCCGCCGGGTAGTTGGGGCTGGCAGGCAGCTCGGTGATGTGGTTGATGTTGAACAGGTTGCGGGCGCCAGCGGCCAGCACCACCACCTCAATGTGGGGATTTTTCACAATCGCATCGAGGGCAATGCGAATGTGCTGCTGGTGGCGCTCAAATAGTGGGTTGTCCGAGAGCACCGGCACCGGGGCGCCGGTGTGGCTGGTGCCTCCAATGAACAGCCAGCGGCCTGCGTCGGTCGAGGTGCGCACCAGCCCGGCGTACAGGGCGCCGGCTTTGCTGTCGCCTAGCAGGGCGTAGCGTGGCGTGGCGCGGCGGTCGTGCTTGCAGTTTTGAAAAATGTTATCGGACGGGTTGGCAAGACCACAGCCCGCTATGGACTGGCCTTGGTCACCGCCGTCGTCGCCCGTGGCTTTGAGGGCCAGGAGCTGTGCGGTAGGGCGTAGGGGCAGGCCATGGTGCTGGTAGGTGGCAAAGCCCAGGTAGCCAAGGGCAAACAGCAGCAGCGCCAGCAGCAGCACCACTTTTGGGTTGCGGTTGCGCCGGATGGGTGCCTCAAGCAGGCGGTAGCTAAGCCAGGCCAAGGCGGTGGCCAGCAGCACCGCCAGCAGCCGAATGTGCGGCGCGGCGGTGCCACTGGACAAGATGCGGGCATAGGTGAGCAGGGGCCAGTGCCAAAGGTACAGCGGAAAACTGATAAGGCCAAACCAGACCAGCAGTGGATGCGACAGTACCACCCGGTTGAACCAGGCCCGAGGCCCGGCCGCGATGAGTAGCACCGCCCCCAGGGTGGGCACGAGGGCCCAGCCGCCCGGAAAGGCCTTGTCTTTGGAGATCAGGATAAAACCGGCCAGCAAGAGCAGGGCACCCAGCAGCGACTGCAGGTGGATTTTTTGCAGCACTTGCGCAGAACCCAAAGTAGCAACTTTGGCAAACCCGCCCCCACCCCCGCCCTCCCCCGCTGGGGGAGGGGGCTTGGCTAGCGTGGCGTAGGCTAGCAGGGCGCCGGCTAGTAACTCCCAGAAGCGGGTGAGGGGCAGGTAAAAAGTGGCCACTGGGGCGGTGTGAACCAGGGCCATGTTGAGCCCGAGCGATACGGCACCAAGGGCCAAGACGGGCGCCAGCAGGCTGAGCCGCAGCTTCCAGGCGAGCCAGAGCAGCAGGGGCCAGAGGATGTAAAACTGTTCTTCTATGCCCAGCGACCAGAGGTGTAGCAGGGGCTTGGTATCGGACTGGTTGTCAAAATAACCGCTTTCTTTCCAGAGGATCAGGTTGGAGACAAAGCCGCTACCACCGGCCTGGTGTTTGCCGAGCTGTTTGAATTCGACGGCGTCAAGGGCAAACCAGCCCAGGGCGTAGCAGAAAACGAGCATGGGCAGCAGGGGTGGAAAGATGCGTCGGATGCGGCGGCTGAAAAATTCGACAAAACTGAAGCTGGCGGTGTGCAGGCTTTGAAAGATGATGCTGGAGATGAGGTAGCCAGAGATGACAAAAAAAATGTCGACTCCCACGAAGCCCCCTCGCATGAGGCTGGGAAAGGCATGAAAGACCACCACCGACAGCACTGCCACCGCGCGCAGGCCGTCGATGTCGGGACGGTACTCGGGGTGGTTGAGGGGCGCGCTTGGCGCACTGCGCCCGCCGTGGGTGTGGCTGGCCGACATCAGATGGGCGTGGTGTCAATACTGACCACCACAGGTAGCCGTACCAGCCCGCTGAAGCGACTACCGCTGCCAAAGCCGACCTCGAACGTGAGCGCTTGGTCCCACCAGTCGTAGTTGGCTTCGAGGTGGGAGTCGGCACCATGTGCGGCAACGGTGATACTGTAGCTGCCCGGCCCGAGCGGCAAATTGACCAGGCTGAAGTGCAGGCTGACTTGTTGGCCCGCAGTCAGGGTTTGCAGTTTTTCGGACAGGCCGAGTTGGTGGGTGTTGGTGCCAAAGACTTCGTTGCCCAGGCGGTCGCGCAGCAGCAGGCCAATGGTGAGATCGGGCACAGCCTGATAGACGCTGAGGTGCAGCGCCAGAGTGACGGCCTCGCCTTCGATGGCCTGGGTGGTTTCCTGGCCTTGGCGCAGCAGGCGCACGGTGTCGATCTTGACGGAACCGGTGCCCGATCGCACACCGAGGGTGGAGGCTTGGGCCTGGATGTGTTGCGGGTGGTCTGGCAGGGCTTGCTGGTCGAGCGCAAGGAGGGCGTTGTAGTAGTCGAGTACCTGCAGGGGCGGGCCGTCCATGGCGATGCGGCCGCCTTCGATGAGCAAGGCGCGGTCGCACAAGGATTTGACGGCCAGCGGGTCATGGGAGACAAAAAGCAGGGTCACGCCCTGCTCGCGAAACTCTCGGATGCGGCGAAAACATTTGTGCTGAAAGTAGGCATCGCCCACGGCCAGGGCTTCGTCGACGATGAGCAGGTCGGGGCGTACTGCGGTGGCCGTGGCAAAGGCCAGGCGCACCATCATGCCGCTGGAGTATTCGCGCACGGGCTGGTGCAGCGCGTCGCCAATTTCGGCAAAGGCGACGATGTCGTCCATGCAGGCCAGAACTTCGGCACGGCTGAGCCCCTGGAGTTGAGCCGCCATCAGCACATTGTCAAAACCGGAGAACTCGGGATGAAAGCCCATGCCAAGTTCCAGCAGTGCTGCAACCCGACCCGTGACCTCGATGTTGCCCGTAGTAGGTACGAGTGTGCCGGTGAGCAGCTTGAGCAAGGTGCTTTTGCCGGCACCGTTGCGCCCGATGAGTCCGATGGCCTCGCCGGCGGCAACCGTGAAGTTGAGGTCGGTAAGTACCCAGCGCAGTTCGTGGTGGACGCGGGACCCGGGCAGCCACTCAAGCAGGCGGTGCCGAATGCGGGCGTAGCGCTTGAAGGCTTTGCCAAGCTGAGCGACGCGGATGATGGGTGCTGTCACGGTCAGAGGTGGTCAAGCAGGTCGGCGCGGTGGCGCCGATAAAGGCGCACCGCCAGCAGCGCAGCCAGTGCCGTGGTCAAGCAGGTGGAGCCCCAGGTGTGAAGGGGCGGCAGGTCAGTGCTCAGTAGGAGTGCCTGTGCGGCGCTGACCGGGGCCAACAGCGGATTGAGCAGTAGCCAGGGCACAAGCCAGGTGGGCAGGATGGATGCCGGGTAGACAATGGGTGTTGCCCAGAACAGGGCCTGCAGCCCCAGGGTGGTGAGGGCCCCGATGTCGCGAAAGAATACCTGCAAAATGGCCAGGCACAGGCCCAGGCTGAGGGCCAGTGCAGCCATGAGTAGCCAAACCGGCAGCAAACCGATGCCGCGCCAGCCGGGCAGCGCTGAAGTGCTGAGCAAAAATAACAACAAAATGGTCAAGGCCAGGCCCAGGTGGATACTGGCCGATGCGAGGTTGATCATCGACAGGGAGCTACTGGGGAATGCTGCTTTTTTAAGCAGATTGGCGTTGTCCAGAAAAAGGGTTTGGCTGCGTTGCAGCACATCGGTGAAAAAATTCCAGAACAAAATACCGGTGCATAGGTAAATGCTGTAGCCATGCAGCGAAGCGTTGCCAGGCAGACGCCCTTTGAGCAGGTTGCCAAACACCAGCAGGTACAGCGATATCTGGAAGGCCGGTACCAAAAACACCAGGGACGCGCCGAGCACAGACCCCTTGTAGCGCAGGCTGAAATCGCGCCCGATGCCGCCACGGATGTAGCTGCGGTAGCGCCAAAGTTGTTGCAGAAGGTTCACGCCAGAGGTTTTGTGCTGAGCTGGCGTAGCCGAACAGACGCCGGCGGAAATTGTACCTTTGGGCGGCCGACTAGAATCGGGCGCTGATGTTTTGGAGCACTGCCCCCCTGATGAGAGCCGCCCTAGGCCATTTTTTTCGGCTGTTGCCAGTCAAGTTACGAGAAGAAGACAAGATTAAACATATCGTGTGGAGCTTTTGGTTGACCTTGCTGGCGCTATTGGTCTGTCAGGCCCCAATGGCTTTTTTTGTGGTGTTTCTGATTGGTCTGGCCAAGGAATTTTGGGATGTGCGCTACGGGAGCGGCTTTTGTATTTTTGACATGGTGGGGAACTTCATTGGTATTTTTAGTGGCTTGTTGTGCGGCGCGGCAGTGTCGGCGTTGCTCTGAATTAACGTGAATATTCTGGTTAATGGCACTCCTTTGCTGGCACCGCTGACGGGGGTCGGGCAGTACATACGGCACTTGTTTACGGCCATGGATCAGCTTCCTGACGCCGAGGTTCACCTGTATTACGGCACCCGCTGCGAGCGCGGGGTGGCCCTGCCGTCGCCCGCCACGGCCCAAGCGGTGCAGCGGTCTTACGGGGTGATACGGCGGGTGATACCACGGCCACGGGCGGTGCGCAAACTGGCTGAGCGGGCCATGTTCGCCTATTTCACCCGCAGACTCTCTGGTGTCGCCATTTACCATGAGCCCAATTTTGTACCGCTGCCGCACGCTGGGCCCTTGGTGCTGACGGTGCATGACCTGTCATGCTTTGATCATCCTGACACGCATCCGCTGGAGCGCGTGCGTCTGATGCATAGGGATATGCCAAAGGCGGTGGCTACGGCGGACCATATCGTGGTGGTGTCGGATGCATCCGGTGCGGCGCTGCAGCGTTGGTTTGGGGTGGAGTCGGCACGGATTACCACGACGCACCTGGCGGCAGATGGGCGGTTTCAACCACGCGACTCCGGGGTGTTGGCGCCGGGTCTGGCGGGCCTTGGGCTTACCCCGGGGAACTATGTGCTGAGTGTGGGTACGCTAGAGCCGCGCAAAAACCTGGGCGCGCTGTTTGCGGCCTATGCCGGCTTACCCCAGGGGCTGCGCCAACGCTTTCCGCTGGCAGTGGCGGGCATGAGCGGCTGGAAAATTGGCGAGCTGATGCAGGCGGCCCAGGGCCTGTTGCAAAGCGGCGAGCTGCGGCTATTGGGCTATGTGGAGGATGCCTTGATTCCTGCGCTGTATGCCGGTGCGGCGGTGTTTTGTTACCCGTCGCGGTACGAAGGCTTTGGCCTGCCGGCGCTAGAGGCCATGGCGTCAGGCGTACCGGTGATTACGTCCAACTGCACGTCGCTGCCAGAGGTGGTGGGGGATGCCGGCCTGGTGGTGCACCCGGGTGATGTGGACGGCCCGCGCGACGCTTTGCGGGAACTGCTGGAGGATCGGGGTTTTGCCAG
>JAIPCE010000290.1 GCA_021738345.1 Rhodoferax sp. | reverse complement strand
CGCAAGCTTGCCAAGGTCTTTCCGCCACCGGTCGGCACAGACAGGGTGTAGATGCCTGTGGATCGGGGTGCGGCCTCAAGGCAGTGAGCAGAGACCTTGCGCCGAAGCCTATTGATATCTGGCTTTGATTCATCAACGGGCTTGTCGGCGGGCAGATCAGCAAGGTGCGACTCTAGCCTCTGGATCAGCACATCCCACTCCCGGTACGCCCCTTTGGGCCGATACATGGCTTGACGTGGATGCTCGAAGTCCGCCGTGTCGATGCGGTCTGCATCGATCAAGCAGCTAAACAAAGCACGCACCAGTAACCCAAGTTGCTGGTGCAATGCGGCGCTTTGTCGTGGTGCTTTTTCAGCAAGACGCATCCCCCAGCTCCAAAGGGTGTTGGTCAAATCTGAATCGCTCAGCAGCCTTTGAACTTCTTGCATTAACCCGGGGTCGGCATTTCGGCAAACTTCCGCCAAATGAGTGGCTTGGTCGGCTTTGCTCATCCGCCTCGAAAAGCTGTCGAAGACCGGGACCTTTTCAGACAACGAGAGGCAATCAATCAAACCCGAGTGATGGGATGCAATGCACAGTGCCAGCACTTGGCCTGCAAATTGCCCTTGGGCGCTCTGTGTGGACAGAGCTGACCATACGAATTGTGCGCCACTGGTGGAATGGTCGATCTTGCCTTTGAGCACCTTGGCATCCACGTAGTCCTCATCTTCGTCCTGATTCAGCAAGCCCGTGGCCGAGAGGAGATAGTGCTGAAAGTCGGTGCTGTATTTGCCAAGGTCGTGCAATAGCCCCATCAATAGGCCCTGCATGGGCAAACCGAACTTGTCTGCAAACTGGTGAGACAAAGCGCCAACACCACGTAGATGGTTCTCCAGGCTTTGCTGCTCATTACGGTTCGTATCTCGAACGTGGGCAATGAATTTGGTTTGGGTGAAATTGAGGGTCATCACGATACTGCTGGTTTATCAGGTTCAAGACAGGATCGCCCACAGCGCCCCGGCCGCAGAGTGCGTCTTTTCGCGCCCGGCAACTTTGCCTTCGATATGCGCATTCGGGTCGTCTCCCTGTGACACATAACGCTGAAATCCGGGGCGGTACTTACCCAGGTCGTGCCAAAGCCCTGCAAGATAGGCCCAGCGCGTCGAGCCTGATGCCTCCGGGAATGGCTGCGAAAATTCCCTGGCCAGCTCGGCGACGGCCTGAAGGTGATGACCCAGCAGGTGCCCGCCTGAATGCGCAATGAAATCTGACAATGTGATTCCCCTGATGACTTGATGAATGCCGGCAAGTTTCATCTGCCACAGGCTCACCAGGTGACCCTGCCGCTGAATTTCTCGTCTTTTTTCTGCATTATGTGCACGGATCGCATTTACGGCATGGCGCATGCCGTAAAGACCAATGAAAGTCTAACGCTTACTCAACCTGAAGTTGGCGCACCCGCTGGTCCCGGCCTTGGCTTCAGCTCACACCACCACCGGCCGACATCTGACCTTTTTTCCACCCCTGCACCAGGAACCGGGCCAGTCTAAGTCAGGCGCGCTCTGCCACAAAGCTGCCCGACTTGCCGCCGTGCTTTTCCAGCAGGCGCACGCCATTGATGGTCATGCCACGGTCTACGGCCTTGAGCATGTCGTAGATTGTCAGCAGGGCCACCTGCACGGCGGTCAGGGCTTCCATCTCGACGCCGGTTTGCCCCAGGGTTTCGGCGGTGGCACGGCACACCACACCCGGTACCTGGCCCGCGTCTGCGGCCACCAGTTCAAACTCGACGGCGACCCGGGTCAGGGCCAGCGGATGGCAGAGCGGGATCAGGTCGCTGGTTTTCTTGGCCCCCTGGATGCCGGCGATGCGGGCGATGCCGAGCACGTCGCCTTTTTTGGAGGTGCCCGCCTGTACCAGCGCAAAGGTGGCGGGCTGCATCTCAATGCAGCCAGTAGCGACGGCAATGCGGTGGGTGCTGGGCTTGGCTGCTACATCCACCATGTGGGCTTGGCCTTGGGCATCAAAATGGGTCAGTGTGGACATGGTCAGTGAAAAGTTTACAGAACGTTTATTTTGAACGGGCATGATACGGCTATGGCGAATGCGATCAATCAACCTAGATTCCACAATCGGGTATGTAGCGCTGTCACCCAAATAGTGATGTCATTCAAAGCCAAAAAATTGAGTGTTCATATGAAGTTACTGTCAAAAATAAGCGGTCAAACTAGAAGTCTAGGTTCAATGGCTGTTTACTGCGGTGCGCAACACATGACCTACCTGGCTCTAACCATTCAATCCCTGGTGCGCGCCTGCCTGGCCGCTGCCCTGCTCTTGTGCGCAGTGTCGGGGGCACACGCCCAGCCCGCACCAAGCCACCCGGGCAGCGCGGTCAGTGCGACCGCCGGGCTGCCCAATCTGGGCGACGGGACCGACATGGCGCTGTCGGCAGAGCGGCGCCTGGGTGACAGAATCGCCCGCGAGCTGTACCGTGACCCCGACTACCAGGACGACCCCGTCATCATGGAGTATGTCCAGAGCATCTGGCAGCCCTTGCTGGCAGCGGCCCGCGTGCGCGGCGAACTGACGCCCGAGATGGATACCCTCTATGCTTGGGAAATTTTGCTGGGTCGGGACCGTTCGGTCAACGCGTTTGCACTACCAGGTGCCTATCTGGGTCTGCATTTGGGGCTGGTGGGAGTGGTGAGCAGCCGCGACGAATTGGCTTCGGTACTGGCCCATGAACTCAGCCACGTGACGCAACGCCACATTTCGCGCATGGTGGCACGCCAGAGCGAGCAAGCTCCCTGGCTGATTGGCGCCCTGATTCTGGGCATGCTGGCCGCCAGCAAGGACCCAAGTGGCGCCAATGCCATGATCGTCGGTGGGCAGGCAGTGGCGGCGCAAACCCAGCTCAATTTCTCACGCGACATGGAGCGTGAGGCCGACCGGGTCGGCTTTGGCGTGTCGACCCAGGCCGGCTTTGCGCCGCAGGGCTTCGTGAGCATGTTCGAGAAGCTGCAGCAGGCTTCGCGACTCAATGACTCGGGTAATTTTCCATACCTGCGCAGTCACCCCTTGACCACCGAGCGCATCTCGGACATGCAGGCGCGCATCCCCTTGCCAGAGGCGCCGACGCACCCCCCGGCAGCACCCAGGCCCAGCGTTCAGTCGCTGGAGCACAGCATGATTGCGGCGCGCGCGCGCGTGCTGTCCAACCATTCCATTGATGCTTTGCGCGCCTGGGCCGTTGAAATTGAGCCCGCGCACTGGGCCCGCCTGCCACCCGCGCAACAGGCCGGTGCGCTGTACGGTGCCACCTTTGCCGCACTGAAGCAACGTGACTTTAGCCAGGCCCGCGCGGTCTGGATGCGCCTGCGTGACACGGTGCGCGGCAATCCTGAGCCTGAGCGGCTGGCGCGGCTTTTGGGTGCCGAGCTGTGGCTAGCACAAGAGGACCGCCCCCGTGCGTTGGCGCTGCTGCAAGAGGTGCCCCCGCGCCAGGGCAAGGACGCCTTGCGCAGCCGTGCCGAGCTGTTCCTGACGGCCCAGGCACAGCAGTCAAGCGTGCCCGAACTGGCCATCCAGAGCCTGCAAACCTGGGTCGCCGTGCACCCCAGGGACGCAACGGCCTGGCAACTGCTCTCGACACACACGGCGGCACAGGGTCGTACCGTGGCGTCGATCCGCGCGCTCGCTGAAATGAATGTCGCCCAACTGGACTACCAGGGTGCGTTGACGCGCTTCAAGGCGGCGCAAGACCTGATTCGCAAGGGCGCGAGCGCCAGCGACCATATCGAGGCCTCCATCATTGACACCCGGGCGCGGCAGGTTGAGGGCTTGGTGCGTGAGCTAGCGCAGGAGCGTTAAACCTACTTTCGTCGGTAGGACGCGCCCGAGCGGCTCAATCGGGTGCGTAGCGCTGCCACCCAAATGGTGATGTACTCCAAAGTCAAAAAAATAAGTGTTCATTCAGACATACTTGCAAAAGTAAGCGGTCAACTGATGAAAGTAGGTGAAAATACCCCAGTAAAGTTTGGGGTTTTTAACTGTCAGTCAAAATTCGACCACCTGAGAGGGGAGTAGCGACCTTGGTACCTGACGGTTCCCAAGCGCGCATGTTTCGTCAATACGTTGTTTTGTAAAAAAAGCAGCCGGAGCATGCAAAAGAGTACAACACTCTTTCCCGCAAGACCTTTTGGAGCCGCCCTCGCGTATTCCATTTTTAAAAGGTTTTCTCATGCAATCCATCGCACCGCTTTGGCTTTGGCTCACCTTCGTAGCCATCGTCTTGATTTCCCTTTTTATCGATTTTGTCGTCTTGCGCAAGCAGGGCGCGCACGATATTGGCGTCAAGGAGGCGCTCAATTGGTCTCTGGTCTGGGTCGCCTTGAGTTTTCTGTTCAACGGATTGTTTTGGTGGGCGGTCAAGGACACGACTGGCTCCAGCGAAATGGCAAACGAGAAATCGCTGGAGTTTCTGACCGGCTACCTCATCGAGAAGTCATTGGCGGTCGACAACATCTTTGTCTTCCTGCTGATCTTCACCTACTTTGCCGTGCCCTCGGCATACCAGAAGCGGGTGCTGATGATCGGCATCATTGGCGCCATCGTGCTCAGAACCATCATGATTTTGGTCGGCGGCTGGTTGCTGGCCGAGTTCCACTGGATCTTGTATGTGTTTGGTGCTTTCCTGATCATCACTGGTATCAAGATGTGGTGGGCCGCTGGCCAGGAGCCAAGCCTGGACGACAACCCGGCGCTCAAGTTGCTGCGCCGCGTCCTGCCGGTCAGCAAGAGTTTTGACGGTGAGAAGTTTTGGACCATAGAGAACGGCAAGAAGATTGCTACCCCGCTGTTCATGGTGATCTGCTTGGTCGCCCTGACCGATGTGATCTTCGCCGTCGACTCGATTCCTGCGATCTTCGCCATCACCAGCGACCCTTTCATTGTCTTGACCAGCAATGTGTTTGCGATTCTGGGTCTGCGTGCCATGTACTTCCTGCTGGCTGCGGTGGCCAACAAGTTCCACCTTCTGAACTATGGCCTGGCAGTGATCCTCGTGTTTATCGGTGGCAAGATGTGCCTGATTGATGTCTACAAGATCCCGGTGCATATTTCACTGGGTGTGGTGGTGGCCATTTTGGCCGGCACCATGCTGCTGAGCCTGCGCACCGCACCAGCGCAACAAAAGGGCTGAGCCAGGGCGTGGCTGTCAGCGGCTTTTGATGGGTGTATCCCTAAGATGACGCCCCACCGCTGACCCTGCCATGACCACGATCCACGTCACCGATATCGAAGCTGCTATTAACTATTGGCGAATCAGAGCCCCCGCTGTAGGGGGCTTTGCGCTTTCCCCTGAGGTCGGGGCACTGGCTGAAATTTATGCCCATTTGGCGCAAGGTCGGTTGCTGGAAGTCGAAGAAACCGCACTGTCCGCCCAGGCAATGGTGGCCTGGCTGGCATGGTACGACTCAACCCCCGACACCCCGTGCATTGCCATCTGCTCGACCAGCCAGGGTGACGCCCGCTGCAAGGGTTGCGGCCGCACGTTTGACGAAGTCCAACACTGGACTGCCATGAACCCGGTACAAAAACGCGCCACCTGGCACCGCATCATCCAGGAAGGCACGGCCTGGCGCTTCAACAAATACGCCGAACGGGCGGTGGACGCATACCCTGTCGAACCACGTACATCGCTGTATCCCATAGTGGAGTTACTTGACCATGGTGTGCAAGCCTAGGCAGGGCGACAGCCCGCAACACCGCCTGACCCTGGGGGCGGTGCTGCTGGCAGCGGGATCGGGCTCGCGCATGGGACACCGGCCCAAGAGCCTGCTGGAACGTGATGGTATGGCGCTGATCCGGCGCCAAATCCTTGCTCTGTCGGGCGCGGGGGTGGACGACCTGGTCGTGGTGCTGGGTCACTACGCCCAGCGCATCGTGCTGGCGCTGCAAGAGCTGCCGGGGACCGTGGTCCATAACCCCGATCCTGACGCAGGTCAGGTGTCATCGTTGCGCCTGGGCTTGCGCGCCCAGTCGCCCACCATTGACACCGTGCTGGTGGCTCTGGCAGACCAGCCGCTCATTGATACGCAGGACATCATCGACCTGATCGGTGCCTACCAAATGCGCCCGAACGGTATGCTGGTGTTGCAGCCGGATGTCGGCGGCGTGCCTGGCAATCCGGTGCTGTTCAGTGCTGAGGTGCGTGCACAAATTTTGGCCGGTGCCACCCACATGGGTTGCAAGCAATGGCAGGCTGCGCACCCGCAGGCAGTTTACCGCTGGCCCACCCCCAACACCCGTTACTGCACC
>JAIPCE010000289.1 GCA_021738345.1 Rhodoferax sp. | reverse complement strand
AACACCAGCAGCAGCACGGTGATCGAGTACCAGGCGGCCACCCGCCCCGCCAAATCAAACTCAAAGCGGCCCAGCAGCGGCCCGATCACCACCCCTTGCAGGCCGTCGGCACCACCGGTGAGCCAGTCGAGCTTGTTGGCCAGCTCCATCAAAATAAGTGCCACACCCAGGGTCACCATGAGGCGGGTCAGGTCGGTACCACGCAGAATGGTGGGGCTACAGACCGCACCCAACACCGCCGACGTGGACACGCCCACCGCCAGGCCGACCAGGGGGTCGGGCATGACAAATTTGGCAAACAGGGCCGCCGCATAGGCCCCCATGCCAAAAAATGCGGCATGGCCAAGCGAGACAATGCCGCTGTAGCCCAAAATCAGATCGAGCGAGAGCGCAAACAGCGCCACGATCGCAATTTCGTTAATGATCAGCGCGTGGCTCGAGAGCAGCAGCGGCGAGGCCAGCGCCAGTGCCCACAGCAACATTTCCCAAAGGGTCCATCGGGACCGTGACAGCAAGCTGTTGGGAGTCAGGTCGGGGCCAGGCATCATTTGCCCCCCTGGCGCACAAACAGGCCTTGCGGGCGCCACACCAGCAGCGCAATCATCAGGCTGTACACCACAAAGCCGCCGAGCTTGGGGATGTAGTACTTGCCCGCCACATCCGCAATACCCAGCAGCAAGGCGGCCAGCAGCGGCCCGTTGATACTCGAGGTCCCACCCACCGCGACCACAATCAGGAAATAGATCATGAACTTCAGCGGAAAGCTGGGGTCCAGCCCCAACACCTCGGCACCGAGCGCACCACCCAGCCCGGCCAGCCCGGAGCCGACCGCAAACGTGCCCAGAAACACCCAGTTGACATTGATACCCAGACCCGCAGCCACCCGCTGGTCGTCGACCGATGCACGCAGGCGACTACCGAAGCGGGTTTGCGTCAGTACATATTGCAGCGCGATGGTCAGCGCGGCGCATACCGCAATGATGAACAGCCGGTAATGCCCCATGCCCAGCATCCAGGCACCCTCGCCAATTTCGGTGCGGCCCTTGAGCCACTCAGGCAGTTGCACCATTTGCTGGCTCGAGCCAATAAAGTAGTCGGCCGTGGCCACCGCCATAAAGGTCAGACCGATGGAAAACAGCACCTGGTCCAGGTGCGGCTTGTGGTACAGCGGGCGGTACAGGGTGCGCTCCAGCAGCGCTCCCAGCAGCGCCGGACCGATAAAAGCCAGGGGCAGACACACCAGGAACGGCACACCGAGTTTTTGCATGAGCAGCACCGTGATGTAACCGCCCACCATGGCAAACGCCCCATGTGCGAGGTTGATGAAATTCATCAGACCCATGGTCACGGCCAGTCCCACCGCCAAGATGAAAAGCAGCATGCCGTAAGCAATGCCGTCAAACAGAATCGTCAACATGGGGTGCAGTGTTTGCCGGGAAGACCGCTAGGACCTCGGTGCAGTCACCGTGCCCTCTTTGTGGTACAGGACGGCGCCTGGTCCGCCCGACTTACTTGGTCTTGCCCGGGTCTTTGACATCCTTGATCACGTCAAACTCGACGTTGTACAACTGGCCGTCTTTACGCTCCACCTTGCGCAAATAGATGTTTTGCACCACATCGCGGGTTTGTGCGTCAATGAACATCGGGCCGCGTGGGCTCTCGAAAATTTGTCCCTTCATGGCTGCTAGCAGCGCGTCGCCGCCGCCCTGGCCCTTGGTGACCTTGAGCGCTTCGTAAATCACGCGCATGCCGTCATAGCCACCCACCGCCATGAAGTTGGGCCGCATGCCCTTGTTGGCCTTGCCAAAGGCTTCGACAAACTTCTTGTTGACAGCCGACGGGTGGGCCGCCGAGTAATGGTGCGAGGTGACCACGCCGATCGCTCCGTCGCCCATGTCGTTGAGCTGGTCGTCGTCAGTCACGTCACCGGTCCCTATGAGCCTGATGCCGGCCTTGTCCATGCCGCGCTCGAGAAACTGTTTCATGACGGCAGCGCCCGCACCCGAGGGCACAAACACAAACAGCGCGTCGGGCTTGAGGTCGCGCACCTTTTGTAGAAACGGCGCAAAGTCAGGGTTGCGCAGCGGCACCCGTAGTGACTCGATGACCTGCCCGCCGTTGAGAATCAACCGCTCTTTGAAGTATTTTTCGGCATCAATGCCAGGACCGTAGTCGCTGACCAATGACACCACCTTTTTGATGCCGTTCTTGGGTGCCCATTCGGCCAGCGACACCGAGGCCTGTGGCAGCGTGAAGCTGGTGCGCACGATATAGGGCGAGGCCTCGGTAATGCTCGAGGTGGCTGCCGCCATCACGACCTGAGGGGTTTTGGACTGGGTCGCAATGCTGGCCGTGGCCAGGGCCGATGGAGTAATGCCAAAGCCCGCCAGCACGTTCACTTTCTCGTTGACGACCAGTTCCTGCGCCAGGCGCTTGGTGACGTCCGGAATGCTGGTGTCGTCCTTGACGATGAGTTGCACCTTTTTGCCGGCAACCATGTCGCCGTTTTGTGCCATGTACAGGCGGGCCGCCGCCTCGATCTGGCGGCCGGTGGTGGCTTGCTGGCCGGTCATGGGCAGGATCAGCCCGATCTTGAAGACATTGTCCTGCGCCAGGACGTGCCCGGCGGCGAGGGCGAGCGCCGCGACAGCGGTGGTTTTCAAGAAGAAACGTTTTTGCATCATGGGGTCTCCTGCGACGCGGTGTTGGTTTTGCTCAAAGAACTATCGGCGAAATCGTCTGTGCTTGCAATCAAGCTTGAAGACTCGTTGTTATACCAGTTTGGCATAGCGTAGGCCGTGCGGAACCATAAAATCATAATTCAGGCGTCCGACTGGGAGCATGCTCACTTACCATGGAGAATACCGCCAAACACAGGAGACCTTCATGACCCAGTTACCCGCCCGCTACGACCATGTCGGTAGCTTTTTGCGTCCCCAGTATTTGCTGGAAGCCCGTGCCGAGCTGGCCGCAGGCCGCATCAATGCCGAGCAATTGCGCCTGGTGGAAGACCGCGCCATCACGGAAATTGTCCAGTTTCAGGAAGAAGTGGGCCTAAAGAGTATCACCGATGGAGAGTTTCGGCGCACCTACTTCCATATCGACTTTTTAGAACAAATCGGGGGGGTCAAGACCGACATTCCGGTCACCATCGAACGCCCTGACGGCACGCAGGAGTTGGCACCGCCAGTCATGCGGGTGATTGACCGGGTGCGTCATATCAAAGACATCCAGTTGGCAGACTTCGAGTACCTCAAGCGCCAGGTGGCCGCCGGCAATACGCCCAAGGTGACGATTCCATCGCCCACCATGCTGCACTTTCGGGGTGGCCGGGCCGGCATCAGCCGTGAGGCCTACCCCGAGCTCGACCCCGCGTTTTACGACGACGTGGCAAGTGCCTATGGCGCAGAGCTGCACAGTCTGGCGGCCGCGGGCTGTACCTATGTACAAATGGACGATACCAATCTGGCCTATCTGTGCGACGAAAAAATGCGCGAAGCCGCGCGCCAGCGTGGCGATGACCCCAATGAGCTGCCACACCGCTATGCCACCTTCATCAACAAGGTCGTGGCGCGCAAGCCGCCCGGCATGCTGCTGGCCATGCACCTGTGCCGCGGCAATTTCAAGAGCACCCATGCGGCCAGCGGCAACTACGAACCGGTCGCTGAAGCACTGCTCAAGGAAATGCAGCTAGACGCCTACTTCATGGAGTATGACGACGACCGCAGCGGCGACTTCAAACCGCTGCGCTACCTACCCAAGGGCAAAACCGTAGTGCTGGGGCTGGTCACCACCAAGTTTGGCGCGCTGGAGTCCAAAGACGACCTCAAACGCCGCATCCAAGAAGCCGCCCGCTACGCCCCGCTGGACCAGCTCGCGCTGTCACCGCAATGCGGCTTTAGCAGCACGGTGCACGGCAACGACATCGCGGTGCAAGCCCAGCGCGACAAACTACGTTTGGTCGTGGAAACTGCGCAAGAAGTCTGGGGCTGATGGCGGCGGGCGCCAGGTTTTAGGTTTTGGACACCAGTGCCATGCATCCGTTTCACCAACGCGTTGCGCTCAGAATAGCGGCAGTGAGCTTGTCGCTTGCGGCAGTGGCCAGCCCGACGGCCTGGTTTGTCGAGCGGGAGCGCTCGGAAGACTCCATCGTGGCCCTGGCCAGCGAAGAGTCGCACCGCATCATGGACCACTACCATGCCATCGACTTAGGCCAACCCGGCGCGACCCAAAACGCGGTTGACGCGGCTAAGGCCATCTCGGGAGGCTTGTTTGACATTGCCGAGATCTACGACGGTGCTGGCAAGAAACTGGCCGAGTCCATGACCGACGACGGCGCCGCGATTGAGGCCCAGTTGCCCAAGCACGGTACACCCACCTACACCCAGGCCTCGTACGCCAGCTTTAACCTGCCGGGGGGCCAATGGATCTTGCGTATTTTTGTGCCTTTGCACCGCGCCGGTGCTCAGACCACCGTGACCGGGTATTTCGAAGGCGTACGGATTGTCCCGGGCTGGCAAAAGGACCAGGTGTTCAACAACGCCTTGACGGTGGCGCTCATGGTGGGCCTGGCATCGCTGCTGTGCGGTGCTGCACTGTACCCGGTGGTGGTGCGGCTGGCGGCCGACAATGCAGACAAGGCGCGCGAGGTGCTGGAATCGCAGGCGGCGCTGATCGAAGGGCTCAAACAGTCCGAACTTGCGCTAGAAGGCAAGGTGGCAATGCGGACCCAGGAGCTGCAGCGCGAACAAGAGCGCACCCAGGAGCTGTTGCACAATATTTTGCCGCGCGAACTTGCGGAGGAGTTGTCCAGCACCGGCATGGCACGAGCCGTGCGCCATGACTCGGTCAGCATTTTGTTTACCGATTTCAGCGGCTTTACCCAGGCCGCCTCGACCATGCCAGCCGACCGCATGGTGGCCGAACTCAACGAGATTTTTGCTGCCTTTGACGATATTTCAGACGCCTGTGGTGTCGAAAAAATCAAAACCATCGGCGACTCGTACATGGCGGCGGCTGGTCTGCCCAAACCCTGTGCCGACCACGCGCAGCGCTGCGTGCGCGCAGGCTTGGCCATGGCGCACTATATTGCGCAGCGCAACACCACCGCCGCCTTTAAATGGGCGGTGCGCATTGGCGTACATTCCGGGCCGGTGGTGGCGGGTGTGGTAGGCAAGCGCAAATACGCTTTTGATGTCTGGGGCGATACCGTCAACCTGGCATCGCGCATGGAAAGCGCCGGCGAGGCGGGACGGGTCAACGTGTCGGCCTACACCTACGACCTGGTGCGTGATGCCTTTGACTGCAGTTACCGCGGCAAGCTCGATGCAAAAGGTCGCGGCCAGGTCGACATGTATTTTGTGATTGGGGAGCGTGCTAACGCCAGGTGATCGTCTGCTACCCCTAGGGTGGATAAGCGCAGCGCATCCACCTTTTGGACGGTGGCGGGCAAAAGCAGGGACGCTGCTTGCTCAACAAAATGGGCGGGGCCTGTTCGTAGGACAATTACGGCTAGTTTCAATAGAGAACCCAACATGAGTACCTTTCACAAGCCCTCACCCCATGCCGGTGCTGTCGAGACCGCCATCACCTGGCTGTCGAGCTTGCATCGAAAAGGCTGGAACAATGCATTTTTGAATTTGTACCGCGAAATGCTCACTGAAGAGGAGCAAGAAAAGCTCGCAGCATTGGATCCGCAAATCATCCAGGGCGTTGAAATCAACATGATGGACTGGCTGCTGGCCGAGGGCGACATCCAGGCACGTGGTGGTATTCGACGCATTAATGACTATTTGCTCAGCCCCGCAGGCCCCAGTCTGAATGTCGCCCAGCGCGACTGGCTACAACAATTGGGGCAACGTCCGCTGCGCCTGTATGACGTGACCGAGGTGGTGCCAGGTCAGCAGATGACATTATGTGATGCCCTTGACCAAGAAGCAGCGCCGGTGGTCGTGCACGAGCGAATGGGCACGCGGGACTTGAAACCTGGTAACTTGCTGGGCTGTCGCGTCCTGCGGGCGGGGGAGCATTTTGAAATGTCTGGGTCGACTTACCTGTTCACCTTCACCTCGGCCCAACAAGCGCGGTCAGTGCTCAAAAAAAATAGGCAAGAGTTCGGTCACCTGTTGGAGGGACCCCGCAAATTTGGACTCGCCATGATGCATGAATGGTTACAGCAGTGGCTCAAACCGGCTCCCCTGCCGTCCCTGGTCGACCACTATACGGGCGATCCCCTGAAAATGATCACTGACCATTACCAAGTCAACGACGAGCTGGCGCTGGCGCAGGCCTTGGCTCAACAAGACGATGTAGAGGGTGACCGACAAGAAGG
>JAIPCE010000010.1 GCA_021738345.1 Rhodoferax sp. | reverse complement strand
GCAGTCCATGCGCGCAGCAACCCGCTGCGCGACCGCCCGACCCGCCTGGGCATAGGGTGCGAGCCAAGGAGCCTCCCACGCAATCGCTGCGAGACCGGGCACTTGATCTGGATGCCCAGCTTCTCGGGTATGACGGCTGTGGGTTGGCACCTCAAGCGCCTGCTGGTGCCAACTTCCATCTCAACACTTCGCCGGCACACAGGGGCTTGAGCTCGCCAGCACCAAACCGATAGCTTTCGGGAACGGTCCATTCTTCACGCTTTAGCGAAATGCGGCCGGTATTGCGCGGCAGTCCGTAAAAATCTGCCCCGAAAAAGCTGGCAAAACCTTCCAATCGATTCAGGGCACCCGCTGCCTCAAAAGCCTGGGCATAGAGCTCCATCGCGGTGGCGGCGGTATAGCAACCTGCGCAGCCGCTGGCATGCTCCTTCAGGTGTGCTGGATGGGGCGCGCTGTCCGTGCCCAAAAAAAATCTGGGGCTGCCGCTGGTCGCAGCCTTGACCAGGGCCTGGCGATGGGCTTCTCGCTTCAGCACGGGCAGGCAATAGTAATGGGGTCGTATGCCACCAGTGAATAGCGCATTGCGGTTGTAGAGAAGATGGTGGGCGGTGATGGTGGCTGCGGTAAAGCGCTCGGCCTGCTCGACATACTGTGCAGCTTCCAGCGTGGTGATGTGTTCGAACACAATTTTCAGCTCGGGAAAGTCCCGGCGTAGTGGAATAAGCTGGGTCTCGATAAACACCGCTTCGCGGTCAAACAGGTCTATCTCGGGCGATGTCACCTCGCCATGCACCAGTAGCAGCAGCCCTTCGCGCTGCATCGCCTCCAGCGTCTTGTAGGTCTTGCGCAGGTCGGTCACGCCAGCGTCGCTGTTGGTCGTGGCACCCGCCGGATAGAGCTTCAGCGCCACCACGCCGGCATCTGTCGCGCGCAACATCTCATCGGGGGCGAGCTTGTCCGTCAGATACAGCGTCATCAGGGGTTCAAAGGCCAACCCATTGGGAACCGCCGCCACAATGCGTTGACGGTAGGCCCGCGCCTGCGCTGCGCTCGTCACAGGCGGGCGCAAATTGGGCATGATGATGGCCCGGCCAAACTGGGCCGCCGTATGGGGCACCACGGTGTGCAGTGCGTCGCCGTCGCGCACATGCACATGCCAGTCATCTGGGCGGGTCAGGGTCAAAGTCTCTGTCATGGGAATCAATGTCTCAAAAATAAGGAGGGCTCAAATCGATCCCAAGTGTGACCACAGGGCCTGCGCCGCGCTTTTGGGAACTTTGCCCAGACCTCGGTGGGCTTCTTTTCCCTGCGGTTTTTCCCGGTAGGCGCGCACGTCCATGGTGAAATGCATGTGGGGCAGCCCATGGGGCATGGCACTGACCAGCTTATTGTTGCGCAGTTCCTTGCGAATCGCGCTTTCCGGCAAAAAGGCAACCCCGTGCCCTTCAAGCGCCATGGCTTTGAGTCCTTCCGCCATGTCGGTCTCATACACCCGCTCCAGGTGCATGGGCAAGGCCGATTGCTTCAAGATGATGTCGACCACCTGCCCCAGATAGGCGCCCGGTGCATAACCCAGATAAGGCAAGGGCTTGTCAGCGTGCCCGGGTAGCCGGAACATGGGCTCGCCATAGGCGTCGGCGCGGACATAGGGCGCTATCACCTCTTCGCCCAGACTCACCATCTCGTAGCGCTCGGGATCGAGCTGGAACGGGTGCGATGGGTGGTGGTAGGCAATCAGCAAATCGCAACTGCCTTCCACCAGACGCATCACCGCGTCGTGCACATTCAATGCGATCAATCGGCTCTTGAAAGGTCCAAAACTCTCACGCAAAACCGTGACCCAAGCCGGAAAAAAGGTAAACGCCAGCGTGTGGGGCACCGCAAATTCAATGAAATCGTGGCCCGCCGAGTTATGCCCGCGCAACATGGCACGGGTCGTTTGCAGCGACTGCAACACCTCCATGCACTGGTCGTACAAGGTTTCCCCGGCCGGCGTCAATCGCGTCGGGTAACTGCTGCGGTCCACCAGGTCGGTACCAGCCCAGGCCTCCAGCGACTGAATACGGCGCGAAAAAGCGGGCTGCGTCACATGCCGCAATTGGGCCGAGCGGCTGAAACTGCGCGTTTCCGCCAGCGAAACAAAATCTTCAAGCCATTTGGTTTCCATGCTGCGAATTATCAGGCAGTGTCGTCGGACGAATCAGTCGACTGCTGCAGTGCCCACATCTCGGCATAGCGCCCCTGCGCTGCCAAAAGGGCAAGGTGGTTGCCACGCTCGATGATGCGCCCGGCTTCCATCACGAGGATTTCGTGGGCATCGACTACCGTGGAGAGCCGGTGCGCAATCACCAGGGTGGTCTTGTTGCGCGCCACGCTCTGCAGCTCAGCCTGAATGGCGCGCTCATTGGCGGAATCGAGCGCCGAAGTGGCTTCGTCAAAAATAAGGATAGGCGGGTTTTTGAGCAAGGTACGGGCAATCGCAACGCGTTGCTTTTCTCCCCCCGAAAGCTTCAGACCCCGTTCCCCGACCATGGTGGCGTAGCCCTTGGGTGTGGCGTTGATGAAACTGTGAATGTGCGCCGATGCTGCGGCTTCTTCCACCTGGGCGCGGGTAGCACCAGGTTTGCCATAGGCAATGTTGTATTCCACGGTGTCGTTGAACAGCACCGTATCCTGAGGCACGATGCCAATCGCCTGGCGCACACTGGCCTGGGTCACACGCTTGATGTCCTGCCCCGCAATCATTATCCGACCGCCCTCGTGGGGATTGCTCACGTCATAAAAACGGTACATCAGCCGTGCCAGGGTGGATTTGCCAGAGCCCGACGGCCCAACCACCGCGACCGTTTTACCGGGCGGAATCTCGAAACTGATGCGGTGCAGGATGGGGCGGGCCGGATCGTAGTGAAAGCTGACGTTGTCGAACACCAATCCGGTGGCGTCACCGAGTTGCAAGGGCTGCGCACCGGGAACATCGGCGATTTCACGCTCGCGCTCCATCAGGTTGAACATTTTTTCCAGGTCGGTCAGGCTTTGCTTGATTTCGCGGTAGATGACGCCCAGGAAATTGAGCGGAATATAAAGCTGGATCATGAAGGCATTGACCATGACCAGATCACCCAGCGTCATCCGCCCGTCAACCACACCCTGGGTGGCGCGCCACAGCATGGCCACCAGGCCGCAGGCGATGATGAGTTGTTGCCCGGTGTTGAGAATCGATAGCGTGGTTTGGCTCTTGAGGCGCGCACGGCGCAGGCGCTCCAGGCTCTCGTCATAGCGGCTTGCCTCAAAGCCTTCGTTGTTGAAATATTTGACGGTCTCGTAGTTCAACAGGGAGTCAATTGCCTTGGCATGCGCGGCCGAGTCAAACTCATTGGCCTGGCGCCGAAACTGCGTACGCCACTCAGTCACCAGCACGGTAAAGGTGATGTAACAGGCCAATGCGGCGATCGTAATCCAGGCAAACCACACATCAAACTTGACCGCCAGAATGGTCAGCACCATGGCCACCTCCAGCAAGGTCGGCACAATGCTGAACAAAGAATACGAAATTAGCGACTCAATGCCGCGCACCCCACGCTCGATGTCCCGCGTCATGCCGCCGGTCTGGCGCTCCAGGTGAAAACGCAGGCTCAAGGCATGCAGATGCTCAAACGTCTCCAGGGCAATGCTGCGTGCGGCACCCTGCGTGGCCTTGGAAAAAACCAGCTCCCGCAATTCGGTAAACACGGTGGTCGAGAGCCGCAGCGCGCCATAGGCAAACAGCAGCGCAACCGGCACCACCAGCACCACCGAAGGCTCGCCCGGCTGATAGCTCATGCGGTCCACCAGGTTCTTGAGCAACAGCGGGACACCCACATTGGTCATCTTGGCGCCGACCATAAAGGCCAGCGCAGCGATGACACGCCACTTGTAGGCCCACAGGTAGGGAAACAGGCGTTGCAGAGTGGCCCAGTCCGATTTGGGAGTGGGTGGGTCCGTAACCGCATCCCCTGCAGGAGCGGTGGCGTAGTGGCCGTGTGGGCGCATGGGCGACAATCTTTCAATTAACCAAGTCAGGATTGTGCCCATGTCCACCAACCGAAGCCCAGAAGACGTTCAATTGCCCACCGACGAAGAGTTGGTGCTGAAGGTCATTCCCATGCCCGCCGACTGCAATGCCAATGGCGATATTTTTGGCGGCTGGGTCATGGCGCAGGTAGATTTGGCAGGCTCTGTCGTGCCAGCACGCTACACCCAGGGCCGCATGGCAACGGTTGCGGTCAACGAATTTGTATTCAAGCAGCCAGTGCGGGTGGGCGATATCCTGAGCTTCTTCTCCAAGGTCAGCCGCATCGGCCGCACCTCGATCACGGTCAAGGTCGAGGTCTACGCCGAGCGCTACATGGCGCAAGGCAAATACCTCAAGGTGACCGAAGCGTCCCTGACCTACGTCGCCATTGACGAACAGGGGCAACCGCGCGAAATTCCTAAAAAATGAGGGTTGGGGTACCGCAAAGCACCCTTGTCTGCCAGATATTCAGGTGCGGTGCTCGTCATCCAACAATTTGACAAACGCGACAATTGCCTCGCTAAACCCATGAAGTTCATCCTCGGTCAACAAACCAAGACCATGCAGGGCAACGATCTGCATCACGGCAGTAGAACGGCGCGGGCTGTCAAAGACATTTACAAGCTCCCGGTCTCTGCGCTCAATAATCTTGAAAATACCAAGGTAGCGCTGGTGAAAACTTTTGCTCCCATCTGCACTGACCGTGTCGATTTCTGCAAGTATTTGCTTGCAAAAGCGCTCAAGCGCCACGTCATAGACCTTGCGAAACCGTTTCCAGTCGGACTCTGTGATGACTTTGGTCATGATCCTACTTAGATTCCTCAGTTGACCGCTTACTTTTGACAGTAACTCATTATGAGCACTCACTTTTCTGGCTTTGAACTGCAGCACCTTTTGGGTGACAGCGCTACGGTCCCGATTGAGCCGCTGACAGCGCGCCTACCCAGACAATGGGCTTTTTGTAGGATGCCCACGGCCGCCAGCAGCCCACTCGGGCACATCCAACTGAGAAATCCAGGATGATGCAAAAAAGCTCTGTGTGTGCGATTGTACGAAGCCAATTTTAAGACTGGTAACTTGGCGACCGGCGCAGTCGGCACTATTTTTGCCGTGCAGCGTAAACGCGCTCTGCAGAAAAAAACTTGAAAATTGATAGCATGCCGATTTCCGGAAACTTGCGCAGCATATTGGCCATGGTGGTGGCGGTTGGATTTTTCTCGTTGATGGATGCCGTCATGAAAGCGCTGGGCACCCACTACCCACCCATGCAGGTCGCTGCCTTGCGCGGTCTCTCGGCCATGCCACTGGTATGCGCCTACGTGGTCGTGCGTGGCCAGACTGCCGATTTGCTCAGAATCCGCTGGACCTTGCACTTGTTGCGCGGCGTCATGAGTGTTGCGATGCTGTCCCTTTTCGCCTACGCCCTGCATGCGCTGCCTCTGACCGAGGCCTACACCCTGTTTTTTATTGCCCCCTTGCTAATCACCCTGCTGTCGATCCCGGTGTTGAAGGAAACCGTGCGGCCGGTGCATTGGGCGGCCATCTTCCTGGGCTTTGTGGGGGTATTGATTGCCATGCGCCCAAACGGTGACTCTTTTATGTCCTTGGGTTCCCTGGCAGTCTTGGGTGCCGCCGGCCTGTATGCAATCTCGGCAATTACGGCGCGGATTTTGAGCCGCACGGACTCCAGCGTCAACATGGTATTTTGGACCACGCTGATGATGGCGGTGGGCGCGGGCCTTCTGGCCTGGCCAAAGTGGGTGCCGATTGAAGCAGACCATTGGCCACTGATTGCAGCCTTGGCAACCACTGGCTTCCTCGGCGGCCTGGCTATCGTGGACGCGTTTCACCACGGCAAGGCATCGGTGGTTGCACCATTTGAGTACACCGCGCTGGCCTGGGGCATTGGACTGGACTGGGCCCTTTGGAGAACCGCGCCGGACCTCTATACGCTGCTAGGCGGAGCCATCATCATTAGCAGTGGAATCTACCTGATTCGAACCGAGCAGGCCAAAGACGTGGCCATTGCACCCTGAGTGGGGATGGGTCCTTCAAAGCCTCCACCCTGCTCAAAGACAACCCAGTTATCGAAAAAAGCCTTTTTGTGGTGGACCGCAAAGACCTGGACCGCCAGACCCGCAAGGAATTCAACCGTTTTCAAGAAGGCTGCGTAGAAGAAAACACCAGCACCGCCGGGCTGGTGTGCCGCCTGCTGCCTGAGGACAATGCAGACACTGAGTTTGACCTGTATTACGAAGGCGTGCAAAAGCGCATCAAAGACCAGCAGTGGCCCAATGCCGACTACCCTGCGGCCAAGAAAATCGACGACACCATCGCGGTGGACATGCTGCTCACCGGCTTTGACAGCAAGTACCTCAACACGCTGTACGTGGACAAAAACCTCAAGCACCACGGCTTGATACAGGCCTTCTAGCGCACCAACCGCATACTCAACGGCAGCAAACCCTAAGGCAATATCCTCGTCTTTCGCCAACAGCAAGCCAATGTGGACACCGCTATTGCCCTGTTCTCGGGTGAAAAATCGGGCGAGGAGGCCCGCACTATCTGGCTGGTGGACAACGCCCAGTCGTCATCCAGAAGCTGGACGCCGCCGTCACCAAGCTGGCCGACTTCATGCAAAGCCAAGGCCTGGCCTTTACGCCCGATGCTGTGCACAGCTTCAAGGGTCAGCGCACGTCAACCGCAGCCCGAAGTGGCTTTCGCCAGGCCAGTTCAGCAACTGGCAAGGAATCCTTGTCGGTTCAAATGCACAGCGTTATAGCGGGAGAGAAACATCATGACGGACGGCAATGCATCGCAGTTTGTGATTTACCAGAGTGAAAACGGGCAAATCAAGCTCGATGTGCGATGTGTGGATGAAACCGTGTGGTTAATGCCATTGCTCATGGCGGAGCTGTTTGGTATCACTTCAGAAAATGTGCGGATGCACTTGAAAAATATTTACAGCGAGGGTGAACTTGACCCCAACTCAACTGCTAAGGGATTCGGAAACAGCCAATGTACCGTTACTAACGGCACTGACGGGCGCATTGCGTCGCTCCCCTTCGTTCATAAAGTAAGCCACACTGCACTCAGGGCGTCTCGCACTGCATCCCGCTTGCACCACCATAAACGGTACCTCTGCTATTTCCGCACCCCTAAGGATTTCTCAGTAGTTCGCCAGGAGGGGGCGCGGCAAGTGAAGCGAACCCTCAACATGACAACTTGGATGCCATTTTGTCGGTGGGCTACCGCGTGAAAAGCGCGGTGGCAACGCGCTTTCGCATCTGGGCAACACAGCAGTTGTGCGAGTACATCGTCAAAGGCTTATTGCTGAACGACGACCGCCTGAAAAATTCGGACCAGCCGTTTGACTATTTTGATGCGCTGACGCAGCGCATTAAGGACATCCGCACCAGTGAGCGGCATTTCTATCAAAAAAATCACCGACATCTATGCCACCAGCGTTGACTATGACCCCACGCAGGCCGAAAACATTTCATTTTTCCAGACGGTACAAAACAAGATCAGATATCAGGCGACCGCGTGGATCGTCGCGCTTTCAGCTTGCAGCAAGGTGCCAAACAGGTTTTTCGGGTCCGCCATCTGCGGGATCAACGCCAAGTGTTGACCCAGCCCTAGCTCCAACGCGGTGTCGTGCATGAAGCGCAGCGCGGCATAGTCTTCCAGGGCAAAGCCAACCGAGTCGAACACGGTAATCTGCGCTACGCTTTCGCGCCCGGTGCGCACGCCACTCAACACTTGCCAAAGCTCGGTCACATCAAAATCGGCAGGCATTTGCTGGATGTCTCCTTCCAGGCGCGATTGCGGGGCGTATTCGACAAAGACCTTTGCCGCGGCAAGCACGCCCGCCGCCAGCTCGGTTTTGCCGGGACAGTCGCCGCCGACCGCATTGATGTGCATGCCTGGCTCCAGCATGTCGGGCGTGATAATGGTGGCATAGGCTTTGTCTGCCGTCACGGTGGTCACCACATCGGCACCCTGCACCGCTTCCGCCACGCTTTGGCATACCTTGAGCTTTAGGCAGCTTGCACTCAAATTGGCCACCAGTTTGGCCGTCGCCACAGGGTCAGTGTCGTACAGCCGCAGGGTGTCGATACCCACCATTTGTTGAAAAGCAATCGCCTGAAATTCACTTTGTGCGCCGTTGCCAATCAACGCCATCACACGGCTGTCGGGACGGGCTAGCAACTGGGACGCGAGCGCCGAGGTGGCTGCAGTGCGCATCGCGGTGGTCAGTGTCAACTCGCTCAGCAACCGGGGAGCACCGGTGGCCACGTCGGCCAGTACGCCAAAGGCCATCACCGTGGGTAAACCGATGGCCGTGTTTGTTGGGTGTCCGTTGACGTATTTGAAGCTGTAGGCCTTGGCATCCGAGATCGGCATGAGCTCGATGACACCATGTGCCGAGTGATTGGCCACGCGGGCTGACTTGTCAAAGTCGTGCCAACGCAAAAAATCCTGGCGGATGTTGTCGGCAATGGCGGCAATGCAGTGTCTCAAGCCTTTGCGATGCACCAGTGCCACAGCATCTGGGGCGCTCAGGTATAAAGGGTTCACCGAGAGGGTGTTTTGCAAGGGGTGTGAATGTTTCATGGGGAGGTCTCTTTATCGTCTGCGCTGAACCCTGCAGAGTCTCCACCCGATACGTGCCAATGTAAATCGTCACATTTGCTACCAAAAGTCGAAATAATTGTCAAAACGACAACGTTGATTGACAATATGCACAATGGACGATACCGACCAACGCCTGATCAGCCTGCTGCGGCAAAATGCACGCATGAACATTGCCGACCTGGCCTACAAGCTGGGGGTGTCTCGTGGCACGGTCAAAAACCGCCTGCGTAAGCTCGAAGACACCCAGGTGATTGTGGGATACACCCTCAAGCTGCGCCCGCAGGCCGAGCCCGAGCGAATCCGAGCCTGGATGGGGGTATTGGTCGAAGGCAACACCACACGCCAGGTGATTGCCAGCCTGCTCGGCGAGCCTGGCGTCGTGGCCCTGCACGACACCAATGGGCGCTGGGATTTGCTGGCCGAAATTGAAGCCATCTCCATGGGAGAGTTGTCCCAGGTGCTGGAGCGCATCCGGTTGGTTACTGGCATTCGCAGCACCGAAACCAACATTCACCTGGCCAGCTACCGTTGACTTTCACGCTGCGCGATACCCGCTTGGAGATTGCGCCATAGCCTTGGTAAAAACTGGAGTTGCAGACAGACTGTGGGCTGATCCAAGGTGCGATACTTGGCTATCTGGTTGAACTACTGTCGGTTGATGCCGCAGGTCTGGCCTAGGGCACACGCGCCAATATATGCATTGGAACCTCATTCAAGGCAGGTCACTCAAGACACGGGTGACGCTTTTCACGCTTGCTATTTTTGTCGCTAGCATCTGGTCGCTGTCGTTCTACCTTGGCCGCATGCTGCGCGATGACATGCAGCGCCAACTCGGCGAGCAGCAACTCGCGACGGTATCCCTGGTCGCGGGCTCGATCGACGAACACCTCCATGACCGCGTCAAGGCACTCGAACAGGTCGCGGGTCAATTGACCCCAGCGCTTTTGGGCAACACGCCGTCGCTGCAGGCCTATTTGAACGAACGGCCGGTGTTTGGCAGCCTGTTCAACGGGGGTATCTTTGTTTCACGGCTAGACGGTACGGCGATTGCCGAGGTGCCGCAGGCCACCGGACGGATCGGACACAACTTCATGGACCGCGATGCCGTGGCGGTCGCGTTGAAGCAAGGCAAATCATTCATCGGCAAGCCGGTCATGGGCAGACAACCTGCTGTTCCAGTTTTTGGAATTGCCACCCCGATTCGCAGTGCGGACAACACGGTGATTGGCGCGCTAGCGGGTGTCGTCGCGCTGGACCGTGCGGGTTTTCTGGACCATCTGACCCAGAGCAAGTATGGCAAAACTGGCGGTTATTTTCTGGTGGCGCTCAAGGAGCGTCTAATCATTACGGCAACCCGGAAAGAGCGCATCATGCAGCCGCTGCATCCGCGCGGCGCAGTGCCGGCCATCGACCGTTTTATCGATGGGTTTGTCGGTACGCAGGTCTACATCAATCCGTTTGGCGTAGAAGTCCTAAGTTCGGGAGTGCGTCTCACCGCAGTCGACTGGGGTGTCTCCGCCTCCATAGCCACCGAAGAAGCGTTTGCGCTGGTCCGCGACCTGCAGCGGCGCATGCTGCTCGCCACGACCTTGCTGACCGTACTGGCGGGGGCGCTGACATGGTGGATGCTCCGACATGCGCTGGCGCCTGTCCTGGAAACCGCCAAGATGTTGGCGCATCTGACTGCCAGCGATCAGCCGCCGCAGCCTCTGGCCATTGCCCGGCAGGATGAAATAGGTGAGCTGATTAGCGGCTTCAACGGTTTGCTGAAGACCCTGGCGCAACGGGAGCTGGCGCTGCGGACGAGCGAGCAAAAACTATTCAACATACTGGAGAGCGTCGACGCCTATATTTATCTCAAAGATACGGACGGACGCTATCTGTTTGCCAACCGTCCTTTGTGTGAACTGTTCGGCAAGTCGGCCGATGAGATCGTCGGTCAGAGTGATGCGTCGTTTTTTGATGCCGACACCGCAGCCAGGCTACGCACTAACGACACACTGGTTTTGCAGCAGGGCCAGACACTCAAAGTCGAAGAGTCCAATTTACACGCCAATGCGGGCCGTACAGCGACCTATTTCAGCGTCAAATTGCCCTTGCGCAACGAGACCGGCGAGATTTACGCCCTGTGCGGCATTTCTACCGACATCACCGAGCGCAAATCGGTCGAGGAGGCGGTGGCAAGGTCTGAAGCCAAGTACCACATGCTGTTCGATTCCACCAGCGATGCGGTAATGATGATGGACGAGCGCGGCTTCTTTGGCGGCAACCCGGCAGCGCTGGCGATGTATGGTTGCGCAACCGAGGAGGATTTTTGTCGCTTCAATCCGGTCGACCTGTCTCCGCCCCAACAGCCCTGTGGTACAGATTCCGCGACACTGGCCAGTCAGCACATTGCGACGGCGATGGCCCAAGGGCACCATCACTTTGACTGGACGCACGTGCGCGCCGACACGGGTGCGCCCTTTGTCACTGAGATTTTGCTCAACGCGATGACCATGGACGGCAAGACGGTGCTGCAGGCAACCGCCCGCAATATCACCGAACGTAAGATGTTGGAAGAACAGATCCGCCAACTTGCGTTTTACGATCCCCTGACGAGCCTGCCCAATCGCCGCTTGCTCAATGATCGTCTGGAACAGACCATAGCAGCCTGCAAACGTTCGGGCGTGCATGGGGCGCTGATGTTTCTCGATCTGGACAACTTCAAGCCGCTCAACGACCGTCACGGCCATGAAGTGGGTGACCTATTGCTCATGGAGGTGGCACAGCGCTTGAAAAGCTGCGTTCGCGCAGTGGATACCGTGGCGCGCTTCGGGGGTGACGAGTTTGTCGTGATCCTCAGCGGCTTGGACCTTGATAGCCTTGTGTCACGGCATGAGGCGCAAGGTGTGGCGCAAAAAGTTCTTGCCCATTTGTCCGAGCCCTATGCGTTGACGGTTCGCAGTGACGGACGGGTCGAGCAAAGTGTGTCACACCGTTGTTCGGCGAGTATTGGCGTGGTGGTCTTCAACGGCACAGTCTCCCAAGCGGACGATGTCCTGAAATGGGCCGACGCAGCAATGTACGAGGCTAAGGATGCCGGTCGGTCCATGATCAGGTTCCATGACGACCCAAGTACGCGCTAGGAGGCGCACCAAATAGGTCAAACTCCCGACACAAGCCGCTGTTGCTAAGCTAATGCCAATAGTTGTAATGGACCTAGATTGCGCTTCAGTTGGACGTGTCCGAGTGCGCTGCTGGCGGCGTTTCTGGGTAGGCGAGGCTACTGCCTGCGAGGAGGAGCAACAACCCCAGGTGCGTTGCCAGCGGCTCAATCGGGCACGTAGCGCTGTCACCCAAAGGTGACACGATTCAAGGCCAATAAAGTGAGAGTTCATGAGGACTTACCAACAAAAGTAAGCGGTCAATTGAGGAATCTAGGTCTGAACCTATCCACCCTGTGAAAAGACTCTGAGCACAGCAGTAACCCTGTATAAAAATAATATTTTCTAGATCACGTGGTTTCTCACTGGGCAAGCTTGGTGAAGTTCCACTTAGACAGCCCCGACTGTATGAATTTTTTGTACTTCATGCCCATCAGAATCGCCGATCGATTGAGCGTCGCCCATTTTTAATACTCTAAGTTATTGAATTAAAACAGTTTTTTCAAAGAATCATTGCTTGGCACGATCCCTGCTAAATGGGTATCAGATTCGACATACGAGGTAATCAAATGAACGCCAAAGCAAAAATTCTGGTCATAGACGATGAAGAAGTGGTGCGCCTGAGCTACCTCAGAACGCTGGCCAGCGAGCATTGCAATGTGCAGACCGTCACCAATGGACAGGATGCGATCCAACTAATGGGAACCCACGCGTTTGATGTGGTTTTGCTCGATCTGCGCATGCCTGGCATGGATGGCATGTCGGTGCTCAAGATCATCAAGGAACGTTGGCCCGAAAGCGAAGTCGTGATCATCACCGGCTATCCCGGTGTTGACTCTGCCAAGCAGGCCGTCTCTCTTGGGGCTTACGACTACCTGTCCAAACCCGCGGGACCCGACGACATCATCAATGCAGCCAACGGCGCAATGATGCACAAGCGGTGGGCGATTCGGTGCGAGCAGACGATGCAAGCGGCCACGGTCCATTAGGGTATTCCTTCCTTTCATCAAGTTTCAATTTTTTAATCTTTTGGAGAAAATCATGAGCGCACTTCGTCAAGTTTTGGTAGTGGATGATGACCCGGTCGTGGGCAAGAGCTTCAACCGTGTTTTGTCGCAAAAAGGGTACGTGGTGGTGACCGCCGAGAACGCCGCCGAGGCATTGGAAAAAATGCGTGAACAAGAGTACGACGTGGTGTTCTCCGACATCAAGATGCCCGGCATGAGCGGTATTGAGCTGGCCGAAGAAATCAAGGCCCGCCGCCCCTGGACCCCGGTAGTCATCGTTACCGGATACGGCTCCACTGACAACCAGGCGCGTGCCAAGGCCGCTGGCGTCTCGGCCTTCCTTAACAAGCCCCTGTCGCCCGAGATGATCGAAGAAAGTGCAGCCCAGGCACTGTTGCAAACCGCCCCGGTGGCAGCCGTTCCATTGCCAAGCCAGGCCGCCAACGAAGAAATTCCGGTCGAGGTGACCAAGGAACGTAGCCGGCTGGTGAACATTGCGCTGTTCCTGGCAGCCCCGTTCATCGGTTTGGTGTATGCGATGGCGCTGCCCGCGGTCGGTATGGCCATGCTGTTGGGTATTGCAGGCAAGGCCTTGGCCAGGAAGTACCCCGCCACCCGCAACGTGGGCTTGGTCATTGCCGCTCCGTTCATTGGTCTGATCTACGTCGTGACATTGCCATTTGTCGGGTTGGGCATGTTGCTCTGGACCGGTTTCCAGGCTTTCAAGGGCACGCCCAGCACCAAATAAGAAATTGCCTGACTCAGCGCAATATGCCAGCGCTTTGACCATGTTATCTTTCACATAGGCACCGCGGAAGTCACTCTCCGCGGTGCCTTTATGCTGAGCCGATATCCCAAAGAGGGCCTCTTCAATGAGAAACGTTCGTCCAAACCACTCAGCGATGGGTTCGCTGAATGCCGGCACGCCATGGTGGGCGGGCCTGGTGGTCCTGCTCTGGTGCCTGACCACATCTTTTACGTTCGCTGCAGACGTCGAGCTCGGTGACGCCGAGAAAGACTGCCTGGCCTGCCACGACAAGGAAGGTGTCAAAAAGGTGCTGCAAAACGGCGAAGTGCTGTCCATGCGCATTTCCACCAAGGCCTATTTGGAGTCGATGCACAACGAGACCGCGTGTGAAGATTGTCACGCTGACCTCGACGCCAAGACCCATGGCAAGGTCAAGTCGGACATCAAGAGCAAACGCGACTTCACATTGGCTCAGGGCAATGCCTGCCGTGATTGTCACAAAAAGAAATATGTGCAATACGATGACAGCGTGCATGCCGCAATGGTGAAAGAGGGCAACGAAAAGGCACCCTTGTGTTCAGATTGCCACAACCCGCACACCGTACGTTCCTTCAAGGAAGTCCAGCCCATTGAAGCCACGCCTTGCGTCAAGTGCCACGAGGCAATTTTCAAGGCCTACTCCAAAGATGTTCATGGTCTGGAACGGATTGCCAAAGGAAAGTCGGCACCACTGTGCGCCGATTGCCACCAGGCCCATGATGTCAAGGCCGCGTCCATGGGCGATGGTGTCAAGGACACTTGCCTGTCCTGCCACAAGGAAGCAGTCGCGCAACACCAGGATTGGCTGCCCAACACAGGGCTGCATTTTGCGTCCATTTCCTGCCCAGCCTGCCATGTGCCAACGGCCCAGCGCCGCGTGAATCTGCGTCTGTTTGATGCCGGAAAAAATGTGCAGTTATCCGAGAAAACCGGGGTGCCCAAGTTTGAGAGCTTGACAGATGCCGCCGACGGCGCGGGTATGGGCCTGGACGAGCGTGCTCTTTGGAGCCTCCTCAAAGAATTCAACCAAGAAGGCGCGCCCGGCAAAACCGTGCTACGTGGACGCCTGGAAGTCAAGTCGGGGGTCGAAGCCCATCAACTCAGCGAAAAAGAAAAGGCGATCAAGGACTGCAACGCCTGTCACCAGGCCGGTGCCGCTCCGTTCCAAAGTGTCACTCTGACGATCGCCGGCCCAGACGGTCGCCCGCTGCGCCATGGAGTGCAGAAGGAAGTTCTGAGTTCACTGACGTCCATGAACTCGGTACGCGGCTTCTACGCGATTGGCAGCACCCGCATCAAATTGTTGGACATTCTTCTGGTGATGGTTCTGGCGGGTGCCGTGTGCGTACCGATTGGTCACATGACGATCAAACGTCTATTTAAAGGTGTACGTGAACGTCTGGAAGCCGAGCGCCTTGCAGCAGCTGCGGCAGGGGATGCAGCGACCCCTGGTGCTCCATCACCATCAGAGCAAGCTCCGAAATAACAGGAATCCGCCATGAAAAAACTCTATATTCATCCGCTTCCGGTCCGGATCTGGCATTGGACCAACGCTTTTGGCTTTGTCCTGTTGATACTGACCGGATTGCAAATCCGCTACCTCGACCTGTTTCAATGGGTGTCGTTTCGCACGGCCGTGGTGGCGCACAACTGGATCGGTTTTGTCCTGATTGCGAACTTCTTCATCTGGCTCGGGTTTTACCTGTTCACCGACAAAATCAAGGTCTACCACCCCGAACTGAGTCCTACCAAGTACTTCAAGGATAGCTTCAAGCAGATGCAGTACTACGGCTATGGCATTTTCCGCGGCGAGGTAAACCCCCACCATCCCAGCGCCTACCGCAAATTCAACCCCCTGCAAAGCATGATGTACCAGATCATCATGATGATGCTGGTTCCCGCGCAGTTTTTCACGGGCGTGCTGCTTTGGGATGTCGCCCGCTTTGCAGGCATCGTGGAAGCACTGGGCGGCGTGCGCGTGGTAGACACCATCCATGTGCTGCTGTTCATCCTGTTCAGCGGCTTCATCATCGTGCACGTGTACCTGGCCAGCCTGGGACACACCCCCTCGGCCCACTTCAAGGCCATGATCACCGGCTATGAGGAAGTCGACGAAGACGGCGGCCACCACCACGGCTAAGGACGCTGGGTTCGGGAGCGCGTTCGCCGGGCCGGGGATAATCCGGCCCATGCAAATCAAATTTACCAAGATGCAGGGCGCGGGCAATGACTTTGTGGTGCTTGACGAAACCACAGGGCGCTTGGGTCTTGCTGCTCGACACTACCGGTTTCTGGGTGACCGCCACTTTGGTGTTGGTGCGGACCAGATTCTGACAGTGCGTCCATCGCCAGCCGAAGGCATTGATTTTGAGTACCTCATTCACAACGCCGATGGTGCGGAGGTGGAGCAGTGTGGCAATGGTGCACGTTGCTTTGCCCGGTTTGTGCGTGATGCAGGGTTAACCACCAAAGACCGCATTCGGGTGCAGACCATGAAAGGCGTAATTGAACCGGAACTGACGGGCGACGGCCGGGTGACGGTCAATATGGGCGCACCGGTGTTTGCGCTGGAGCAAATTCCTTTTGATGCATCCAATCTGCAATACCTTGACCAGGGGAGATTTGGCTTGTGGTCCCTTGAGTTGGCTGACACCGAGTCACCCGCGTCAGTCTTGGTTGCGATTGTTTCCATGGGCAATCCGCACGCCGTGCTGCGGGTCGACGACCTAGATGCCGCGCCCGTGCTGACACTCGGCCCGCAAGTTCAAAACTGTCCGCGTTTTAGCCGAGGGGTCAACGTGGGTTTTATGCAAGTGCGGGGCCGCAGCCACATTGACCTGCGTGTGTTTGAGCGTGGAGTGGGTGAGACCCTCGCGTGTGGTACCGGGGCCTGTGCGGCCGTGGTGGCCGGGATTCGACTGGGCTGGCTCGACGCTGAGGTCGATGTTCAGACTCGCGGTGGACTTTTGCGCATCGCCTGGGCGGGTGATGCGGCACCGGTCATGATGACCGGCGCTGCGACCACCGTTTTTCGTGGCGTAATCGAGATTCCTGACAACTTGTGAGAAAACCCGTGAGCAATTCATTGAACACCGCACTTGGCAACCCGTTTACCGAAGAGGACATTGCCAGCTACCTTGCCAACACCCCAGATTTCTTTGTGCGGCACGCTGACCTGTTGGCAGCGGTGCAGTTCACCAGCCCGCACAGCCACCGGACCGTGAGCCTGCAAGAGCGGCAGGCCGAGATGCTGCGGGAAAAAATCAAGGTGCTGGAGCAGCGCGTGATGGAGATGATTCGCAACGGCAACGACAATGTGATCTTGTCCGACAGGGTGCTGCGCTGGGCCTGCAGCCTGTTCCAGGTGGCCGATGCAGCGGCTTTGCCGGCCCAGGTGAGCGAAGAGATCAAGCGCCAGTTTTCCGTGCCTCAAGTCGCTATCCGTGTGTGGGGTGTTGCGGCTGAATATGTGGGCCAGAGTTTTGCACAAGGCGTAAGCGACGACGCCAAAATGTTCGCATCGTCTCTTATGGAACCCTTTTGCGGGCTTAATACGGGGTTTGAGTGCGTAGGTTGGCTCGCAGAGCCGGGCGCAGTGACCTCGCTGGCGTTGGTGCCCTTGCGCAGCGTACCGACGACCACGTCGTCGCCGGCGTTTGGCATGTTGGTGCTCGCCTCTAGCGATTCCCAGCGTTTTCACAGTGGCATGGGAACAGAGTTCTTGGCACGCATCGGCGACCTGGCCAGTGCCGCCCTGTCGCGCCTGCGTTAGTCAGCCGGCTGGCGCTTGGTGAAGCAATCCCCGACGCAGGTTCTGTCGCCTGAATCTGGTGACACAGTCCTTGTTGCGCGCTATCTGACCTACGTCCGAGTAGAAAAGCGCTTGGCCGAGCGCACTCTTGCGCTTTACACGTTGGACCTGGCCAAGCTCACCGGATACGCAGCACAGGTGGGGGTCGAATTACCTGCAGTGCAACACCACCACATTCGGCGCTGGGTTGCACAGATGCACAGCGCGGGCCGCAGCGGGCGCGGTATTGCGCTCATTTTGTCGGGCTGGCGTGGCTTTTATGCCTGGTTGGGTCGCGAGGGGCTGATTGCGACCAATCCAGTTCAGGACGTGCGATCCCCAAAAGCACCCAAACCCTTGCCCAAGGCGCTGGGGGTTGACCATGCCGTGCAGTTTGCCGACTTCAAAAGTGCTGACGATCCCTGGCTGGAGGCGCGTGACGCGGCGATTGTCGAGTTGCTGTATGGCAGCGGCTTGCGAGTGGGTGAACTGGTGGGGCTTGACGTGCAAGCCAGTGGCCAGGCACGGGGTTGGGTGGATCTGGCGGCGGCCGAGGCCCATGTGCTGGGCAAGGGCAGCAAACGGCGCATCGTGCCAGTGGGTCGCACGGCACTGCAGGCGCTGAGCCGCTGGCTGGAGTGTCGCCAGGCAAGTGGGGAGCCATCCACTCCCCCGCCGGAGCAGCCAGCTTTGTTCACAGGGCGTAACGGAACCCGCCTGACGGCACAATCGGTCTGGCAGCGCCTCAGGCGCCGCAGCCAGTTGGCGGGGCTGGCCACGCCGGTCCATCCGCACATGCTGCGCCACTCGTTTGCCAGCCACGTGCTGCAATCCAGCGGCGACCTGCGTGCCGTGCAAGAGTTGCTGGGCCATGCCAACATCACGACGACCCAGGTGTATACCCGCCTTGATTTTCAGCACCTTGCCAAGGCCTACGACGCGGCGCATCCGCGTGCGCGCCGCAAAGGCAAGGACCATTGAACCTGGATTCGACCCATGAAAACCCTACGTTTGAAAGAAGGCAAGGAGCGGTCGCTGCTACGCCGCCACCCGTGGATTTTCGAATCCGCCATTGCCAAGGGCGCTGCAGACAGTGGCGAGACCGTGCGGGTGGAGTCCAGTGCGGGTCAGTTTCTGGCTTGGGCGGCGTTTAGTCCCACCTCAAAAATTCGGGCGCGGGTCTGGAGTTTTGACGAAAAACAACGCATCGATGCCGGTTTGTTTGCCGCAACCATCCATAGCGCGGTCCAGGCGCGCAAGCGCTTCGCCATCCAGAGCGATGGCCAGCGCCTGATTCACGGCGAATCGGATGGACTGCCGGGGCTGGTGGTGGACCGCTACGGCGACACCCTGGTGGCGCAGTTTCTAGCGTGTGGAGTCGAGCGCTGGAAGGCTGTGCTCGCCGACGCTTTGCTGAGCGCGAGCGGGCTGACGCGGTTATACGAGCGATCGGATGCCAGCAGCCGCGCACTGGAGGGCTTGCCTGAGACGACAGGCTGGTTGCGCGGGCAGGGAGCGACGGATTTGGTGATTCAGGAACACGGCTGGAAGCTAGAGCTTGATATCGCGCAGGGTCACAAAACCGGGTTCTACCTTGACCAACGCGACAGCCGCAAGAAGTTTGCTGACATGTGTCGCCACTTGCAGCCGCAGCGGGTGCTCAACTGCTATTGCTACACCGGGGGCTTTACGGTGGCGGCGCTGGCGGGTGGTGCGGCCCATGTGACTTCGATTGACTCGTCCGCACCGGCGCTCGAAAAAGCGGCGGCCAATGTCGCGCTGAACGGTTTTGACGCAAGCAGCGTCAGTTGGATGGACGCCGATGTCAACGCGTCCTTGCGTCTGTTTCTGGAACAGGGGCGTAGTTTTGACGCGATCGTGCTCGATCCCCCCAAATTTGCGCCCACAGTCACCCATGCCGATCGCGCAGCCAGGGCCTATAAGGACATCAACCGCCTGGCGCTCAAATTACTTACGCCCGGTGGCGTGCTGTTTACGTATTCTTGCTCAGGCGGCATCTCGGCTGATCTGTTTCACAAAATTGTGGCGGGCGCCGCGGCTGATGCCGGAGTCGATGGTTTTGTCACCGAGCGCCTGGGCGGTGCGCCAGACCATCCCATGACGCTGAGCTTTCCAGAAGGCGAATACCTCAAGGGACTGGTGTTGATGCGTAAATAAGCGATGCGCAATTGTCAGCGCCAGACTTGAATTGGCCGCTACACTCCCCACCTGCTTATTTTTGGATGCGTCTATGAGTTTGATTCCCGCCACCATACTGACCGGCTTTCTGGGTTCAGGCAAAACCACACTGCTCAAACGTGTGCTGGCCGAGGCGCATGGTCAGAAGATCGCCGTGGTTGAAAATGAATTCGGTGAAGAAAACATCGACAGCGACATTCTCGTGAGTGACACACAGGAGCAGATCATTCAGATGAGCAATGGCTGCATTTGTTGCACCATTCGGGAAGATCTACGTGCCACCTTGCAACTTCTGGCGGCCAAAAAACGCCAGGGTCTGTTGAATTTCGACCGGGTGGTCATCGAGACCACCGGTTTGGCCGATCCGGGGCCGGTGGCTCAGACCTTTTTTATGGACGATGAAATCGCTGAGAGCTACTTGCTTGACTCCATTTTGACGCTGGTGGACGCCAAGCATGCGCAGAACCAGCTCGACGACCGCCAGGAGGCGCGCCGGCAGGTTGGATTTGCCGACCAGTTGTTTATCAGCAAGTCGGACCTGGTGTCAACCGCCGAGCTCGACGACCTGACGCACCGTCTCAAGCACATGAATCCGCGTGCACCCATCAAGTCGGTGCATTTTGGCGAAGTTGCCTTGTCCGAGGTGCTTGACTTGCGTGGTTTTAACCTCAATGCCAAGCTCGATATCGATCCGGATTTCCTGAAGGACGATAACCATGCCGACCACGACCACGACCACGACCACGACCACGACCATCATGATCATGCCCCAGGTGAGCATTGCGACCATCCCTCGCATGGGCATGGGCACCATCACCACCATGACGACGACGTGAAGAGTTTTGTATTCAAGTCGGAGCGACCCTTTGATGCCGCCAAGCTCGAAGATTTTTTAAGTGCCATAGTCAATATTTACGGACCGCGAATGCTGCGCTACAAGGGTGTCTTGTACATGCAGGGGACCGATCGGAAGGTGATTTTTCAAGGGGTTCACCAGTTGATGGGCAGCGATCTGGGCCCCGCCTGGGCCGAAGGTGAGACCCGGTGCAGCAAGATGGTGTTTATCGGAATCGATCTGCCCAAGGACATTCTGATGCAAGGCATGGAACAGTCGCTGGTGGGCAGTTAAAGCGCCACCGATTTACGAATCTGGGAGTGAAATGTTTGTCTCGCTTTTGCAACTGATGGGATTTGGCAGGATCTTGCCTGTACACTCGCCCGCCGTAGAAACCCCGCCAGATAAGAAATTAAAGCACGCTGGGGGGGTGGCATCCCCCAACGACCATGTGCAGCGCAGCTCTGCCAGGAGACATCGAGTGAAATCCAGTGCCGGGAATGAAGACCGTGTGGACACCAGCAAGTCAGCTACCAAGGTCGCGGCTCCTTTGGCTGAAAAATCTGTGCGCACGCCGACCAAACCCAAGCTGGTGTCGGCCAAGGCTGCGGCAACACCGTTAGCCCAGGTAAATCACGCATCGGCATCTTCCATAGACAAGGACCGCTCGAAATCGCAAAGCAAATCGTCTTCGCCCAAGGGCGGCGACGCTGTCAAAAACCCGGTCAACAAGTCCTCAGGCAAAACAGTCACCACTTCGTCGGCCCAGATTGAAAAAAGTTCCATGTCCACCTCCCCTACTTCCACCAAAGTCGCGTCAGTAGCTACCGCATCGGTGCCTGCCAAAGCCGGACGACCGTCTTCGCGCCTGGCGCAACTGACCGTTCCCTCCATGGCCCAGACGGTAGCCTCCACTGCGGCCAAAGCCAGCTATACCCAAACCTTGCCCGAGCCTGTCATTGTTCCCGTCATGCCCTCTGCCATCAAAAAAGACCCCGCACTTGCCGATAACTGGAAGACCAAACCGCTGGATCAGTTGACCGATGCTGATTTATTGTCCATGCCAGATACCGAGTACATGAACGACGTTCAAATGGCGGCGTTTCGCTTGAAGCTGGTCACCTTGAAGCGTGACATTTTGAGCAACGCAGGTGAAACGACCGAACACCTGCGGGAAGACACCTCGGTAACGCCCGATCCGGCGGACCGTGCCACGATTGAAGAAGAGCACGCCCTCGAATTGCGTACCCGTGATCGTGAACGCAAACTTCTCAAGAAAATTGAGCAATCCATTGCACGCATCGACTCTGGCGACTACGGGTATTGCGATGAGACCGGTGAGCCGATCGGTGTCGGCAGGTTGTTAGCCCGACCCACCGCGACGCTCTCGCTGGAGGCGCAGCAGCGGCGTGAGTTAAAGCAAAAAATGTTCGGTGATTAAGCTGCCCCGCGTGCAGCCCCGAATACCCTCTCAATTTTTCAATGGCGACCAAAGACGACCGACCAACCTTGCTGTCCAAGGTGGCGATGTTCGTTCGCAACCCGACCAAAGACTGGGCCGAACTGGAGCGCTCTGAGCCCGAGCAGGAGGGCGGCTACGACAAGCAGGCGCTCAAAGCCATGATCGAGCGCAAGCGGCAAAACGACTTTGTCCGCAAGCGCGAGTTCGATCAATTGCGCAAGCTGCGTAACCTTAGTCGCGACGGCGATGCGCAAGGGGTGTTGGCCCGGCCCTCGGTGTTTCAATCGAGCTATGCGACCGACCCCGACGGGCGCGCGGTGACCTTGAAAAAAATCGATGACATCGAAGCCCAGATGTCGAAGCAGTGGTGGAAGGGAAAGCAGGCTGCCTCGGGGGGGCCAGCAAGCGGCCTTGCGGTCGCCCGGTCACCAGGTCCGGAGGCACCTCCCACGGTGTTGCAGGACGCCAGTACGGTGGCACCCCCGCTCGCCTTTGAGCCAACCGTTCAGGCGGAAATGAACTTTCCTGTGGCTAAGGCGGCGGTAGAAGAATTTGCACCGACCGAGATGGGGGGCGGAGTGGATTACCGTGCGCCGCCGTTGCCCACCCCGCAAGCTCGCAACCCGTCAATGCAGGCCATCAATCCCGTGATTGGTGTATTGGCGCAAAGTTATGATGGCTCGGACGCCGGTTTTTCCGCTTCCAAACTTTTTGCGATTGAGGTTGAAGACCTGGCGACCGATCCAGAGCTTGAGGAAGCGGCCATTCGTTTCGCCAATGGCGATGACGCCGGTGCCGAAACCGGGCTACTCGCCGCACTTAGAGCAGATGCGGCTCTTCCTGAGGCCGGACTTTCATGGGCCGCAGCACTGTTGGACCTGTACCGCGCAACCGACAACCGATCAAAATTTGACCTTGCCGTGACCGAGTTCGGTCGCTTTTTTGATCGGCTTGAGCCGCTCTGGGGCACCATAGGCGCTGAGGATGCGCGCCCTGACCAATCACCAGGCGCCGAGCCGGTGGGGTCGCCAGGTTCAGTAGAAAACCAGCATTCGAAGACTCCCATCTGGGGTTGTCCGCCCGAGCTCAACATGCTTGCCATGGAGCAGTTGCGTGAGGTGCTGTCGAGTCATCCGACACCTTGGCTGCTGGATTGGTCGCGCTTGACCCATATCGCGCCTGATGCCATGGACCTGATGGCCGGACTTTTTGACAGTTTGTGTGCCGAAGACGTCAGCCTGCGGTTTAGCGGTGCAGAGCATTTGGTGCAAACCCTTCGGTCGATGATGCCTTCAGGCAATCGAAGTATCGGAGTCGCCTGGTGGGCTGTGCGGCTGAATGCCTTGCGCGCTATGCATTTGCAGGATGAGTTTGAGTTGGCGGCGCTGGATTATTGTGTAACCTTCGAAGTTGCTCCACCGCCCTGGACACCGCCACGCTGTGAATACCGGGATGTTCCACTATTGAACAATCACTCCAACGCCGCGCCACCTAGCGTGTGGGGTGCTGAGCAGAGTGCGCTCGCGACCACCATCATGGGAAGCGCAAACCTCGGGCCGGTTCAGCTTGAGCTCAAGGGACAAGTATTGGGGGACGCAACCCACGCACTCTCGGGTGCCGATCCGGTCAACCATCGCAATGGTCGCGTGACCGTGAACTGCGGCCATCTGGTGCGCGTCGATTTTTCTGCGGCGGGGAGCATTTTGAACTGGGTCGCTACGCGCCAATCTGAAGGTTGTCAGGTGCAATTCAGGGAGGTTCATCGCCTGGTGGCAGCTTTTTTCAATGTCATCGGCATTAACGAGCATGCGCGTGTACTGCCCCGCCCAATTTGAGCGGTCGCCTATTTCTGGCAACCTGCGGCAGCGTGCTGCGGTGACCTTACTTTAACTTTCCTGCGATTGAGCTGTGCCGCCCCGCATCCTTTAGGATCAATAACTTATGGAATCATTTCACGGAACGACCATCATTAGCGTGCGACGCAAAACAGCCCTGGGCTACGATGTGGCAATCGGAGGCGACGGTCAGGTGACGCTGGGCAATATTGTGGTCAAGGGAACGGCTCGCAAAGTGCGCAAGCTCTACCACGGCAAGGTGCTGGCCGGCTTTGCCGGTGCCACCGCCGATGCCTTCACGCTGTTTGAGCGCTTTGAGGCCAAACTCGAAAAGCACCAGGGACATTTGGTGCGAGCGGCTATTGAGCTGACCAAAGACTGGCGCACGGATCGGGTGCTGCGGCGCCTGGAAGCGATGCTGGCCGTCGCAGACCACGATGCCTCACTCATCATTACCGGAAATGGCGATGTGCTGGAGCCCGAAAACGGGATTGTGACCATTGGCTCGGGGGGGGCCTATGCGCAAGCTGCTGCCGTGGCCTTGCTTAACCATACCGAATTGTCGGCGACCGATATTGTCAAACGCGCGCTGGAAATCGCCGGCGAATTGTGCATTTACACCAACATGCACCACACCATTGAAACCTTGCGAGACCCGGCATGACCCCCCAAGAAATAGTAACCGAGCTAGACAAACACATTGTCGGTCAGGCGCAGGCCAAACGCGCAGTGGCCATTGCCTTGCGCAACCGGTGGCGGCGCCAGCAAGTCGAATCTGAATTGCGGGCAGAAATCACACCCAAGAATATTCTGATGATTGGTCCCACAGGCGTGGGCAAAACGGAGATTGCACGCCGGCTGGCCCGATTGGCCGATGCGCCGTTCATCAAGGTCGAGGCGACCAAATTTACCGAAGTGGGCTATGTCGGTAAGGATGTTGATTCCATCATTCGCGATCTCGCAGACATCGCCGTCAAGCAAACGCGCGAGTCCGAAAAGCGCAAGGTACGTTCGCGCGCCGAAGACGCGGCCGAGGACCGCATTCTCGACATTCTGATTCCGCCACCCCGCTCCGAATTTGGCGTGGTCAACAACGAGGCAACGCCAGAAAGCACCGCGCGCCAGACTTTTCGCAAGAAGCTGCGCGAGGGCAAGCTGGCGGATCGCGAGATCGAAATTGATGTGGCCGCCCCTGTGCCGCAGTTGGAAGTAATGGGACCACCCGGAATGGAGGAGATGACCGAGCAACTGCGCGGTATGTTTGGCCAGTTGGGCCAAAACAAGCGCCAGACGCGCAAACTCAAGATCAAAGAAGCCCATAAGCTCTTGCTTGATGAAGAAGCAGCCAAGCTGGTCAACGAGGACGACATCAAGACCCAGGCACTGCATATGCTGGAGCAAAACGGCATCGTCTTTATTGACGAAATCGACAAAGTGACCTCGCGCAGCGAAAGCAGTGGCGCCGAAGTGTCGCGCCAGGGTGTGCAACGTGACTTGCTGCCACTGGTTGAAGGCACCACGGTGTCAACCAAATATGGCATGGTGAAGACCGACCATATCTTGTTTGTCGCCTCGGGTGCTTTTCACTTGAGCAAACCCAGCGATCTGATCCCCGAACTGCAGGGGCGCTTCCCCATAAGGGTCGAGTTGCAGTCGCTCTCGGTCAAGGACTTTGAAGCGATCTTGATGCAAACCCGAGCCTCGCTGGTCAAACAGTACCAGGCACTGCTCGCGACCGAAAATGTGGCACTTGACTTTACCGCAGAGGGCATCACGCGCTTGGCCCAAATTGCCTACGAGGTCAATGAACGTACCGAAAATATTGGTGCCCGTCGATTGGCGACGGTGATGGAGCGTTTGCTCGACGATGTCAGCTTCGACGCCACCGCCTTGTCCGGCAAGACGGTATGCGTCGATGGCAGCTATGTCGACTCACGTCTGGCCGAACTTAGCAAAGACGAGGACCTGTCGCGCTATATCTTATGATCCGGGCATGAATTACACCCAAAAGCTGACACTGTCGATGGTCATTCCCACGGTGATGGTGGCGGGTGCTGGCAGTTCAGTGGTTGTGGGTGCGGTGTGGTTGAAGGCACAGGCCGCGCAAGTGTCCGCAGAGACCATGGCAGACTTTTTGCAAATGGGAGGTCTGCTCACTGCCTTGCTCACCACGCTGTGTGTCGCGGTTTGCGTGGGATATACTCTGTGGATACGGCGCACTGCGGGTGCAGTGCTCGGTGGCGAGCCGTCTGAAGCGAGCGCTGCACTGGCGGCCCTGGCGAGCGGCGAACTTCATCTGCAATTGCCCCGTGCACGCGATGGCAGTTTAATGCACTCTCTGGGACGGCTCACGGCGACCCTGCAAGCCAGCTTGGGGGAAATCAAAAGTTCGGTGCACAGCATGTCTGGTGCGGTCGCAGAGATTGTCAGCGGCAACCACGACCTGAGTACCCGTACCGAACACACCGCTGGCAACCTGCAACGCACAGTCTCCAGTATGGATGATCTCACCAATACCCTGCGGCAGTCGTCGGCTGCGGCGCAACAGGCCAATGACCTGGCAGTGTCTGCCGCTGAGGTGGCGACGCGGGGTGGCGCCGTCGTGGGACAAGTGGTGGTGACCATGGACGACATCAACCAAAGCTCGAAGAAAATTAGCGAGATCATTGGCGTGATCGATGGCATTGCGTTTCAGACCAATATTCTTGCACTTAACGCAGCCGTGGAAGCGGCCCGGGCGGGCGAACAGGGTCGCGGGTTTGCCGTAGTGGCGAGTGAAGTGCGCAGTCTGGCCAGTCGCAGCGCAGAGGCGGCGAAAGAAATAAAGACCCTGATCAATACATCGGTCGCACGGGTCGAGTCGGGGTCACGACTGGTGCAGGCGGCGGGCAGCACGATGGATGAAATTGTCAGCTCGGTGCAAAGAGTGGGCGAGCGGGTACGCGAAATCACGCTGGCATCCGAAGAGCAATCCCGTGAAATTGGCGAAATCAACGCGGCTATTGGTGAATTGGACCAAATGACCCAGCAAAACGCAGCGTTGGTGGAGCAATCGGCATCTGCTTCCGAGAGCCTCAAGGCGCAGTCGGCTCGGCTGGCGCATGCGGTGTCGGCGTTTCAGACGGACTGAGCCTGGCACCCCGCTTGCGTTAAATTCGCGCTGTCATCGCGGCGCGTCAGCGGCTGAAAACTGGCGTTGCAGTGCGAGCGTGCGCGTTGTCAGGTCTTTGGCAAACAGCTGGCCCATGAGTGCGGTTTCCCGCTGCGAAATCGTGGCAAGAAATTCATGGGCGTTTGCGCCGCCGTGTGCCGCCATTTCGGCAAAGGTATCGAAACCGGCTTCAAGAAAGTTTTGTAGCGCCTCCAGACCGGCGGCTTTTGCTGGGCGTCGCATCATGCGCAACATCATCCGAAGACCTGGGGTTCTGGTCAAACGGTCCAGTTCCTTGCCGATTTTTAGTACCAGATCGAGTTGCCAATAACGGTCTTCGCTGCGTCCCAGCGTGGTCCAGCAGATCACATACCGCGCCAAATGATCTTCTGGGATGCTGGCACGCTCCATCCAGATACGTGCCATTGCATGGTCTAGCTCTTCACTCAATTGGTGGAGTTCGGCCAGGGCTACGGCAGTGCCGACCACTTGCTGGGGAAACAGCCTTTGCAGGGCACCTGCGATCCGGGCAAACTGGGCATCGCGTTGCGAATAGTCCTTTTCGCTGTACAGCTCGTCCAGAAAAAATCGCGCAGCGGCGCCGTACTTTGGCATTGCCAAAAGGTCGTGGTAGGTGGCGGAAAAACGCTGCGACTGAAAGCGTTTGACCGCCGTGGTGGCGGCTTGTAGTGGTGCTGAGGCTTGGGTTTCCAGCCGCAACGTGGCGACTCGTGCCACGGCCACCCGTATGGTTTCTGATACGTTCATGCTGCTGTTGGTGAATGAATCCGAAAAAGTGCCCAATCTGTTGGTAATCCGCGATTTTTACCTTTTTGACTATCCAATCTGCCGATTTTGGAGTGATCGTACTAGGGAAAACCCTTATATTGAATGTATGTTGGAAGCAAAAGACCTCATCAATGCAACACTGGTAGCCGGGCGGGAATTGTTACGCACCTACTGCCCCGAGCCGCCAAGTGTAGAGGCGCGCCGTACGACGGGGGTTCTGGTGCCGATTCGGTCCTTGGGCGAAAACCACCGTGACCGCATCGCACAGCACCTTTTGTCACTCTCGCCGCAAGACCGCAGTTTGCGTTTTGGGTATGCGGCGCAAGACAGCCACATTGGGCAATATGTCGCAGGGCTTGACTTTGAGAGAGATGAAATTTTCGGAATTTACAACCGCAAACTCATTTTGCTGGCGGTCGCGCATCTGGCCTATGCCAAGACCAGTGACTGTGAGTCTTGCGCCGAATTTGGTGTCTCGGTGCTCGCAGCGGCGCGCGGGCGCGGCTATGGTGCACGCTTGTTCGAGCGAGCTGCCATGCACGCCGGTAACGATGGCATCCATGTGTTGTTCATTCACGCCCTCAGCGAAAACCAGGCCATGCTGAAGATTGCGCGGGATGCAGGGGCGCGGGTGGTGCGCGACGGGTCGGAGTCAGAAGCCTTTCTGCAGTTGCCCCGGGCCAGCCTCGATAGCCGCGTGTCTGAAATGCTCGCGGAGCAGTTGGCACAGACAGATTACCGGGTCAAAGTGCAGGCCCAGCAGTTTCGCGCGTTTCTCGCAGGTGTGCAAACCCTGACTGGCCTCGCCAAAGGTCAGCGGGACCATCACCCGCGCTAAAGATTCGGGACGGTACACACCTTGGCTGCGCATCGGGCTGCCGGGATCGGGGTACAGCCTCTTTCGAACCCTCGCAACTACCTATGGTGCGGTCCGGCAAATCCGCTATCCTCTGGGTTCCGAAATAACGGCAATTTGCCCCCACGTCAGTGTCAGACCCCCATCCTTCGCGCCATCTCGACCGGGAAGACAAGCGAACCTTCCTGCAGAAGTTGGCCGAATTTATTCATCCTGGACCCGATTCCACGGCCGAGCTGATTGAGACCTTGGCCGAAGCCGAAGACAACAACATCATTGGCTCGGAGTCCAGAGCCATGCTAGAAGGCGTGATTCGCATGGCCGATTTGACGGCAGCCGACGTGATGGTGCCCGCGACCCGCATGGACGTCCTCAACATCCAGGAGCCCATGGATGCCTTGTTGCATGCGGTCATCGATACCGGTCACTCCCGGTTTCCGATTTTTGAGAACGACCGTGAGAATGTCATCGGCATCCTGATGGCCAAAGATCTGCTCAAGCTGCAACGCGCCCCGGAGCTCAATATCCGAGCGCTGTTGCGGCCGGCGGTGTTCATTCCGGAGACCAAGGGGCTGAACGACCTTTTGCGCGAGTTTCGCGGCAACCGCAACCACTTGGCCATTGTCATTGACGAGTTTGGTCGTGTCGCCGGACTGATCACGATCGAAGACGTGCTTGAGCAAATCGTCGGCGAGATCGAGGACGAGTTTGACGTGGCCGAAGACGAAGGCGACATTTTTGCGCTGGCCGACCGTAGCTACCGGGTCAGCGGGGATACGCCGCTTGAGCGCGTCAATGACGCGTTCTCGGTGGTCCTGACCGGCTCTGACCCGGACGATCACTTCGACACGATTGGTGGGCTGGTCTCCCATGAAATGGGTCATGTGCCCAAACGCGGTGAACGCTTTAGCCTCGGTGGGCTTGATTTTGTCGTGATGCACACCAAGGGCGGCGCGGTGCGCTGGTTCAGGGTGTCTGCTTCGGGCCAGGTGCAGCCTTAACCATGCCCTTTGACGGCCCGTTGCCGCGCACCATGGCGGCGTGGCCCCTCAAATTGGCGTGGGTCACCCTGGCTGCGCTGGCCAGTGCGCTAAGTCTGGCCTGGCCTTTCGACCTATTTTTTACCCAGGGCGAACCCCTCTGGTGGCTGCAAAGCCTTGCCATGGCGGGTTTGGTGGGCGCTTTGCAGGGCCTACCTGGTTGGCGGCACTCTGCCTGGCTTGGCGGCCTGTTCTCTACCGTGGGTCTGAGTGCCACCTTTTGGTGGCTTTATGTTGCGATGCACACCTATGGCGGTTTGCACGCGGTGCTGGCAGTGGCGGCCATTGTGGCGCTCGCCGCCGCCCTGAGTCTGTACTACGCGGCTGCCTGCGCGCTTTATTGGCGATTTGCGCGCTCGCACTCGGGCCGGTCGTGCCTGGCCTTTGCGGCACTGTGGACCCTGGCCGAGTTGGCACGCGGCACCTGGCTCACCGGTTTTGGCTGGGGGGCGGCGGCCTATGCCCATATCGACGGGCCATTGGCCGCTTATGCGCCCTGGGCCGGTGCCTATGGCCTTGGCGCAGTTGCGGCCTGGCTGGCGGCGACGCTGGCAATGCTGGCCCGTGCCGGCTGGGGTCAGCGCATGGCGCTGGTGCTGGTTTTGGCCTTGGGCCATTGGCTGCCTTCGGGGGTCGGGCCATGGTCGAACGATTCAGGCACCTTGTCGGTCACGCTGCTGCAGGGCGATATTCCACAAGACGAGAAGTTTGAGACCGGCAGCGGTGTGCCCATGGCATTGCAGTGGTACGGCGAGCACCTCCTGGCCGCCAAGTCCGCGCTGGTGGTGGCACCCGAGACCGCGATCCCGGTGCTGCCGCAGCAGTTGCCTGATGCCTACTGGGACGCGCTCGAACAACGGTTTTCAAGTGGTAAGCAGGCTGCCTTGGTGGGTATCCCCCTTGGGAGCCATGCGGCGGGTTATACCAATTCAGTGATTGCCTTGCGACCGGGGCCAAGCGATCTGTGGCGCTATGAGAAGCACCATCTGGTGCCCTTCGGTGAATTCATACCGCCGTGGTTCAAGTGGTTTACCGCCTTGATGAACATTCCGCTGGGCGACTTCAATCGCGGCCCCCTGGGGCAGCCATCTTTTGCCTGGCAGGGGCAACGGCTAGCGCCCAATATTTGTTACGAGGACTTGTTTGGCGAAGAGCTCGGTGCACGCTTTGAAGACGCGGCCCGGGCACCCACGATATTTGTCAACGTGAGCAATATCGGCTGGTTTGGCAACACCATCGCCATCGACCAGCATCTGCACATCTCGCGCATGCGGGCGCTGGAGTTTGAACGTCCGTTTGTGCGTGCCACCAACACCGGTGCCACCGCCATCGTGGATCATCGCGCGCGCGTCGTGGCGGCGTTGCCACGGCACACACGGGGTGTGCTGGTAGGCGAGGTGCAGGGACGCAACGGACTGACGCCGTTTGCCCGGTGGGTGGCGGCGCTGGGCCTGTGGCCGATCTGGCTCAGTGCCATCGCACTGCTGGCCTGGTTGCGCTCCCAACCCAAGCGCGGCACTGAAAGTTAGAATCAGCGTTTGGCGCGCAGTCCGGCCATCGGCGAACCTGGCCTGGACGGGTGCACGAACTTTCTTATTGCCAGCGTCCAAGCGCGGCCAGACACCACCACAATGCTCACATTTCAACAAATTATTCTTCGTCTGCAAGATTACTGGGATGGTCAGGGGTGCGCCCTGTTGCAACCCTACGACATGGAAGTGGGGGCAGGCACCTCACACACGGCCACTTTTTTGCGGGCACTAGGCCCCGAGCCTTGGAAGGCGGCCTATGTGCAGCCCAGTCGTCGGCCCAAAGACGGGCGCTACGGCGAAAACCCCAACCGCCTGCAACACTACTACCAGTACCAGGTGGTGCTAAAACCAGCACCCAGCAATATTTTGGAGTTGTACTTGGGCAGTCTGGAGGCACTGGGCTTTGATTTGAAGAAAAACGACATCCGTTTTGTCGAGGACGACTGGGAAAACCCCACGCTCGGGGCCTGGGGTTTGGGTTGGGAGGTCTGGCTCAATGGCATGGAGGTTACCCAGTTCACCTACTTTCAACAGGTGGGCGGCATCGATTGCCGTCCCATTACCGGCGAAATTACCTATGGGCTCGAGCGCCTGGCGATGTACCTGCAGGGTGTGGACAACGTCTACAACCTAACCTGGACGCAACGTAAGGATGGATCGAGCCTGAGCTACGGTGATGTCTACAAGCAAAACGAGGTCGAGCAATCAACGTACAACTTCGAGCACAGTGACACAGACTTTCTGTTCACCGCGTTTGCTGCGCATGAAAAGCAGGCCAAATATCTGATGGAGCAACAGTTGGCGCTGCCGGCCTATGAGCAGGTGCTGAAGGCGGCACATAGTTTCAACCTGCTTGATGCCCGTGGCGCCATCAGCGTTACCGAGCGTGCCGCCTATATAGGCCGTATTCGCAACCTCGCGCGCAGCGTCGCCCAGAGCTACTATGAGAGCCGCCAGCGACTGGGTTTCCCGATGGCGCCCCGTGAGTGGGTGGAGCAGTTGCAGTGAAATGCGGTCTTCAACCGACAGAATATAAAAATCCATGACTTCCCAAAATTTGCTGGTAGAACTTTTTGTTGAAGAGTTGCCCCCCAAGGCACTCAAGAAACTCGGTGATGCATTTGCCTCCCAATTGGCCGAACAACTCAGGCAGCAAGGCTTGCTGGACCCTGATTCGGTGGTGACACCCTTTGCCTCGCCACGTCGCCTGGCAGCCCATCTGACCAACGTGGCGTCCAGTGCGGCGGACAAGACCCTGCAAATGAAGCTCATGCCGGTGTCGGTGGGCCTCGATGCCAGCGGCAAGGCCTCGACCGCTCTGTTGAAAAAGCTGCAGGGCCTGGGGGTTGATGTGTCAGATCCGGTGGCGGCGGTCGCTGCGATCACGCGTGCTGGCGAAGGCAAAGCCGAGGCACTGTTTTACGAAAACCGTGTCTCTGGCGCAACGCTGGCCATTGGACTACAGAAGGCGCTCGAAGAGGCGATTGCCAAGCTGCCGATTCCTAAAGTGATGAGTTACCAGCTGGAGTCGGATTGCGCCTTGCCGGGCTGGAGCAGTGTGCATTTTGTGCGGCCGGCCCATGCCTTGATCGCATTGCATGGGGCGGACGTGGTGCCGGTCAAGACGCTGGGTTTGCGGGCTGGGAATCTGACGCAAGGGCACCGGTTTGAAGCATCAGTGTCGCCGCTTGTGATTGCGCACGCCGACCGCTACGCCGACACCCTGGCCACGGACGGTGCAGTGATTGCGTCGTTTGCCGAGCGTCGTGTCGAAATCGTGCGCCAACTTGCGGTGGCGGCCAACGCGCTTGGGCAGGGCATGCGTGTGATTGACGACGATGCCTTATTGGACGAAGTCACCGCTTTGGTGGAGCGTCCTAACGTGCTGGTGTGCGCGTTTGAAAAAGAATTTCTGGAGGTGCCCCAGGAGTGTCTCATTTTGACCATGAAGGCGAACCAGAAGTACTTTCCGTTGCTCGATGCAAACGGAAAACTGACGCACCAATTTTTGGTGGTGAGCAATATCGCCCCGTCGGATGCGAGTGCCGTAGTGGGCGGCAACGAGCGGGTGGTTCGCCCCAGGTTCGCAGACGCCAAGTTCTTTTACGACCAGGACCGCAAAAAAACACTGCTGTCCCGGGTCGATGGTTTGTCCAAAGTGGTCTACCACAACCGGCTTGGCACGCAGGGCGAGCGGGTCGCGCGGGTGCGTGCCATTGCGCGCGCCATTGGCCTGCAATTGGACGGGCAGGCCTTGGCCGATGCTGCAGATACCGCTGCCCAGTTGGCCAAGGCGGATTTGTTGACCGACATGGTCGGCGAGTTTCCCGAGCTGCAAGGCATTATGGGCGGGTATTACGCACTGCATGACGGCCATGCACAAGACATCGCCTTTGCGGTCGAAGACCATTACAAACCGCGCTTTGCGGGCGATGCGCTGCCGCGCAATGCCGTGGGCGTGGTGGTCGCATTGGCGGACAAGCTAGAAACCTTGGTGGGCATGTTCGGCATTGGCAACCTGCCCACCGGCGACAAAGATCCCTTTGCCTTGCGTCGCCATGCCTTGGGCACAATTCGCATGCTGATCGAAAAGGACCTGCCTTTGCAGGTGGATGCCCTGATCGCCAGCGCCACCGCCCCGTTCGGTAACAAGATCACCGATGCTGGCGCGACGCTTGCCGACTTCATTTTTGACCGCCTTTCGGGTGCCCTGCGTGAACAGGGCTTCAGTGCGCAAGAGGTGGATGCGGTGTTGGCCCTGCGCCCGCAACGGCTAGGGGATGTCCCCCAGAGATTGCTTGCTGTGCGTGCCTTTGCGGCGTTGCCAGAGTCCACTGCGCTTGCGGCCGCCAACAAGCGGATCAGCAATATTCTTAAAAAGGCCCCTGAGGCCGATCCGCATGTGAGCGAGGTGCTGCTGATCGAGCCCGCCGAACAGGCACTCTATGCCGCGATGCGAGGTTTGGCACCTGACGTCAACGCCCGCTTTGATGCGGGCGATTACACCGGTTCACTCAAGGTTTTGGCCGTCTTGCGTAGCCCGGTCGACGCCTTCTTTGATGGTGTGATGGTGAATGCCGAAGCCCCCGATGTGCGGCTCAACCGCCTGGCGCTGCTGCGACTCTTGCATGCAGCGATGAACCGGGTGGCCGACCTGTCCCGACTCGCGAGCTGAGAATAAGCTATGAAACTTGTCATTTTGGACCGCGATGGCACCATCAACGAAGACAGCGATGAGTATGTCAAGTCTCCCGCTGAATGGTTTCCTATCCCCGGTGCACTGGAGGCTATCGCCCGGCTGAACCACGCGGGGTGGCACGTGGTGATCGCCACCAACCAGTCTGGCCTGGGACGGGGTTTGTTTGATGTGGTCAACCTGAACGCGATTCACGCCAAAATGCACACCGAGCTGGTCGCAGTCGGTGGCCGGATTGATGCCATCTTCTATTGCCCGCACGCGCCAGATCAGGGCTGCCGATGCCGCAAGCCCGAGCCCGGGCTGTTTGAGCAGATCGCCGAACGTTATGGGCTGGACATCAGCGGAATTCCCGCGGTCGGTGATTCGGCGCGTGATCTGGTGGCGGCGGTGGCGGCGGGATGTGAGCCGCACCTGGTACTGACCGGTAAGGCATCCGTGTACCGGGGGCAAAGTCTTCCGGATACGTTTCCGGCTAAAACGGTCGTGCACCAGGACCTGGCCGCTTTTGCCGAGTTTTTGACTGCCCGTGAGCCTCGACCAGCGCCTTTGCCTTCTCTGGCCTGATTGTCTATGTCTGCCCTACGTTCAATTGCACATTTGCTATGGATGGCGCTGACCGTGGTGCCCTATACCCTGGCCATATTGCTGGCATCGCTGGTGGGCGTGCGTGGTGCTGTGCGTTACCGGATCGCAGCGGCCTGGTTAAGCCTCAGTGTGAGCGGCGCGCGGGTGATTCTGGGCATCCAGACCCGCATCACCGGCATGGAAAATCTTCCCGAGGGTATAACCAGTCCGGCGGTGTTGCTGGTCAAGCACCAGTCCACTTTTGAGACCTTCTTGATGCCGGCGATCATGCCGCACCCCCTCGCCTATGTGTTCAAGAAAGAATTGCTGTTCATCCCGTTTTTTGGCTGGTCAATTGGGTGTCTGGACATGATCCATATCGACCGCAGTTTGCGCACCCAGGCCTTCAAAAAGGTCGTCGCCCAAGGCAAGGAACGGCTGGCAAGCGGGGTCTGGATCATTATGTTTCCCGAGGGCACGCGCACAGAGCGCGGCCAAAAAGGCGTGTACGAGACCAGTGGCACCCGTTTGGCAGTACAAACCGGTGCGCCGGTCATCCCGATTGCCGTGACTTCAGGCAAGTGCTGGCCGCGCCGGGCGTTCCTTAAAACTCCAGGTATTGTCGACGTGTCCATCGGCAAACCGATTCCCAGCGTGGGCCGGCACCACAAGGAGCTCATGCAGGAAGTCGAAACCTGGATCGAGGCAGAAATGCGACGCCTGGACCCTGAGGCCTATGCTCCATGAAGGGTGGGCCTGCAGATATGCCGACCCGTCTGCTGCAATACACGCTGGATCTGTTCCAGCAGGCACCTGCCGCTGACGCAGTCGCGCCAAAGGCAAGCGGTTCAGAGTCCTTGGTTTATCAGCACCCGCAGGCAGATCGGCAACTGCGTCTGGGAGCGGTGCTTGTGGGCTACCAGTTTAGCCGTGGCAAACGTCGAACGATTGGTTTTACCGTGCGACCTGAGGGCCTGGCTGTTCGCGCTCCCCGCTCGGTGTCGCTTGCAGCCGTCGATGCTGCCCTGCGCGAAAAGGCGGACTGGATCCTGCAAAAACTCGCTGAGGCGCAGACCCGCCAGGCGCGCCAGGCGGCGGCTGCAATGGTGTGGCGCGATGGCGCGGAGCTGCCTTATCTGGGAGGGGTGTTGCGCCTGCACCTGTTTCCCGAGTCGGCACGCAGCAGAATTGATGTGCACCTGCAGGTTGCGCTGGACCCGATCGGAACGTGGCAACTGCACCTGCGGGTACCGATTGCGGCCACCGAGGAGCAAATGGAGTCAGCGGCACGCGCCTGGCTCATGCGGCAGGCGCGTGCCCATTTTCAGCAACGCCTGGATTATTTTGCGCCTTTGCTCCAAGTCCGGTGGACCCGCCTTGGCTTAAGCAACGCGCGCACCCGGTGGGGCAGCGCGCGTACAGATGGCTCGATTCGTCTGAATTGGAGATTGCTGCACTGTTCCGAGGCCTTAGTGGACTATGTGGTGGTACATGAACTCAGCCACCTGCGCTACATGGACCACAGCCCCCGCTTCTGGGACACTCTGCGCTCTGTGGTGCCTGACTACGCGGGCCTGCGCAAGCAACTCAAGGACACCACAGTCCCGGTTTGGTGAGGGATAAGGGCTTGCGCGCAGACGTGCCGATGTCGGCCTCAGTCGCAGCGGCGAAACCGAAAGACACCGTCATCGCCCAACGTGCGCCGCAGTTTTCCGGAAAACCACAGGGCGTGCAAGTGGGCGATGGACTCGCCCATGGCAAACGTGGTCTGGTGCAAATCCAGCGTGCGGGTGAACAGCACCGGAACGATATCGGCAGCACTGCAGGCACGGTCCGTGCAGGCATGTATCACCTCAGACAGGCGATCACGGTGGTGGTCGTGCAGTTGGTCGATGCGAATGTGCAGACCAGTGAATGGTTTGCCATGCGAAGGCAGTACCAATGTGTCTGAGGGCAGCGCGCGAAACTTGTCGATAGATTCGAGAAATTGGGCTAAGGAATTGGCCTCGGGGTCGGCCTCATAGACGCTAACATTGGTGGAAATGCGCGGCAGCATCATGTCCCCACCGATCAACACCTTGAGCGATGCACTGTACAGCGCGATATGTTCCGGCGCATGGCCGTAACCACTAATGCACTCCCAGTCGCGCCCGCCAATGCGCAGCACCATGCCGTCCATCAGTCGGCGGTATTGCAGGGGAACCGAGGGCACCAGCGCGGGAAAATAACCGGTGCGGGCGGTGATTTGAGCCACCGCTTCAGGGCTGTTGAGGCCGTGGGAGGCAAAAAATTCGGCAGCGCGCTCGCCACCAAAGCCGGTCGGACCCATACAGCCAATGCGTGCGACGTTGTAGTCAGTGGCGCTGATCCACAGTGGCACCTTCCAGCGCTGGCACAGCCAGTGCGCAAGCCCAATATGGTCGGGGTGCATGTGGGTCACGATGACCCGCAGAATGGGCATGCCGTCCAGTGCGTTGGCAAAAATGCTTTCCCATTGCTGCTTGGCGGTGTCATTTGAGATGCAGCAGTCGACAATGCTCCAACCCTGGATCTTCGCGCCTTGCCCCGATGGAGGATCAATTTCATCACGCAGCAGCCAGAGGTTGATGTGGTTGAGCACAAACGGCAGCGGCATGCGAACCCACTTGACCGCCGGACTGAGTCCGGTGTCGGCTCCAGCTACCACGTCGAGTGGCTCGCCCGGTGGGGGTAGGGCCTCGCCCAAGGGGTAGTGTAGTTGCCGCTCCAAATCATTCATGGTGAATCCGTTTGCTCCATAATTGACGTTTACGTAAACGTCAATGAAAAGGTCATTCTAGGTGCACTCCCTGCCGCCGCCTGTCACCCGTGCGCGAGCCTGTACATGGGCATGAACGCGACGTACCGCATCGGCGCCCTCGCGCGGGAGTTTGACCTCACCACGCGCGCCATCCGGTTTTATGAAGACATGGGCCTGTTGCAGCCCGAACGTAGTGGCCCCGGCGGGCGCAACCGGGTCTACAGTGGTCGCGACCGCACGCGCCTCAAGCTCACCCTGCGCGCCAAGCGACTGGGTCTGAGCCTGATCGAAGCGCGCGAGATCATCGACATTTATGAGAGTCCGCGCGACACGGGTGCCCAATTGCAAAAATTTCTGGAAGTTTTGGCCAACCACCGCAAACAAATTGAAGCCCAAATGGCAGACTTGCAAGCCAACCTCGATGAGCTCAAACTGCACCAGCGCGAAGCGCGTGCGCTATTGGCCAAACAGTCGTCCAAACTGCCAAAAACCTGATCTGGGTTGAATCCAATTGCCAGTCGCACCGACCACTTGCCAAACCGCCCCTGAATCTGCAAACGACGCCAGTGGTTTTCCACAAAAATTAACCCCCTGAAGGAGACCTTTATGAACCTGCCCGGACTTAACTTTCAACTCGGTGAAGACATTGATGCCCTGCGCGATGCCGTGCGCGAATTTTCCCTAGCCGAAATTGCGCCGCGTGCCGCCGAAATCGACCGCAGCGACCAGTTCCCCATGGACTTGTGGCGCAAGATGGGCGAACTCGGGGTGCTGGGCATCACGGTTGGCGAGGAATATGGCGGTGCCAACATGGGCTACCTGGCGCACATGATTGCCATGGAAGAAATCTCGCGCGCCTCTGCCTCAGTGGGCTTGTCCTATGGTGCGCACAGCAACCTGTGCGTCAACCAGATCAGGCGCAACGGCACCGAGGAGCAACGCAAAAAATACCTGCCCAAACTGATCAGTGGCGAGCATGTGGGCGCGCTGGCCATGAGTGAACCCGGGGCGGGTAGCGATGTCTTGTCCATGAAGCTACGGGCGCAGGACAAGGGTGGCTACTACCTGCTCAACGGCAACAAGATGTGGATCACCAACGGTCCCGACGCCGACACCCTGGTGGTCTATGCCAAGAGCGAACCCGAACTTGGGGCGCGTGGCGTCACCGCGTTCCTGATTGAGAAAGGCATGCCGGGCTTTAGCATTGCCCAAAAGCTCGACAAGCTCGGAATGCGTGGCAGCCACACCGGTGAGTTGGTGTTCAACAACGTCGAAGTTCCCATGAGTCATATTCTGGGCCAGCTCAATGGCGGTGCCAAAGTACTCATGAGCGGCCTGGACTATGAGCGCGCGGTGCTGACCGGCGGACCCCTGGGCATCATGCAGTCGGTCATGGACAACGTGATTCCTTATATCCATGACCGCAAGCAGTTCGGTCAAAGCATTGGCGAGTTTCAGTTGATTCAAGGCAAAGTTGCCGACATGTACACCGTCTTGCAGGCGGCGCGCTCCTTTGCTTATACGGTGGCCAAGAATCTGGATTTGTTGGGCACCGAACATGTGCGCCAAGTGCGCAAGGACTGCGCCTCGGTCATTCTCTGGACCGCCGAAAAGGCGACCTGGATGGCAGGCGAGGGCGTGCAAATCTTTGGTGGCAATGGCTACATCAACGAGTATCCGCTGGGGCGCTTGTGGCGCGATGCCAAGTTGTACGAAATTGGGGCCGGCACCAGTGAAATTCGACGCATGCTGATCGGGCGTGAATTGTTCTCCGAAACCATGTGATGGCACCTGGCACGGGTCGAACCGTAGGCGCACTTGCCCAGGGCGGCTTGCATGGTTTGTTGCGTGGGCTGTTGCGCGCGTGGGTGCTGGTGGTACCCCTGGTGCTGGCGCTGTCCCTGATCCGTTGGGGACAACTGGC
>JAIPCE010000288.1 GCA_021738345.1 Rhodoferax sp. | reverse complement strand
CAGGTGATTGAGGTGGCCGAAGCGCGCGAGTTTTTCAGCCGGCCCTTGCACCCTTATGCGGCCAACCTGTTCGATGCTCTGCCCGACACCAGCAAGCGGGGCCACAAGCTGGCGTCCATTCCGGGGACGGTGCCGTTGTTGAACCAGCAGTTTTCGGGTTGTCGCTTTGCTGACCGCTGTGGCAATGTCATGGAGCGCTGCCGCACCGCACCACCGCAACTGCAAACCCCCCAACCCGAGCACTCCGTGCGCTGTGTGCTGTATGAAAATCTGGGCGCAGAGGGCGTGGCACAGGCGGTGCAGCGGCTCGATCACCAAAGCTCGGAGCTAACCCATGAGCAGGCGCCGGGCAAGACCTTGCTGGAAGTCCGCGACTACAGGGTGTGGTTCCCGATCCGCAAGGGGCTGTTGCAGCGCACTGTGGGCTTTGTCAAGGCCGTCGACGGCGTGTCGTTCACCCTGCATGAGGGCCGCACCCTGGCGCTGGTCGGCGAGTCGGGTAGCGGCAAAACTACCGTCGGCAAAGCTGTCATGCAGTTGCTGCGCAACACTGCGCAGGTCAGCGGAACGGCTTTGTTGCAGGGTCAGGCCTTGGACCTGTTGCAGGGTGAACCCCTGCGCCAGGCGCGGCGCGCCGCCCAGATCGTGTTTCAGGACCCGTTTGCCTCGCTGAACCCGCGCATGCGTGTCAATGAAATTTTGGAGGAAGGCGTGGCCTCGCTCTGCCCCGAAATATCGCCGCAGCAGCGCAGCGAACGGGTGGCGGCATTGCTGGAGCGCGTGGGACTGCGCCGTGACGTGCTCACCCGCTATCCGCACGAGTTCTCAGGCGGCCAGCGCCAGCGCCTGGCGATTGCACGCGCGTTAGCGGTCGAACCCAAACTGATTGTGGCCGACGAGCCGACCTCTGCCCTCGATGTGTCAGTGCAGGCGCAAATTCTGAACTTGCTGAAGGAACTGCAGCAGGAGCTGGGTGTAGCCTACCTCTTCATTACCCACAACTTTGGTGTGGTGGAGTACCTGGCCCATGACATCGCCGTCATGAAAAATGGTCGCCTGGTCGAAGTCGGTAGCGCCGACTCCATTCTGACCGACCCTCAGCACGACTACACCCGCACCCTGCTTGCCGCCGTGCCACGTCTGCAATAGCACCTTGCAGGGTGCACGATAATTGCGCCCTTGCCACCACGATGGGGCGCAACATCGACCCATTTCATCCGTCCAAATCACCAAGAGGTTATCGCTATGCCCGTTTACCGCTCCAAGACTTCCACCGCTGGCCGCAATATGGCGGGAGCCCGTTCATTGTGGCGGGCGACCGGGATGAAGGACGAAGACTTTCAGAAACCCATTATTGCGGTGGTCAATTCGTTTACCCAGTTCGTACCGGGCCATGTGCATTTGAAAGACCTGGGCCAACTCGTGGCGCGCGAAATTGAGGCCGCCGGTGGTGTCGCCAAGGAGTTCAACACAATTGCGGTGGACGACGGCATTGCCATGGGCCACGACGGCATGCTCTATTCCCTGCCCAGTCGCGAGATCATTGCCGACTCGGTCGAGTACATGGTCAACGCGCATTGCGCCGATGCCATGGTGTGTATCTCCAACTGCGACAAGATCACCCCGGGCATGCTGATGGCGGCCATGCGGCTCAATATTCCGGTGGTGTTTGTCTCGGGCGGCCCGATGGAAGCCGGCAAGACCAAATTGGGTGTCATCAAGCTGGACCTGGTCGACGCCATGGTGATGGCCGCCGACCCCAAGGTGTCGGACGAAGAGGTGGCCGAAGTCGAGCGCTCGGCCTGCCCCACTTGCGGCTCCTGCTCGGGCATGTTTACCGCCAACTCCATGAACTGCCTGACCGAAGCGCTGGGCTTGTCGCTGCCGGGCAATGGCACGGTGCTGGCAACGCACGCCGACCGTGAGCAATTGTTCAAGCGCGCCGGGCATTTGGCGGTCGAATTGTGCAAACGCTATTACGAGCAAGACGATGCCAGCGTGCTGCCGCGCTCGATTGGCTTCAAGGCATTTGAGAATGCCATCACACTGGACATTGCCATGGGCGGCTCGACCAACACCATTTTGCATATTCTGGCGATTGCCCAGGAGGCAGAAATTGACTTCACCATGAAGGACATCGACCGCCTGTCGCGCCAGGTGCCCCAGCTCTGCAAGGTCGCGCCCAACACCCAAAAGTACCACATTGAAGACGTGCACCGCGCCGGCGGCATCATGGCCATTCTTGGTGAACTCGATCGTGCGGGCAAGCTGCACACCGATGTGCCCACGGTGCACGCCAAGACCCTCAAGGACGCGCTCGACCAGTGGGACATTGTGCGCACCCAGGCACCCGAAGTGCACAAGTTCTATAGGGCAGGCCCGGCTGGCAAACCCAGCCAGGTGGCGTTCAGTCAGGCCACACGCTGGCCCAGTCTTGACACCGACCGCGCCGAGGGCTGCATCCGCTCCGGCCCAAACGCCTACTCGCAAGAAGGTGGGCTAGCAGTACTGGTGGGCAATATCGCGCTCAATGGCTGCGTGGTCAAGACCGCTGGCGTGGACGACTCCTTGCTGGTGTTTGAAGGCCCTGCCCATGTGACCGAATCGCAGGACGAGGCGGTGGAACACGTGCTCAACGACTCGGTCAAGGCCGGCGACATTGTGGTGGTGCGCTACGAAGGACCCAAAGGCGGCCCCGGTATGCAGGAAATGCTCTACCCCACCTCGTATATCAAGTCCAAAGGCCTGGGTAAGGCCTGTGCCCTGCTGACCGATGGGCGCTTCTCAGGCGGCACCTCGGGCCTGTCGATCGGCCATGTGTCGCCCGAGGCAGCAGCCGGTGGCGCGATTGGTCTGGTGCGCAACGGCGACCGCATTCGCATTGACATTCCCAACCGCAGCATCAACGTGCTGCTGTCCGACGAAGAACTGGCCAGCCGCCGCACCGAGCAAAATGCCAAAGGCTGGAAACCGGCCCTGCCGCGCAAACGCAAGGTGTCAGCGGCGCTGAAGGCCTACGCCAAGCTGGTGATGTCCGCCGACAAAGGTGCGGTGCGCGACCTGTCGCTGCTTGACGACTAGGCAAGAAGACGCGCCTCGCGCTACTCCACCTTTGCGCCGGAAGCCTTCACGACTTTGGCCATGCGCTCATAGTCGACAGCCAGTAGTTTGCCGAAATCTGCGCTGGCCATAGCTTGTGGCTCTATGCCTTGCTTGTCGAGACGCTCCAGAATGATGGGGTCCTTGAGCAGCTTGGCAACGGCTGCATTGACGCGGGCCACTTCTGCGGTGGCCATACCTGCCGGACCGAGCAAGCCAAACCACGAGTCAAACTGGTAGCCGGGCAAGCCACTGTCAGCAATGGCCGGGACGTCGGGCAGGTATTTGGAGCGTTTGGGCGAGGTGACGCCAATCAGGCGGATGCGGCTGTCCTTGGCAAAAGCCAGGGCCCCGATGCTGGCGGCTATTACTGCGTGGGCACGGCCGGAAATGACCTCGTTGATGGCTTCGCCGGTAGCTTTGAGGGGCACGTGCACCACATCAATGCCGGCCATGCCATTGAAATAGGCCATCGACAGGTGGGTGGCACTACCGACACCGGCGGTGGCGTAGTTCAGCTTGCCGGGGTTGGCCTTGGCATATTGAATATATTCGGCGGTGGTTTTGGCCGGGACATCGGGGTGCACCATGAGCACATAACCGGCCGTACCAATATGGGCGATCGGGGCAAAGTCTTTTTGCGGGTCGTAGCTGAGCTTGGGGTACAGCGTGCCGGCAATGTTGTGGCTGGCCGCAGCCATGACCATCACGCCGCTGTCGGGCGCGGCCTTGGCGACAAAGGCGGTGCCGACCGTGCCGCCGGCGCCGGGTTTGTTCTCGATAATCACGCTCTGCCCCAGCGCAGTACCGAGCTCGACCGAGATGGCGCGTGCCAGCAGGTCTTGCACGCCGCCCGCAGCAAAGGGCACCACGATGCGCTCAATCCGATTCGGCGACTGCGCCCAGGTGGCACCAGCAGTCAGGGCCATTGCGGCGCTCAAAAAGTTTCTGCGATCAATCATGGAAGTCTTTCTTTCGTTGGTAAATGCAATGACAAATGGGCGCGCGCTATGGCGATTTGATTTCACGATTCGGGGTCGCCGTGGCCCATGTAAGTTAGTTCAGGCACAGCGTATCTGCGAGTCGGCGCATGAAACGCTCGCACCAGGCCAGTTGGTCCAGCGCAATCCACTCGTTGGGCTGGTGCCCCTGCGCAATATGGCCAGGGCCGCAAACGACCGTGGGAACCCCTACCTGGTGGAACAAAGCAGCTTCCGTGCCATAGGACACTTTGGTGGCTCCCACCTGGGGGTCGATCTCGGCACATTGAAAACACAACTGCGCAATGGCGCTGCTGACTTCGGTGGAAAACCCGGGCAGCACTGACAATGTCTTGTGGCTGAAGCCGGTGTCCTTGGAGACCGCGTGCATTTCTGGCAACAGGCTGTCGGCAAAGGTCTTTGCCTCGTTGAACAGTGCCACCGGAGAATCGAGGTGGTGGTGGCGGATTTCCCAGGTCACGTCGCAATCGCGTGGGATGATGTTGAGCGCGGTCCCACCCTTGATGACTCCGGTGTGCACCGTGGTGAAGGGCACGTCAAACGACGCATCAAACGGTCCCTCTGCGGCAAGGCGGCGCTGCATGGACCGGAGCTTGCTGACAAACTCGCAGGCCAACTCGACCGCATTGACACCCCTGGGAGTGAGCGACGAATGGGCTTCATGGCCCCGCACTGAAGTGCGATAGGCATGTTTGCCCTTGTGCCCAATCACCACCTGCATGCCGGTGGGCTCGCCCACAATGCAGCCGGCCGGCTTGAAGCCCTGGTCGACCATATCCGCGATCAGATTGCGCACCCCGATGCAGCCTACCTCTTCGTCATAGCTGAAAGCCAGATGGACCGGCGATTTGAGCTTGCGTCGCAACAATTCGGGCACCATCATCAGCGCGGTCGCGCCAAAACTTTTCATGTCGGCCACCCCCCGGCCGAAGAGCTTGTCGCCAACGATCTGCGCCTCAAACGGGTTGGTGTCCCAGGCCTGTCCGTCCACCGGCACCACGTCGGTGTGCCCCGACAACACCAGTCCACCAACCCGGGTTTCGCCATTGGCTGCGGGCAGGGTGGCCCACAGGTTGGCCTTTTTGCCGCTGTCATCGTAGGTCAGGCGGCAGTCCGCGCCTTGCGAAGCCAATTGCTCGCGTGTCCATTCGATGAGTGGCAGATTGCTATCGCGCGATACCGACGCAAAAGAGACCCACTTTCGAATCATCGGCAGTGCGGTGAGGGTGGACGGGTCGACGCAGGGTGCAAGTGCTTGGGTTGATGTAGCGTGCATGGAACTTGTAAAGTGAAACTTGGAATTTTCAGAATAAGAAAGAGGATAGTGCGGCCTTGGCCAGCGAGGCGGCACCAGTCTGAGGAGGATGCTAAAAGCTACATGCCCACCAGCGTTATCGACTTACCCTCGTGCTGCAGCTCCTGCCATTGGATGCGCGCATCCCAGCCAATGTTGGAGTCGAGCTCAAACAGCAGCAAATAGCCGTGCAGCAAGTCGAGTCGGGTAAGGTAGCGGCTGAGCTGCTCCAGCCCCTCTTCGCGGCTGCTCGCATGGTGGTTCAGCTTGAGTTCGAGCACAAAAGTGTGGTCACCAAATTCCACCACCAGGTCCGAGCGGCCGTTGCCCACCGCCATCTCGCGGGTGATGCGACCGCCGCCATTGACGATGCGCTGCAGGAATGCCATGAGCAGCAACTGACGCCCCACTTCGCGAAAGTCGTATTTCGACAACCAGGCCTCGGAGTGGCGGCGGTAGAACTTCTGGAATGCCTTGAGCAGCGTGTTCATGTCGAGCTGACCGTCCTTGATGTACCAGAAGGGGTCTACATCGTCCTGTGGAAAACTCTCCTGAAAACCAAAGCTCAGCACCCGGGGAATGATCTCTTGGTAAATCGGGTTGGCAAAGCGCACCGGGGGCCTGGGCGCGATCAGACCCAGGTTGCGGACATACAAGATCGCTTCGTTGTATTCGTCAAAATCTGGCGCAGAACCATTGATGATGGCCGTGACCACCTGCTTGACCATGGGTTCCTTGAGTTTATCCACCAACGAATCCAGATGGGTATCACGGCGCAGTATGAGTGCCTCTTTGGCCTGCCAGACCAGTGCTTCGGTGATGGGCTGGCTGGTGTCGTTGTCGAGCATGCGCTGCACGATGTGGTACGAAAGCGCATTGACCAGCCAGGCCTGGCCCTGGGTCAGGTGCTCAATGGCTGCCACTGCAGCGGGCTCAAACACCTGCCCGGTGGTCTCGGTGTGTTGGTGGAGCAAGCTGGCAATCTCGGCCGAGCTGAAG
>JAIPCE010000287.1 GCA_021738345.1 Rhodoferax sp. | reverse complement strand
TGCGCAAAAGATTGAAACTGCTATCACCTTCGCTAGCAGTGTGTGCATAGGGCTGCACTACCGCAGAGCCAGGCGTCTGATCGAGCTGGTGCCGGGTGGTGCTGCTTCCTTGCGATGTCACCATAAAGGGCATCAACACAAAAGATTCGCCTTCGCCCAGGGTAAATTGCAGCCTGCCGTTGGCATGCAGGCCGTCGCGCTGGTTCTGGGTGAATCCGGTTTCGTGCTGATCGAGCAGGCTGGCACCGGTGTTGCGATCGGTCCAACGGGTACGCACGTCATAGTCGTCGACGCGGTCGCTGCGGTTGGCGGTAAGCGTCAGGGTGTAGGCAATCTGTTCGCCGATCTTGTCGTTACGGGTCCAGGACGCATTCTTTGCAAGATGTCCGTCTTCGGAGGACAGGCCGGCGCGCACTTCATTGAGCGTTCTCTTGAGCGCTTCTTTAAGCACCACATTGATCGTGCCCGCCACCGCGCGCGTGCCAAATTCTGCCGTCGGCGCACGCATGACCTCAATCCGTTCCACCTGGTCCGGCGGCAGGTCGTTGAGGGAAAATCCGGGTGGCATGCGCTCGCCATTGATCAGAAGTTGGGTGTACCCACCGCCCATGCCGCGCATGCGCACATCGCCACCACGTCCCGGGCGCCCGCCGGTGGTGACTCCAGGCAGGCGTTTGAGCACTTCGCTGACAGAACTGTCGCCAAAGCGTTCGATTTCCTCCTTGCCAATGACGATTTTGGCCGCGGTGGAGGTGCGTCGCTGCTCGGTGTCGCTGGCGCTGCCGGTCACTTCCACGCGCTGTAACTGGCCGACATCCTTGGGCGTCTGAGTCTTGGCTGGCGCCGTGGGATTGCCGGTCGCTTGCGTCGCACGGGTAGCCGGAGTGATGACGGCAGGATCCGCTTTTGCATCGGCCTCTTGCGCGGTACGGGTCTGGGCTATTGAAGGTCCCACCCCGGTCCATGCCAGACACAGCGCAAGTGCTGCCGTTTTTGTGGATGAATGAGAAGGAAGTGGAGTAATTGACATGAGGCTTGGTTCAGGCAATGAAATGGGCCGCATGCATCCAGGGAAATGCACGGACCGCAAGTCTTTGGAATTGTAGAAGGCGGCAAAGTTCCGCCGGCCCCTAATCGGCGTCCGACACCCGTTGCCGCTGCTTCTTTACATTACTTCGCTCAGTCTTGGTGTCGAGCCGCTCGATTTGAGAACTACGCGTGGGGCGGGTCGCTCTGCGGGGTTTGGGGGGCAGGGCAACGCTGTCAACCAGCGCTTGCAGCCGCTCCATTGCGGCTTGCCGGTTTTGCTCCAGGCTGCGACTGGACTGGGCCTTGATTACCACCACGCCGTCCTGGGTGATGCGCTGGTCATTTAGTTGCAGCAAGCGCTGCTTGATATCGTCGGGCAGGGTGGAGCCAGGAATGGAGTAGCGCAGGTGGACCGCGTTGGAGACTTTGTTGACGTTTTGCCCGCCAGCGCCCTGGGCGCGAATGGCAGAAAACTCGATCTCGTCCTCACGGATGGGATACAGGGGGTCGGGCATGGTGCACCATCAGCATCTGGGCGGTGTAATAGGTCCACAGTATCCACAACGAGGCCAGCGGCAAGGGGCTGACAAACTTGTTGATGGCAATCAGCGAGTCGCTCAGCATGAAAATGCAGGCGCCGACCGCCACCCAGCGCGCGGATGCATGGGCTAGCACGGTGGCGCGTCCAATCGCCTGCGACGCCATGAGCGAGATGATCGCAACGTAAGCGGTGACGGCTATTTTGAGCACCGGATCAGCCAGTCCCGGCCACACCACGCCCAGCATCACCAGGCCCACCGCAAACACTGCCACCAGGGCACGGCGACTCGGGAACCAGGTGTGTCCTTGGTGAAACAAGGCAATGTAGAAAATATGCGCAACCAAGAAAGACGCGAGCCCGGGGATGAAATAGTTGCCCGGTAGCATCAGAAACACATCGCCCACCAAGGAGAAACACAAGGCCAGTATCAGGGTGGTGTCAAATCGACCCACGGCCCCGGCACGGCGTGCTCGGACCCCCACAAAAACAAGGGCACACACCATGGTCAGGGGTTTGAAGACCATATAACCGTCGATCATGCCCAGCGCGGCAAGCGTGGCCAGCGTGCCGCACAGCGCGGTGAGCAACTCCATTGCATGCAAACGCCCCTGCATGAACAAGCCGAGTGCCCACAAATGGGTGCTCAGTGCAGCCACCCAGATCGCTGCCTGCCCCCAGGTCAGGGTGTCAGCCGTCCACAGGAAGAAGGAAACGGCTGCCAGTGACAGCACAAATTGCACGGCAGCAAAGGCGTGCTGTGCCGGGCTTAGAGGTGGGTCATAGCGCGTCACCTGGTCCAGCGCAAACCGGGGCAAGGGGCGACTGTGCGCCAGGTCAGGTGGTTGCCATCCGGGTGGCATGAGCCAGACTTTGACCTTGTCGCTCCAGCTCCGGGTGTGCCAGGCGTCCCGCAGCAGCTTTGCATACACCTCGAGGTTGGCCCAGATCGGGTCCCAGCTATTGAGCGGACCGCGGGTGCCGTACACGCAGGGATCGTGGTCTTTTTCTTCCTGAAAGCTGCCAAAAAGCCTGTCCCACAGGACCAAAATACCGCCGTAGTTCTTGTCAACATAGTCGTCGTTGACGGCATGGTGCACCCGGTGGTTGCTGGGCGAGCAAAACCAGCGGTCAAACCAGCCCAGCTTGCCCACTTGCTCGGTGTGGACCCAAAACTGGTACAGCAAATCGACCAGGGCCACGATGCCAAACACCAGCGGTGGAACCCCGGCGACTGCCATCGGGAGGTAAAAGAGCCAACCAAACAGCGCACCACTGGAGGTTTGGCGCAGGGCCGTCGACAGGTTGTAGTGCTGGCTTTGGTGGTGTACCACGTGGGCCGCCCAAAACAACGCCACACGGTGGCCCGCTCGGTGCAGCCAGTAATAGCACAGGTCATAAAAAATCAGCGCTAGCAAAAACCCGGGCACACTGGTCCAGAACGGTGCGTGGGGAAACAGCGCGACAGCCTCAAACACCAAGGTGTAAATACCCAGGGTCAGCAGTTTGGTCAAGACGCCGCTGAGCTGGCTGATGATGCCCAGGCTGATGCTGTTAATGGCGTCATTGAGACGGTAGGGTGTCTGGCCATGGGTGCGGCTGCTGGTGCGGCGGCTCCAGGCGAATTCCAGCGCGATCAAAAAAAGAAATACCGGGGTGGCGAAAACAATCACTTTGCTCATACGCTATTTTCGCAAGACGACCAGGGGAGCGCAAACCGGGGGAACCCTGATCAGGATAAATTTGTTTTCTTAACAAGTCGTTAATTTACCGTCATTCCCGCGCAGGCGGGAATGACAGGGATGCCAGAGAACGAATTTACCCATGGAACCATGCCAGGCAACTGCCGGGCAATTTCAGGTACTGATCTCGTCCAGCGCGTTGTCGTCGAGGTGGCGTGTGTCGGACCAGCCGACCAGGGTCAGGGTGTCGGGGCTCCATAGCAACCGGTTGATGGAGGCATTGCCTAGCTCCCAGGTGCGCGGTGCGGCGATGTCTTGCTGTGTCGCCAGTCGGTAGAGCGCATCCATGATGCCGCCATGCGCCACCAGCACAATTTGCTGGCCCAGGTGCTGGCTGGCCAGTGCCTCCAGGGTGCTCGCCACACGGTCGCGCAATTGCAACAAGGTTTCACCTCCCGGGGGGGCAAAATCAGGCTCGCGCTGGCGCCAGCGGCGCGCGTCTTCTGGCCATTGGTCGGCAATTTCGGCGAAGGTCTGGCCCTCAAACACGCCAAAACCCCGCTCGCGCAGGCCGGTGGTCAATTGCACTTGCCGGGCTGTCTCTTGTGGCGTGTAGCGTGCAATCGCCAGCGCTGTGCTGTGCGCGCGCTTGAGGTCACTGGAGTAAATCGCGTCCACAGCCTCCTCGGCCAGCGCCATGGCCACACGTTGTGCCTGCCAGTGGCCACGGGCGTTGAGGTCAATATCGAGCTGGCCCTGAATGCGGGTGTCCACATTCCAGTCGGTCTCGCCATGGCGCACGGCAATGATGCGGGTGGCCACCGTCATGCGGCCACCACTTGCAAGCCAGGCACATGCGTGCGGATCAGATCCGGCGCATCGAAGGCTTTGTCCCCCTCTTCATCGGGGATGCCCGTCACCCGGATGTTCTTGAAGTCATGGTGCGAGGCATCCATGAGGTGCGACGGAACCACGTTGTGCAAGGCAGTAAACATGGTCTCGGTACGCCCCGGATACTGACGTTCCCATTGCTGCATCATGCGTTTGATTTCCTGGCGTTGCAAGTTTTCCTGGCTGCCGCACAAGCTGCACGGGATCAGCGGAAACTGGCGGTGTTCAGCCCAGCGGATCAGGTCTTTCTCGGCCACATAGGCCATCGGACGAATGACAATGTGGCCGCCGTCGTCGCTGACCAGCTTGGGCGGCATGCCCTTGAGCTTGCCGGCAAAAAACATATTCAGGAAAAAAGTCTGCAGCATGTCATCGCGGTGGTGGCCTAGGGCAATTTTGGTGATTTTGAGTTCGTCGGCCACCCGGTACAAAATGCCGCGCCGCAGGCGGCTGCACAAGCTGCACATGGTTTTTCCCTCGGGCACTTTGCTTTTTACGATGCTGTAGGTGTCCTGGGTTTCGATGTGGAATTCAATGCCCAGGCCCTTGAGGTACTCCGGCAGGATGTGGTCGGGAAAGCCCGGCTGCTTCTGGTCCAGGTTGACCGCAATCAACTCAAACCGGACCGGTGCGCGCTGCTGCATCTTTTGCAAAATGTCGAGCATGCCGTAGCTGTCCTTGCCACCCGACAGGCAGACCATGACGCGGTCACCTTCCTCGATCATGCGGTAGTCGATGATGGCCTGGCCGACCTGGCGGCACAGGCGTTTTTCGAGTTTGTGCGTTTCGCGCTCTATCTTGAGGCTATTTTTGGGCTCCGCAGCGGCGGGGGCGACGTCGAAGTCGGACCAGTGGGGTTTCATAAGAGGCGCTCTTTCATTCACATTTTCTCGGTGACCCGTGTCTGCACACGGCACATGGCAGCGAGTTTCACCAGGTGCCGGTTTCAACCCGAATAGCGACTTCGCAGTCGTCAAATATCTCCAACTTGGCGATTTTGACGCGCACGCCCTGTACGTTGGGCAACTGCATCAGGCGATGGGCCAACTTGCCGATCAGACTCTCCAGCAGGTTGACATGTTCGGCGGTGCATTCGTTGATGATGATCTGGCGAACTTTACGGTAGTCGAGTACATGGTGAATGTCGTCGTCGCGTGGCAGCAGGGGCTGGGAGCCGAGACTAAGTTCGGCGTCGACCTGTATCGGCTGCGGTTGTCCGATCTCGGTGTCGAGAATGCCCAGACTCGCGTCAAAACGCAGGCCGGCCAGCGTCAGAATCTGGTTGCCGGTGGTGGCCTGGGGTCGGGGTGTTACGGGCACAGAGGGCTCACATCAGGGAAAAATCACGCTCAAACCGCATCAGGTGCTGGCCCCCGTCCACCAGCAGCGTGGTGCCGGTAATGGATTGGTTTTGCAGGGCAAACAACACGGTCGCCGCGACATCCTGGGCCGTGGAGGAGCGCCCCAGGGGCGAGAGTTTGTGCAGGGTGGCAAACTTGGAGTCGTCAAGCAAATGGCTGGTGAGCGTCAGGCCAGGTGCGACACCGACGACCCGCAGGCGCGGGCTCAGGGCCAGTGCCAGCATGGTGTTGGCGGCTTCCAGTGCGGCTTTGGACAGCGTGTAGCTGAAAAAATCAGGGTTCTGGTTCCACAATTTTTGGTCCAACAGATTGACCACAGCCCCGGTGTTGAGCGGCTGCTGACCGGCAACCGCGGGAAATCTGGCCTGCATGTGGGTGTGCAGTGCCTGCGACAGCAGCACGGCCGCACCGGCATTGCTACGCAAATGCTTTTCCATCGCGGCAAAACTGAAGGTCTCGGGGTTGTCGTGCTCGAAGGTAGACGCGCTATTGACCAGCGCGTCTACCTGGCCCATATGTTCCACCACGGTCGGCATCAGATTGCGCACGGCTGTTTCATTGGCCAGATTGCATCGAAAGGCGAGCGCGCCGGGTGTCAGGCGTGCGCAATCTGCCACCGTCTTGGTGGCGTCTTCGACCGAGTCACGGTAGTGCACGGCAACGCGCCAGCCGCGGGCGGCCAAGGCGAGCGCGATTTCACGGCCCAGCCGCTTGGCGGCACCCGTGACCAAGACAGTGGGGGCAGGGGGTGAGGTAGACACTTGGGAGACAATTTGGGTGAAATGAACACAGCATCGAGTTTAACGGCCCCTCACGTCCCAAGCCCTGATCTCTGCACCCATATCCGGCATCGGCTGGCGGCGTGCGGTGGCTGGATGGGTTTTGACACCTTTATGGC
>JAIPCE010000286.1 GCA_021738345.1 Rhodoferax sp. | reverse complement strand
CCGGCATCGGCTGGCGGCGTGCGGTGGCTGGATGGGTTTTGACACCTTTATGGCCTTGGCCTTGTATGCGCCCGGTCTGGGTTATTACGCCAGGGGTACCCCCGTGTTTGGCCAGATGCCGCAGGGGCTCCACGACAAAGGCGGTGATTTGCACGGGGCAGGCAGCGACTTTGTCACCGCGCCCGAAATGTCGGCGCTGTTTGGACAAACCCTTGCACGGCAGGTGGCGCAGGCCCTTCAGGCAAGCGGCACTGAGGAAGTTTGGGAGTTTGGCGCGGGCAGCGGCGCACTTGCGCTGCAGCTTCTCGACACGCTGAATGCAATGGGGGTCAGCGTCAGGCGCTACACCATAGTCGACTTGTCGGCGACGCTGCGCGCGCGCCAACAAGCCACCTTGCTGACACACATTGCAAAGGTGCACTGGGTCGACTCCCTGCCTGACACCATGGCCGGTGTGGTGGTGGGCAACGAAGTGCTGGATGCCATGCCAGTCAAGCTGTTGGTGCGTTTGCAAGGGGTGTGGCATGAGCGTGGCGTGGTATGGCGTGGGGACCCAACGCGTCCGGGCGAGTGGGTCTGGGCAGACAAAATGACCGACCTGCGTCCCCCGGTGGAAATCAGCGGTGCCCATGATTACCTGACAGAAATTCACCCGCAGGCGGAAGGCTTTGTTCGAACCCTGGCGCATCACCTGGTGCGCGGCGCGGTCTTTTTGCTGGATTACGGTTACCCAGAGGCCGAGTACTACCATGAACAGCGCCACATGGGCACCGTCATGTGCCACCGGTCCCACCAAGTGGATGCCAACCCGCTGGTCGATGTCGGTAGCAAGGACATCACGGCGCACATCAACTTCACCGGCATAGCCCTAGCGGCCCAGGAGGCTGGACTGGAAGTGCTGGGCTACACCAACCAGGCGCATTTCCTCATGAACTGCGGACTGCTCGATCTGATGCAGTCTGCCTCCCGCGCCGAGCGCATTACCGCACAGCGGCTGGTGCTTGAACACGAAATGGGCGAGTTTTTCAAGGTCATTGGTTTGGGCAAAGGCCCGGCCTGGGAGGCCATGGGATTTGCCCACGGTGACAAGACGCATCGGCTGTAGGCTTGAAAGCCCCCTTGGTGTCCCCAGATCAGAAGACATCTGACTGAAAGACCTGCACCATGACCGATTCTCTGCATATAGTTTGTCCGCACTGCCACACCACCAACCGCGTCAAAGCCGCCGATCTGGGCAACGCACCGGACTGCGGCAGTTGCCACCAGCCGCTGTTTGTTGGCCAAACCGCAGCCCTGGATGAGGCCGCTTTTGACCGCCACATCGCCCGCAGCCAGATTCCTGTGCTGGTTGACTTTTGGGCACCCTGGTGCGGTCCATGTCGCCAGATGGCTCCGGCGCTGGAACAGGCCACAGCGCAGCTGGAACCCCAGATGCGGGTGGCCAAGGTCGACACCGAAGCAGTGCCTGCGCTGGGTGCCCGCTTCAATATTCGTAGCATTCCGACCCTGATGTTGTTCGTCGGTGGACGTGAAGTCGCACGCCGCCCAGGTGCCCTGGGTGCCAACGACATCGTGCGCTGGGCCCAGTCCAATGTGCGCTAACACTCTCGCCGCGAATGACTTTGGTGTTTGAATTGCTGCGTTACCATTCGGACCTGAGCTTCATGGCATTACGGTAAGCGCAATTGATTGTCAAATTCGCCCGAACGGAAACCCGCTTAAAGTAGTGTCATTCGGGCCTGAGCTCGGCTTCCCCAACCACTACCAGCGCAAACTCCATGCACTCTCACGCCAATGAACACCCGCAGATATTGATCCCTACGGGCACCGCACCAGTTGCCTGTGTTGACATTGGCGGAACCAAGGTCGCCGTGAGCATGGCGGACGAACAGGGGGTGCGCGGCAAGGTGTCGGAGGCTACTGCGATCCACGGGGAGAACGACGCGCTGGCGCAGCAGATTATTCGATTGATCGGACAGAGTTGCAGTGCGGCGCGTCTTGATGTGGCCGACATTGCTGCGGTGGGCGTTGCATCGTGTGGGCCATTTGTCATGCGTGACGGCCTGGTGGAACTGGCAGCGCCGAATATCTGTGGTGGATTGGCCGGCACCGCGCGCGGCCTGCCCAACGCTTGGACCACGGCCCTGCTGGAGGCACCCCTGCGCGCGGTTTTCAAGGGGGTGCGGGTAGAGAATGATGGCGTGGGTGCGCTCGAAGCCGAGCGCCGCTGGGGTGCCTTGCGTGGTTTTGACCATTGTGCCTATGTGACCTGGAGTACCGGTATTGGCATGGGTTTGTGCGTCGACGGCAGGGTGCTGCGGGGCAAAAATGGCAACGCCGGGCATGCGGGGCACACCTTTGTCTCGGACAACGGTGATGCCCTGTGCGGTTGCGGCAACACGGGCGACGTGGAGGGTTTGGCCGCCGGAAACGCCATTGCACGGCGATTCATGGCACAGGGCTATGCCGATGCTTCAGCCCTTTTTTCCGCCGCTTACGCCGATGACGCCCAGGCGATTGGCATCATTGATGGGTTGTGCCGGGTCATGGGCCGAACCCTCTACAACCTCGTGGTGGTGATGGATTTGCAGCGTATTGCTATCGGTGGTAGCGTGTTCTGGCACCACCGTGGCTACCTGTTGCCGCGCCTGCAATCGCATCTGCTAGGCAAGCTGGGCGCCTTGACCGATGGCGTAGAACTGGTCAGTGCCGGTCTGGGCGACCGGGTCGGTGACTACGCTGCTTTGGCGCTGGTACTTGACGCAGGGGCTTGAGGCAGGAGTTCACGCAAGATTTTGTGCCACAGCGGCGACCCGCGCGGCGTGGATCGCCACACCAATGCGGGGGCCGGTGGCACCCGCTGACAGGGCGGTCCGAGCCACGGTTTCGGTGTCGACGGCCTGTGCCAGGCTGAGCGCACATAACAGCCGCTGTGCCTGTGGATAGGCGGTATCTTGCAGGCCTTTTCGCCCTTGTGCGTCACACTCGCAGGCCAACAAAATTTCGGCAAAGCGCTGCGGTTTGCGAAACGCATCGCAACGTTCCAGCAGGCGCACCACGGCTGCCGCACCGAGTGCCATGCTCTGGTGGATGTTGCCATGTTCGCGGGCCACCACGTCGGCCAGTTCCCGGCAGTCCAGCGGCACGCGCAGCCGCTGGCACAGCGCCTTTGTCAGGTGCGCGCTGCGCCCTTCGTGGCCGAGGTGGCGCGGCAGCAGGTGTGTGGGAGTCTCACCCTTGCCCAGGTCGTGCGTCAGGCAGGCAAAAACGACAGGCAGTGGCGCACGCTTGACCGCCGCCCGCTGCAGTACCAACATGACATGGCTACCGGTATCGATTTCAGGGTGATAGTCGGCACGCTGGGTTACGCCCCACAGCCGGTCGAGTTCAGGCAGCAGCACGGCCAAGGCGCCGCAGGCCCGCAGCACCGCAAACATACGCTCAGGTTGGGCTTCCATCAGTCCGGTGGCCAGCTCCTGCCAGACGCGCTCGGGCACCAGGTGATCGACCTCCCCGGATGCCACCATATCCTGCATCAGGCGCAGGGTCTCGGGGGCCACCGTGAAATCCGCAAACCGGGCGGCGAACCGGGCCGTGCGCAAAATGCGCACTGGGTCTTCGCGAAACGCCAGGGTCACATGTCGCAGCCGCTTGTGCGCCAGGTCGGAACGACCACCATACGGGTCAATCAGGTGGGCACCCGGGCCGTTGTCGTGTGCGACCAGGGCCGGGGCGTGTCGGGCCGCGATGGCCATGGCGTTGATGGTCAGGTCACGCCGGCCCAGATCGTCCTCCAGGCTGACTTCAGGCGCGGCATGGATGGCAAAGCCCCGGTAACCCGGTGCCGTTTTGCGCTCGGTGCGGGCCAGGGCATATTCCTCTTTGCTGTGCGGATGCAGAAACACCGGAAAATCGCGCCCTACCGGCACAAAACCCTGGTCCAGCATCGCTTGCGGCGTGCTGCCGACCACCACCCAGTCGCGGTCCTTGACGGGCAAACCCATGAGGGCATCGCGCACCGCCCCCCCCACCAGGTAGGTTTCCATCGGAAGAGCGTTCAGGGCGCGAGGCGGTAGGGTTCCTCGAAGTCCAGAAAATCGTGCTCGGCCAGCGCACCGTCCATCCAGGCGCGAACCCCGTCCAGGGCGCTGACCTGGTCTACATAGGCGGAGATGGTTGCCGGCACCGGCAGACCATAGCTGCGGATGCGCATGCAAATCGGCGCAAAGTAGGCATCTGCAATACTGAACCTGCCAAACAGCATGGCCCCACCGTGTGTTTGCAGCAGGGTGCTCCACAGGTCGATGATTCGCCCCAGATCGGTGCGCACCGCGGGTTGATCGCGCCAAATCAGTGCGCCTGCCGAGTGCAGTTGCGCTTCGATATTCATCGGGCAGTGGCTGCGCAGGGCCGCAAAGCCGCTGTGCATCTCGGCGCAAGCGCTGCGTGCCAGGGCACGGGCCGAGCGGTCGCTCGGCCACAGTTGCCGCTCGGGAAATTTTTCAGCCAGATATTCGGCAATGGCCAGGGTGTCCCAGACGCGCAGGTCGCCGTCTTGCAGCAGTGGCACCCGGCCGGTTGGCGAGATGCCGGCGAGCGACCGCTTGAAGCTTGAGTCGGGGCCAAATGAGTCAAAGCGAACCATGACTTCCTCAAATGGCAGACCTGCCTGCCGCATCAGGACCCAGGGTCGCATCGACCAGGACGAGTAATTTTTGTTACCAATATAGAGTTTCATAGCTGATTTTCTCAGGGTAAATCATCGGGCGGAGGAGGCAGGCTGGCATCGCGCGGACCCACGTGGCCCAGTCGTGCCTTGAGGGACTGGGGCTGGCCGCTGATCAGCGCGGCGTAGTTGGTGGTGTTGGACAGCACTTTCTTGACATAGTCGCGCGTTTCGGTAAAAGGGATGTTCTCGGCCCAGATGGCGGCCTCCAGCATCGGTGCGCCGCTTTGGCCACGCCAGAGTTGTGGACGGCTTGGTCCTGCGTTGTAGGCCGCAGCAGCCATCGGCATCGAGCCGTTGAAGCTGTCGAGTACCAGCTTCAGATAGCCGGTGCCGATCGCAATATTGGTGTCGCGGTCGTTGATGTCGCGCGGCTGAAACTGGGTCAGGCCGATTTTCTTGGCGGTCCAGCGTGCGGTCGCAGGCATGACCTGCATCAGGCCCGAGGCACCCACGCCGGAACGTGCGTCCATGATGATGCGGCTTTCCTGCCGAATCAGACCATAGACATAGGCCGGATCAAGCCCTATCTGGGTTGTACGCGCTTGCACTGCCACTCGGTAGGGCATGGGAAAGCGCTGCTCGAAGTCCATGAGTCCCTTGGTTCGGTCACTGGTGTTGATACAACGGTCCCAGACCTCGTGCTGGCAGGCGAGATCGGCTGCGGCGAGCAGGCTGCGGTCGTCCATGCCGCCGCGTGCATGCAGGTTGGTGCTGTAGTTCCATTCCCTAACACCTTCAGCGCGCAGCCCTATCTGGATCGCGTACAGACCGCGTGCCAGGCCCGGGTTGTTTTTTGCCGATTCCTTCTCTTCAGGAGTCAGAGGCTCGGGCTTGGGCGGCACGGTGACCGCCTGGCCTAGTTCTTCAAGGGCCAGTTGTTCGTAAAAACCCCGCACACTCGCAATAGCTTGAAGCAGTTGCAGCGCTTGGCTGCGGGCGCTTTCAGACCGAGTCTGGCGTAGCAGGCCGCGCGCGCGCCAATAAGTCCAGGTGGGCTCCTGACGCAGTCGCACCGGCATGGCTTCTATGCTGTCCTGCACTTGCGACCATTTACCGGCCCTGAGCGCGGCGCGCGCCTGCCACACCAGGTGGTCTTCATGCATGAATTTGGCTTGTCCGCGGGCAAAAAAACCGGCTGCGTCGTCGGATAGCTTTTGTGCCGAGCGCTTGCCTATCACGCCCCAGATCCAACTGCGCTCTTCTTGCGTCAACTGGGCCTTCCAGCGCAGTTTTTCGACCTCTTTGGCCGCCTCGGCGGGCTCCAGGTAGGCCTGCCGAATCAGCGCCAGGGAGACCAGCTCGCGGGTTTGCGGGCGTAAGGCCGTGAGCTTGTCCTGCAGGTATTTGCCAGGGTTCAGATGGATGGAGTTGACGGTCTTTATCCAGTTGTCGTCGAGCATGCCCACGGCTTGGGTGGCAACCCGAAGGCGGTCGTTTTCCATGCCCAGGCGCGCGCGCAACCATACGGGATGGGAATTGATGCGTTTGTCCTTGAGCAATTGCTCTGCCGCCGTCGCGCAGCCATCTTCGGCTTCGCGTTGCGCCAGCCAGTTGTCGATAACCTGCTCGGCCACGTCAGCTCCGTTGTTGGTGTGGTCGATCAAGAGGCTATAGCAACTCAGGCTGCGATCGTCGTGCATGCGGTAGAGCTTGGCCACCTGGGCAAAAGTATTCCAGTCGCGCTTCTTGCCCAGCTCGT
>JAIPCE010000285.1 GCA_021738345.1 Rhodoferax sp. | reverse complement strand
CACACCCACACCCACACCCACACCCACACCCACACCCACACCCACACCCACACCCACACCCACACCCACACCCACACCCATAGATGACGGTGACGCCATCCCACCCACCGTCGAGGACCAAGTTCCCGGCCTTATTCCCGCCAACGGCGGTACCTCCGTTGTCGGTGATGGAAACGGTGACGGTGTTGTGGACAGTGCGCAAGCCAACGTCACCTCCGTCAACTTCCGACAAACCGACACTGTCAGTACCAAACCCACCGCCCCGGTGACCTTTGTCTCTCTGGTTGCCGACAGCAAGGAAGGCGCGATTGACACAACAGACGCCAACAACGCCCAACTCACCAAGTTTGAACAGAAAGACGCCCCCGACAAACTTCCCGTGGGCGTCAATATGCCGCTCGGCCTTATCAGCTTTACCGCCACCGTTGGCCTCGTGCCGCTTGCATCTGACGGCACGCGTATCGGCATAACGGAGACCTTTAGCCTCTTTGTAGACGACAGTCTTGGCATTAACGGCTACTGGAAGCAGAACAATGCCGGCACATGGGTCAACCTTGCAAGCGACGTCTATGGTGGCAAGGTGACCGATGTTGGTACGAAACTGCGCCTGGACTTCCAGATTCAGGATGGCGGCGAGTTTGACGCCGATGGCAAGGTGGATGGCATCATCACCGACCCCGGCGCCGCCGCGTACCTGCCGCACTCATTGCTTGACAACACTCTCCACCTGCCGACTGACGGCTTCTGGTTCTGAGCCCGTTGCCATCACACATCACCGGATACACCCCATCATGAAAACCCAACCAAGTGCAATCCTCTTCATCCTCGCCACCAGCGCCATCATTCTCAGTGCCTGCGGTGGCGGCACCGGCGACACTGGCGACACCGCAGGCGCCATTGCCCCACCCGCCGGCATCGACACCAGCACCCTTCAGGGACGCTGGGTAACCGCCAGCGGTGCGTCCCCCGGATACACCGCACTGGTTGTTCCCGACAGCACGACGACCAACACCGCCACCGCCTGGCTCCTCGCCCAGGACGCCAGCCGCCTCGTCAAAGTCAGCGCCACAAGTGGTCAAAGCGCCAACGGCAAGAGTTACGACTTGGCTAACCCAGGCAGCACTGCCACCGACATCGCCAGCGGCACCTACACTGCAAACCTTAGCGTCAGCCCCAATAGCATCAGTTTTGCCAATGTCCTGGGCGCCTCGCTCAGCCTGACGCAAAGCGACCCGCTCAGGGGGGCGGTCGCATACGCCGATGCCGTTGGCACCTGGAAAGCCAGTGCCGGTGCCGTCGACGTCACCTGGACTTTGAGCGGCACCGGGGCGCTGAGTGGCAGCAGCACCAGCGGCTGTAGGTACAGCGGCTCCGCCACCACGCCAACCGCGGTAAAGCTCTACCGTATCAGCTTTACAGAAACTTGCAGCGCCACCTCCAACGTCTTTGCCGGCATCGCCAGCCTGAACACTGAAGGCACCCGCCTCACCGTCGTTACAACCACCAACGGTGACGCCAGGGGTAGCGCCTTGTTCTTCGTCAAGCAGTAATTCCCCCTCATGTCACTTCTGCGCCTGCCCCAGGGTGAACTCAGCGATGCACTGGTTGCCCTGCGGCGCGTCTTCACCGTTATCGGTGGTTTCAGCCTCGCCATCAACCTGCTGTTGCTCACCCCCTCGCTGTACATGCTGCAAACCTACGACCGCGTGCTCACCAGCCGTAACGAAGGCACCTTGCTCGTTCTTACCCTGCTCCTGTTCGGGCTCCTCGCTCTCGAGGCCAGCCTGGAATTCATCCGCTCCCAAGTGCTGGCCCGCGTCGCCGCCGCCTTGGACCTGCAACTCGATGGCCGTGTCTTTGATGCCATGGTCAACACTGCCTTGCGCGGCCAAGCCCGCGGAGCCCAGATTCTTGGCGACCTTACGCACATCCGCCAGTTCATCGCCGGCAAAGGACTGCTCGCCTTCTTTGACATCCCCTGGCTACCCATTTACCTGCTGGTCGTCTTTCTCCTGAACCCCTGGCTTGGTCTCTTTGGTCTTATTTCGGCCATCATCCTCATCGGCCTTGCCGCGTACAACGAGCACGCCATCGGTGAGCTTCTTGTACAGTCCGGCAAACTCGCCAGCCTTGCCAGTCAGGCCGCCGATGGCAGCGTACGCAACGCCGAACTCATCGACGCTCTGGGCATGCGCGGCGCCATGCGCCGGCGCTGGCTCAGCATCCAGAATGAATACCTCGGTGCTCAGGGCGAAGCCAATGAGCGCGGTGCCCGGATCGGCGGCATCGTCCGTTTTGCCCGCACCGCCTTGCAGTCCGTCATCCTTGGCCTGGGTGCCTACCTTGTCCTGCAGAACCAGCTTACCCCTGGCGGCATGATTGCCGCCTCCATTCTTCTGGGTCGTGCCCTGGCCCCGGTTGATCTTGCTATCGCCCACTGGCGCGGGGTGGTCGCTGCTCGCGAAGCCTTCGCCCGGCTCAATGAACTCCTGAGGGCCCATCCGGCCACCAAGAGCCTCGTCACCCTGCCGCGCCCGGATGGCCGCGTCCAGGTCGAGCATCTTGTCGTTGCGGCTCCAGGCAAACGCGACCCCATCCTCAAGGGCATTTCATTCGAGGTCAATCCTGGCCAGGCAATCGCCATCATTGGCCCCAGTGCTGCCGGCAAATCCACGTTGGCCCGGGCCCTGGTTGGGGTGTGGACGCCGCTGTCGGGCTCGGTGCGTCTGGATGGGGCTGAAGTTGCCACTTGGGAGCGCGAAGACCTCGGCCCTGCATTGGGCTACCTGCCCCAGGACATCGAACTCTTTCCTGGCAGCATCGCAGAGAACATCGCCCGCTTCGGACTGCTCGACTCCACCCAGGTCGTAGAGGCCGCCCGCCGCGCGGGTGTGCATGAGCTGATCCTGCACCTGCCTCAGGGCTACGAAACCCGTATCGGCACCAGCGACCCCGCCAGCATCGTCCTGTCAGGTGGTCAGCGCCAGCGCATCGCTCTGGCTCGGGCCTTGTATGGCGATCCGGTGCTGGTGGTGCTGGATGAACCCAATGCCAATCTGGACGAAGCCGGCGACGCGGCCCTGATCAACGCTCTGCGCGATCTGAAGGCGCGCAAACGAACAGTGTTTATCGTCACCCACCGCGCCAATCTGTTGACGCAGACCGATGCCATCTTGGTCCTTACGGACGGGCGCATCCAGACCATCGGCCCCAGTGCCGACATCATCCAGGCCAGTCGGCGGGTGGCCGGGCTTGGTGAAACCATCCCTGGGGAGACTCAGCTATGACCTTGCTGACCCAAAACGATGCTCTCGCCACCTGGCTCAGACCCCGGGCGACGCCCCTGCCAACGCTGCCCAATGCCGATTTCGCCAGTGTCGTGCGCCTCGGTTTGTGGCTGCTCGTTGTCGGTTTCGGCGGATTTCTACTTTGGGCAGCACTGGCGCCGCTCGATGAAGGCGTCCCTGCCCAGGGCACCCTGGCGGTGGACAGCAAGCGCAAGCGCATCGATCACCTGACCGGCGGTCTGGTGGAGAAGATCCTGGTCAAGGAAGGTCAGAGCGTCAAGGCGGGTGATGAACTGGTGCTGCTTAACGAAGTGCAGGGCAAGGCGGCGCTGAATGCAGCCCTGAGTCAATGGCGCATTGCCGCAGCCACCGCGGCGCGTCTCGAGACGGAGCGTGATGGCGCGCGCAAGATTCATTTCCCGGCCGAACTCATAGCAGACAAGAACCCCGAGGTGAAGGAGGCCATGCGCGCCCAGCAGGATTTGTTTGGTTCGCGGCGCAATGCGCTGGACGGCGAACTGCGCATCATCCGCGAATCGGCGCGGGGCCTGGAAGGCCAGCTGGCCAGCCTGGACAAGCTCAAAGCGGGGCGGGAGAAGCAGATCGCGCTCTTCACCGAGCAGCTCAACAAGTTCCAGCAGTTAAACCGCCAGGGCTTTGTGTCGCAGAACCAGTTGCTCGATATTGAACGGCAGTTGGCCGAGATCCAGAGCAAGCAGGGCGAGGATTTATCGAACATCGGGGGCGTCAATGCGCGCCTGGCCGAGTTTCGCATGCGTGATCAGCAGCGGGTGATGGAGTTTCGTCGCGAGGTGGAGACGCAACTCGCCGAGGCACAGAAGGAAATGGGAACCCAGGTCGAGCGCCTGACCAGCCTGCGCGACTCATTTCAGCGCCTGGCAATCCGGGCGCCGGTGGCCGGGACGGTGGTCGATGTTGCGGTGAGCACGGTGGGTGGGGTGGTGAAGCCGGGGGACCGCATCATGGATATCGTGCCGCAGGGGGATGATCTGGTGGTGGAGGCGCAATTGCCTCCGCAGTACATCGACCGTGTGCACGCCAGCCTGCCAGCGGACGTGCATTTCGATGCCTATGTGAGTCTGGCGAACCGTCCGGTGCTCGCCGGCGAGGTGCAGGTGGTGTCGGCCGATGTGATGACCGATCCGCGCTCGGGAGCCCAGTTCTATACCCTGCGGGTAACCATCCCGGCGGCTGAAACCGGCAAGGTGCGCCACCTCAAACTCTATCCGGGAATGCAATGCACGGTCATGGTGAAGACGGGGGAGCGCTCGTTTCTCAACTATCTGATGCGACCGATTCTGAGAAGGTTTACGTCGGCGTTAAGTGAAGGGTAAGGCACGGCGGCCAATAGGGTAGAGGCGGGACGACTCCAGGAGTCGCACGTTGAACCGTGCACCACCGCGAGACCTCCCGTGGTTCGTTGTCGTCATGGTCGCGCGCGACACTACGGGCACAGAGGCTTCCTCAAAAGTGGAGTTGTTGTTTGGCTAACTTGCTATTGAATAAGTAGCTGTTAACGCTTATTTCACGAGGGATTCAGGCCTATTTGATGCATTTTTACCGAGCAGACGTTACCGGCCTGGATTCCTGAAGCGCAGCAACCGCTACTGGTACTGCATCACGTCCAGTGCCGACACCGGCGGTGCAGCATTGCCCCACGCTTGTCGGATGTAGGTCAGGACTGCGGCAACCTCACGGTCATCCAGTATCTGGCGAAAGGGCGGCATGCCATAGGGTCTGGGGTTGGCCGCCGTGGCGGGTGCGAAGCCGCCATTGAGGACTGCCTGAACCAGATTGGTGGGTGTCGTCAGGCCCACTGCGCGGTTTTCTGCCAGCGGCGCATAGGCCCCCTGCGCACCCTCGCCCTGCTCACCATGGCATTCGGCGCAGTGCAGTGCGTAGATCTTTTTGCCGTCTGCAAATTGGGCCGTCTGGTCGGCTGCCGTTCCCTGGTGGGTTTGCGGCTGCACCGACGGCAGGTCTTTCAGGTACACCGCGATGGCCCGCAGATCGCTGTCGCGCAGGTATTGGGTGCTGCGGTAAACCACTTCAGCCATCGGCCCCATGGCGCTGCGCCCCTGGGCGACCCCGGTCTTGAGCAATGCGATGGTGGCGTCCACATCGTCCTGCCCCACGCCGGCTTCGCCGGTCGAGGCCAACGACGGGGCATACCAGTGCTGCAATGGCATCAGGCCGCCACGCAACTCCTGCGGCGCCTGGGCTGCACCCAGCGCGTTTCGCTGAGCGTGACATTCTGCACAGTGGCCCAGTCCGCGCACCAGGTAGGCACCCCGGTTCCATTCGGTTGATCGGCTGCCTTCGGGTTCAAATTGGGCGGGCCGGAAAAACAGTGCGCGCCATACGGCCAGCGCTGCCTGGCTGCTGTAGGGGAATTCCAGTGTGTGGGGTTGGTTGGGGCTCGATACGCTGGCCAAACTGCGCAGGTAGGCAAAAAGGGCATCACTGTCGTCGCGGCTGACCAGGGTGTAGCTGGTGTACGGAAAGGCCGGGTACAGCAGTTCCCCGCTGCGCGAGCGGCCATGGTGCATGGCGCGCCAGAAGTCGGCCGCTGACCACTGGCCCAATCCAGTGGTGGAGTCGGGGGTCAGGTTGCTGCTGAAGACGGTGCCAAATGGCGTGGTTATGCCTACCCCGCCCGCATAGGGCGCTCCGCCCCGGGTTGTGTGGCAGGCTGCACAGTTGCCGGCCCGCGCCAGGTAAGCGCCGCGCTCGATCTGCTGTGGTGTTGGGGAAAACCGCTCGTTGCTGGTAGCGGGCGGCGGCGATCCCTCCCGCGCAGTCCACCAGATTCCAAGCGCGGCTCCTGCCAGCGCGAGTATCAGCAAGCCAAGTGTGAGGCGAAGCGTGCGTGTGTTCATGCGTCGTCTGCCTTATTGGGGTGCACTGCCGCAGTCCAGCGGCCGACGGGTCGCTGTTGGCGGGGCGGCATGGGTATTGTTCGGCAGAGCTTGCGCCGACAACCAAAAGGCGATAGCGCTCACATCGTCGGCCGACAAACGCTTGGCCACCTGCGCCATGCAGTCGGGCGTCGGTGTATGCCGCTTGCCGTTTTGCCACGCACCAAGTTGTGCTGTCAGATAGTCGCGTGGCAAACCCAGCAGGCCGGGAATGGC
>JAIPCE010000284.1 GCA_021738345.1 Rhodoferax sp. | reverse complement strand
GCCGATACCGCCAGCCAGGTCGGCTGGTGGCGCAGATGAGCCAGCGCGGCAGTCACATCGACCCGTTCAGAGCGCACCTCGATTCCGAGTGCCCCCTGACCGGCGGCTGGCAACATCTGGGTCGGAGCAAACGTGGCACGGATACGGTCTTTGAGACCCAGTCGCTTGAGCCCGGCGGCCGCGAGCACAATACCGTCATACAGGCCGTCGTCGAGCTTTTTGAGGCGGGTGTCGAGGTTGCCGCGCAGGGGCTCAATTTTCAGGTCAGGGCGTATCGCACGCAGCAAGGCCATACGCCGCAAACTGGAGGTGCCGACCACCGCCCCCTGCGGCAAATCGTCCAGCGTGGCGTAAACATTCGACACCCAGGCATCGCGCGGGTCCTCGCGCTCCAACACACAAGCCAGCGTGAAACCGGCGGGCAACTCCATGGGAACGTCCTTGAGTGAATGCACTGCCAGGTCAGCCGCCCCCTGCTCCAGTGCGACTTCAAGCTCTTTGACAAACAGACCCTTGCCGCCGACCTTGCTCAGTGCGCGGTCCAGAATCTGGTCACCCTGGGTGGTCATGCCCAGCAGCGTGACCTCATGGCCCAAATCTTGCAAGAGTGCTTTGACATGTTCAGCCTGCCATAAGGCAAGCCGACTTTCTCGTGTGGCGATCGTTAAATGTTGCAATTTGCTACCTGATGGTTCGAAGGGTCTGGGACGGACCTCGGAAATTCCCCGCTTGCCCCGTCCATTCATGTCTAAATTTAGGAATATTAGAACGAAATCCGGTCGATGCTAGCATGCGCTTTCGCCACGTTGCCGCACCCTTTGTTGGAAACCACGATGACACCTGCCCCTGCTCCAGAAATCGTAAAGCGCACCAAGGCCAATGACCGACCGCTGGTGGAAGATATCCGGCTGCTCGGCCGCATCTTGGGCGACGTGATTCGCGAGCAGGAAGGGGTGGAAGCTTACGATCTGATCGAACAGATCCGCACCCTGTCGGTCGCGTTTCGGCGTGACGCCGACCACGAGGCCGATCGCGCCCTGAAAAAACTGCTCAAGGGCCTGAGCAATGACAAGACTGTGAGCGTCATTCGGGCCTTTACCTACTTCAGCCACCTGGCCAATCTGGCCGAAGATCGGCACCATATCCGGCGCCGCGCCGTGCATGAGCGTGCCGGGGATACGCAAGAAGGCAGCATTGACGTGGCGATGTCCCGCCTGCGCTGGGCTGGCATCACGCCCAAGCTGATTTCCAGCATGCTGGCCCAAAGCTATGTCTCGCCGGTATTGACCGCCCACCCGACGGAGGTGCAACGCAAAAGTATCCTCGATGCCGAACGTTGCATTGCACTGCTACTTGCAAACCGCGACGAAATCAAGGCGCGTGGCACCGGTTTTGAGGGAAAAAAAGACGCTTTGACACCCCGCGAACTCGCCGCAGTGGAAGCGCAGATGCGTGCCCGCGTGATGCAGCTGTGGCAAACGCGCTTGCTGCGCTTTACCAAACTGACAGTGGCCGATGAAATTGAAAATGCACTGAGCTATTACGAGTCGACCTTTCTGCGTGAAATACCCAAGCTCTATGCCAACCTGGAGCAATTGCTCGGCGACCAGCCGGTGCACAGCTTCCTGCGCATGGGTCAGTGGATTGGTGGTGATCGGGACGGCAACCCCAATGTCAGCGCCCAGACCCTCGAATACGCATTGCGCCGCCAGTCCGAGGTGGCGCTGCGCCACTACTTGACCGAGGTCCACTATCTGGGCAGCGAGCTCTCGATATCTGCCATGTTGGCGCACTGCACGATCGCGATGCAGACCTTGGCCGAGCGTTCGCCCGACCAGAATGCCCACCGCATGGACGAACCCTACCGGCGCGCACTGACCGGCATCTATGCCCGCCTGGCCGCAACGCTGCACACCTTGACCGGCACGGATGCGGCCCGCCATGCGGTCGCGCCACAAAACCCCTACCACCTGGCCGAAGAGTTTGTCCAGGATCTAAGAACCATTGAGAGTTCGCTGTGCGCCTTCCATGGTGCCGAGCTTACTGCCCAACGCCTGCACCCGCTCATCCGCGCGGTTGAGGTGTTTGGCTTCCACCTGGCCACGGTCGACCTGCGACAAAGTTCGGATCAGCACGAGTTGGTCGTCGCCGACCTGCTGGCCACGGCACGCATCGAGCCCAATTACCGCGCCCTTGACGAGCCCGCCAAGCGCCATCTATTGCTGACGCTGCTCAACGACGCACGGATATTGCAGGTGCCTGGTGCCAGCTACTCGGACCACACGCGCGCGGAGCTGGCAATATTTTCGATGGCAAAACAGATGCGCTCGCAATTTGGCAGTGCGGCCATTCGGCACTACATCATCAGCCACACCGAAACCGTGAGCGACTTGCTGGAGGTGCTGCTGCTGCAAAAAGAGGTCGGGCTGCTGCGCGGCATCCTCATTGACCCGTTGCAAGACCTGGCGTGTGCACAGTCAGCATCAGTGCTTACGTGCCAAAACGACCTCATCGTGGTACCTCTTTTTGAAACGATCGAAGACCTGCGCAATGCGGCGCCCATCATGCGCGAGTTTTACGCACTGCCTGGCATTGCAGACATGGTGCAGCGCAGCGGCGCAGAGCAGGACATCATGTTGGGATACTCCGACAGCAACAAGGACGGCGGCATCTTTACCAGCAACTGGGAGCTCTACCGGGCTGAAATTGCGTTGGTGGAAATGTTCGACGGGCTCCACCAGAAACATCCTATCAAGCTGCGCATGTTCCACGGTCGCGGTGGCACAGTGGGTCGTGGTGGTGGCCCGAGTTATGAGGCCATCTTGGCGCAACCCCCGGGCACGGTGCGTGGGCAAATTCGCCTGACCGAGCAAGGTGAAGTCATTGGCTCCAAATACGCCAATCCGGAAATTGGACGGCGCAACCTCGAAACCCTGGTGGCAGCCACGCTAGAGGCCAGTTTGCTGCAACCCACCAAACCGGCAACGCCGGCCTTTCATGACGCTGCAGCAGAGCTCTCGCGCTTGAGCATGGCGGCCTACCGCGCACTGGTCTACGAGACTGCCGGCTTCACCGAGTATTTCTTTGACTCGACCCCGATCCGGGAAATTGCCGAACTCAATATCGGGTCGCGCCCGGCCTCGCGCAAAGCCAGCCAACGCATAGAAGACCTGCGCGCCATTCCCTGGGGCTTTAGCTGGGGCCAGTGCCGTTTGACGCTGCCAGGGTGGTACGGCTTTGGTTCGGCGGTGCAGTCGTTTATTACGTCCGGCCCACCCGGCAGCGAGAAAGAGCGCATTGCCCTGCTACAAAAAATGCAACGCCAGTGGCCCTTCTTCAAAACCTTGCTGTCGAATATGGACATGGTCATGGCCAAGAGTGACCTGGCGCTCGCTTCGCTGTATTCCGAGCTAGTCGGAAATACACGGCTGCGCAAGAAGATTTTTACTGCCATTGAGCACGAGTGGCATGCCACTGCCCGGGCGCTGTCGACCATCACTGGTGAAAAAAACCGCTTGGCCAACAACTTTGCACTGCAGCGCTCGATTCGGCACCGCTTTCCGTATATCGACCCGCTGCACCATCTGCAGGTGGAATTGGTGCGGCGCTACCGCGAAGGCAAAAACGACGAACGGGTGCAGCGCGGCATCCACATCTCGATCAACGGCATTGCAGCAGGTTTGCGCAATACCGGTTGAACGGTCAGGGGGTCAGGGGGGTCAGGCGGTCGGTCATTTTGGCGTGTCCGCCTTGGCAGGCTCGGCGGCCCGTTTGGCCGCGGCGGCAAAGTCTCCGGCATAGACATGCACCCACTTGGCTGGATTCAGGTACTTCTGAATCGCTGCGTTGACGTCAGGCACGGTCGCCGCCTTGATTTTGCTCTCGTTGTCAGCCACAAATTGCATGGTACGTCCCTGGAAAAGCTGACTTGCAAGCGCACTGGCCAGGGAGCCGTCCTGCGAGCGGTTGATCAGATTACCTTGCAATATTCCACTCTTGGCATCGGCTAGCTCCTGCTCGCTGACTCCGTCCTTGAGCAGCCGGGCTACCTCCTCGGCCACGCCGAGTTTGAGTTTTTCGAGGTTTTGCGGTGCGTAGATGGCATACAGGCCCAGAGTGCCGTTCGGCTCGTAAGGGCTCACCTGCAGAAACGAACCGGCACCATAACTGATGCCGTCTTTCTGGCGCAGGCGGTCAATGATGCGACTCTTGAGGCCACCACCACCGAGCACCCGATTGGCCAGCGATAGCGCCTGAACATCAGGACCGTCGTCTTTGACAGGCAAGTCAATGCCGGCAATGTAGAAGGCATTGGCTTTGTCCGGGGTCTCAAAACTCAGACTGGTGCCTTTGGTGTCTCGAAACGGTACGCTGACACGGGCAAATTTAGCTTTGCTCTTCCAGTCGCCAAATAGGCTCGTGATCGATTCCTGCGTTGCCTTGGGATCAAAATCGCCCACCACGGAAAACTGCGCCTGGCTGGCACCATAAAACTGCTGATGGAAAGACTTCAAATCGGCCAGTTTGATGGCCTTGACGGCGTCAATCTGCTCGGCAAAGCTGCTGCTATACCGCACGTCACCCTTTTTATAGGGGTTGTCATGGCGTGACAACTCATTTTGCGCAATCGCGTCAGGCTGGCGGCGCTGCTCCTCGACACCGGTCACCCATTCATTGCGAAACTGCTCAAATTCGGACGCAGGAAAACTCGGGCTGCGCAGGATGTCGCGCAACAGTTGCAGCGTCGCAGGCAACTGGGCGCGCCGCGTCTCGAAACCAATACTGACTGTATTGCCATCGGCTGTGTTGATAGTGACCTTGGCTTTGAGCTCATCGAGCCGGTCCGCGATTTGCTGCCGACTCAGCTTGGACGTACCGCGCAACAGCATTTGCGCAACAACCTGCGCGACCTCCCGTTTACCAAACAGGCTTTTCTCATCACCCATGCGCAAATGGATGGTCCCATTGACGGTATTGCCGCGATTGGACTTGCTCAGCATGGCCAATTTGGCGCCACTGGGCAGATTCAGTCGCACAGTGCGTTGCTCAATGTTGGTGGGGCTGGGGTCAAACGCCTCCCCCTGAGCGACGGCAGCCTTGCCCTGGTAATTGTTCAGTAGCGCTGACAGGTCCGGCGAGGCGGGAATTTCAGCACGCACCGGCTTCTCGATTGGCACAAACTGGCCATAGGTGCGGTTGCTTTCAATCAGGTAGTTTTCGGCAAACTTTTGAACCTCGGCCAATGTCGCCTTTTCAATCCGATCCCGGCGCAAGAAATACAGCCGCCAGTCGCCTTGGGCAACGGCTTCCGACAAGCCAACGCCAAATGACACCGGGTTGGCCAGGGCCTTGTCGAACGCGTTGAGTGCCGAGGTCTGCGCCCGACGCAGTTCGGCCTCGGTGACCGGTTCTTTTCTGAGGCCTTCCACCACGGAAATCAAAACCTTCTTGGCCTCCTCGCGCGACTGGGTTTTGTTCAAGTTGGCAAAAAACATCAGGTAGCCGGGGTCTTTGAGCGCGAGCGCGTCGGCATTGACGCCGGCGGCCTTTTTCTTGTCGACCAGCGCCTTGTGCAGGCGACCGGCAGGTGTATCCCCCAAAATGAAAGCAAGCAATTCGGCGGTGGTGGCGTCGGCGTGCGCGCCAGGAGCAATGTGGTAGAGCGACCCAATCAGGTAACTGTCACCAACCCGTGACACCAAGACTTCGCGCGCGCCGTCCTGCACCGGGTCACGGGTGTACAGGGTGGGCAAGAGGCGCGCTGGTTTGGCAATCTCTCCAAAGTACTGCTCGATGCGCTCCAGAGCCTTGGCCGCATCAAATTTGCCGGTCACGATCAGGGTCGCATTGTCGGGCTGGTAATAGTTGCGATAGAAACTCTGCAGGTTTTCGATTTTGACGTTCTCTATGTCGCTACGGGCACCGATTGTGCTCTTGCCGTAGTTGTGCCACTGGTACGCCGCAGCCGTCATGCTTTGCCACAGCATCAGACCCGGACTGTTTTCGCCCGATTCCATTTCATTGCGTACCACGGTCATTTCGCTGTCCAGATCAGCACGCGCCACAAAGCTGTTGACCATGCGATCCGCTTCCATTTTCAGCGCCCAGTCGAGGTTCTCGTCACTGGCAGCAAAGGTCTCGTAATAATTGGTCCGGTCATAGAACGTAGTGCCGTTGAAGCGCATGCCGCGACGCGCGAACTCCTCGACAATGGTCTTGCCAGGCAACTTGGGCGTGCCCTTGAACACCAGATGTTCGAGTAAGTGCGCCATGCCGGTTTCACCGTAGTTCTCATGGCGGCTTCCCACCATATAGGTGATATTGACCGTGGTCGTGGGCTTGGACGCATCAGGCGCCAGCAGTACCCGCAGCCCGTTGGGCAAACGGTACTCGGTAATACCCTCTACAGTGGTGAACAAACTGGCCCTGCTGCCCGATGGTGCCACCT
>JAIPCE010000283.1 GCA_021738345.1 Rhodoferax sp. | reverse complement strand
CGAGCTCACGGTGAATGACGGCGAGCGATTCGGGTTGTGAGAGGGTTCGTTTGATTTGGTTTTGTTGGTGCATCCCGCAAGGGTAAACAATTTGTCACGGAAAGTCCAGTACTATTTACGGGTGCGTAGCAGCGCTAGCGTGGTCTTTACGGCAACACTAGCGGCGATACAGCAAATTCAAGCCATCATTGAGATCAAGCGTCTAAGTCCATATGCCACCAGCAAGCTCAAGCGATTTGGTGACTATCCGACTGACCTACAGCCCAAGTCGATGCCGACTAGTACAACCCTCCAGCTATAGGAATTGATCCCAGTGACCGACTATGCACGAATCTTACCGGCGGGCCTTGCTGCAGTGGCAGATTTATTGTTCTTTAAGGCAGACAATTCCAACTTTCGAAAATTCCGCAACCAGTTGTATGAATAGCACTCCTGCGCTCTCCTTCACCGCCCTGATGCAACGGGCGCACCCTGCCGTGCTGCGGAATCTCGTACCGGACCCGGAGCAGGCCCGCCATGCACCCAATAAGACCGCACGCCAAGTGAAGTCCGGTCATTACGTTGAGGTGCGCCCGACCCCGCTGCCAGCGCCCCGCTACGTCATCCACAGCCGAGCCTTCTTTCAGGCCTTGGGGTTGGCAGACGAGGTTGCCAGTGACCCGGCTTTTATGCAGTTCTTCACGGGTGACCTGGACTCAGACCTGGAGGCAGCCAACGCCGCCGGGGTGTCACCCACCGTGCGCGCCAGCGGCTGGGCGACCTGCTACGCACTCAGCATTTACGGGCAAGAAATGGTGAGCAACTGCCCTTTCAGAACCGGCAATGGCTACGGCGACGGGCGCGCCATTTCGATTCTGGAGGTGCTGCTTGCCGACGGGCAACATTGGGAATTCCAGCTCAAAGGCGGCGGCACCACCCCGTATTGCCGCGGTGGCGACGGCCGTGCTGTGCTGCGCTCCAGCATCCGTGAGTTTTTGGCCTCGGAAGCCATGGCGGCCCTGGGAGTGCCAAGCGCGCGGGCCCTGTGCCTCTTTGTCTCGGGCAGTGAAACGGTCAGACGCCCTTGGTATTCACCCGGAGCTAAATCCGAGGAGCCCGACCGCATGGTGGACGAACCAGCCGCCATCACTACCCGTGCGGCCCCTTCCTTCTTGCGGGTCGGTCAAGTCGAATTGTTCGGTCGGCGGGCGAGGCACAACGCGCACCCGCGTGCGCTGGCCGAGCTAGAGATGATTTTTCTGCATGCATTTGAGCGCGAATATCCGGAATTGGCCGCCACGCTACAAGGCCCTGAGGTGACGCTAGCGGACAAAGTCATCGCCATGGCACGTGAGTTTGGTGTGCGTTTGTCGAATTTGGTGGCCCATTGGATTCGGGTGGGGTACTGCCAAGGCAACTTCAACAGCGACAACTGTGCACTGGGGGGGCGCACGCTGGACTACGGCCCGTTTGGTTTCATGGAAGCCTATGACCCCGCGTTTCAAATGTGGATTGGTGGCGGTGAACATTTCTCGTTTATGAACCAGCCTATGGCCGCAGTGGTCAATTTCAGGATGTTCTGCACCGCCATGGTCCCCTTGCTGGGACAGGACACCCGCGCCATTGAGGCATTGGACGCGGTGGTGCAGGCGCTGCCGGACAGCATGGCGGGCACTCTAAATGCCATGTGGGCTAAAAAAATGGGCTTGATCGAATTTCGTGCCGAACTATTTGACGAGTTGCACACCCTCATGGCCCAAACGCCGGTGGACTACACGATCCTCTGGCGAGAGCTTTCCAGCCTACCCCAGCAGGTGGCGGACTTGCGTCCGAGCTTCTACGCAAGCCGTGGGGCTTATGGCAAGGAACCGACGGTGATGGAGGCCCGCTGGAGCGCGTGGCTGCAAAACTGGCACACGGCCTTGGCGCAAGACGGGCGTGATCCATTGGAGGTGTCCGTGGCCATGAAGCAGGTCAACCCCAAGTACATCGCAAGGGAGTGGATGCTGGTCGAGGCATACCGCAACGCCACGGACACTGGGGACTTCACGCTGGTGCAGCGCCTGCACACCTTGCTGGCAGACCCGTACAGTGAACAGTCGCCAGAGCTTGCCGCGTTGTACTACACCAAGAAGCTCGATGAGTACTTTGACTTAGGCGGTACCTCGCACTGCAGTTGCTCGTCGTAGGACAGGGCTTCTCGGGTCGTTATGGTGGCGATGATTTTCATAGGTCTTGTTCCGTAACTTGGGCGTCTAGGACCAAGCCTAGGATGAGAGAAGTTTGAAACGCGCGACATAGCGGTGCGTCATCGGGTATTGTCAACGTAGGGACATCGACTCCACAAATGCAACAGAACCCACGATAGTGCGAGTCGACCCTCCAACCAACCCTTAGAAGTCAGCCCCTTGCTCAATCTCGGCCCCTACAAAACTCTTTTCTCTGACCGCGAACTCAAGCGCATTGTGTTGGCATCCGTCCTGCCGCGCATGCCGGCGGGCATCAATGGCCTGTCGATGACCTTGATGGTGCAATCACTTTACGGCTCGTTTGCCATCGGTGGCACCGTCAGCGCTGCCTACTTGATAGCCTTGGGCGTGGCCTCGCCTTTGTTAGGACGATTCGTAGACCAGCGTGGCCCTCGTGCGGCCATGCTGCCGTTTGGTATTGCTCACGCCATTGCCTTAGTGCTGCTGGTGATTGCCGCGCTTCAGCGGGTGTCACCGTCGCTACTGATGGTGTTTACGCTGGTAGCCGGGATGACGTTTCCCCCGGTATCTATGACCGTGCGTGCCATGTGGCGCAAGTCGAAATTGCCCGACGCTACCAAGCAGTTGGGCTTTGCGCTGGAGGGTGTGATCATGGAAACCATTTTTGTGTGCGGCCCCTTGATCGTTAGCTTCTTTCTGTTATTTGAGGCTCCCGCTGTTGCATTGATGTTTTCTGCCTGCGCCACCTTGCTGGGCATTGTGCTGTTTGCGCGCTCGGGTGCGCTTGAGCGTTGGGGTGCGGTCGAGCAGGGTGAGCGTCATTGGCTGGGGCCGCTCAAGCTCTTGGGCGTGCGCCGTGCCTTGGTCGTACCCATGCTGTTGGGCGCTAGTTTTGGCTTGCAGGAAATCGGCATGATGGCCACAGCCAAAACGGCTGGCAGCCAGGCTGCTGTGGGCTGGCTGTTCGCGGCCTACTCCGTACCGTCTGCGATTGCCGGCTTGATGTACGGCACGCGCCAGTTTGCATGGCCGCTCAACCGCCAAATGGCGTTGGGGCATGTGTGGATCGCCGTGCTAAGTTTGTTACTGACCCAAGTGTCCTCGCTGTGGGTGTTTGCGCTGGGCTGTGCGGTGTGTGGCATGGCGGTTGGGCCGGCGATTACTGCGAGCCAGATGCAGTTGGGCAAATTGACGACGGCCGAGTACACGACCGAGGCTTTCACCTGGAGCATGCCCCTGTTTATGGTGGCACTAGGCGCTGCATTTGCCTGCGGCGGCTGGCTCGTGGATACCTATGGGGTGGGTGCGCCCATGTTCTGCGCAGCTTGCACTGCCGGCCTGGGTGCACTGATGTGCCTGCGGGTGCCCGAAATATTTGCGCAACCAGCCGCGGCGGCCTAAGGCAGCGCTGCCGCATTTTGGGACTTTGTACACGAATCATATTAATGACCTACCCTGGGCTTCTCGCGGTCACGCAATGGGCGACAGCTTTAGGCCCACCTATTGATTTAGGCGATCGCCCGCCATGGGTAAATGCTGCACCCGCTGCGCAACGTTCACTATCGCTTACGAACGGCCGCTTACCAGAACTCCACCACTTGGCCCACTTGCAGGGATGCGTCGCAGTAGTAGTCCAGTTGTCCTGGTTGCACAACTCCAGAGTACGAGCCACCTAAGCCGTAACCGCAGCAAAGTAAAGGTATATAATAAAACTTATATACAGAAGGGGTACATCATGCTCACGTTCAAAGTGACTACTGTAGGTGCATCGGAGGGATTGATCCTGAACAAGGAGGCTATGCGCATTTTGAACGTACAGAAGGGCGATACTCTTTACCTGACCGAAGCTCCAGACGGCGCGATGCGCATTACACCGTACAGTCCTGAGTTCGAGCGCCAGATGGCCTTGGCTGAGGAGATCATGCATGATGACCGAGAGATCTTGCGGGTTCTCGCCAAATGAGTTGGCGATGGGTACAGCGCGACACCGTTTTTGCGGTCCACGATAAACAGCTAGCAGTGCATGGCGGCTTGGGCGGCATACGCGACCTCAACGCAGTGGAGTCGGCGATTCATCGACCACAGAACATCAACGTCTACGGCAATCCACCACCTGATGTGGCTGAACTTGCTGCGGCCTACATATTTGGCATCGCCGCCAGCCACGGGTTCAATGATGGCAACAAACGTACCGCTTGGGTAATCGGTCGCCTATTCTTGGCAATCAACGAAAAGACTCTTGTCTTCGATAAGGTCGATGCGATTAACTTCATGCTGGAGGTTGCCGGCGGCAAGATGTCGGAGCTGGAAGTTGCTAACTGGATAAGGCAACGCATAGTATCTTAGGTTTCTCATGGAAGAAACTTCACGCGTCTTGAAAACGGTGACTACCTCGCGCTAATAGCGGTACAACACGATGTACCCGGTATCGCCAAAGTAAATCAGCCACCCACTTCAAAATACAACAACTTTCCGCGTGAAGCTGAGAGAAAGCCTACTTTGGAGCAATTTCTACAGCCGGTTCGCAGCGAAAAACGGTAGGTCGCGAAGTGCATCTTCCTGAGCGCTCAATCGCGGTCGTGCGGCTGCCGCTGGGTTCGCTCGGTCGAGTCGTTGTGCGCATAATCAAGTCGACAGCATCTTCCTGTCTCATCGAAAAACCCGCTTTCTTTCACAAATTCTCGATCACACTGATCGCCCGTCATACCACCGATACTGGCACCGTATTTTTCACCAATCGGTTCATGACGTTTCGGCCGCTATGATGGATGTCATGAGTCACCGTTTCCCCTTTTCGCACGGCCCGCAACGCATAGTCTGCATGACCGAGGAAACGACCGAATGGCTGTACCTGCTTGGCCAGGAACACCGCATCGTCGGAATTTCCGGTTACACCGTGCGTCCGCGTCGCGCACGAGTGGAAAAGCCAAGGGTCAGCGCTTTCACCAGCGCCAAGATTGAAAAGATTCTGGAATTGCAGCCTGATTGTGTCATTGGCTTCTCCGATATGCAGGCCGACATTGCCGCGGCACTAATTCGCCAAGGTATTCAGGTGACGGTGTTCAATCAGCGCAGCGTGAGCGAAATCTTCTCCATGATGTACCAGGTCGCCTCCATGGTAGGTCAGGAAGCGCTTGGGCTTGAGCAGATTGCCGTCATTCAGCGGCAACTGGCGGCAACCGCCGAGGCAGCCAACGGTCTTGCACGGCGTCCTGCAATCTTTTTTGAGGAATGGGACGAGCCGCACATAAGCGCCATACGCTGGGTATCCGAACTGATGGGCATTGCCGGGGGCAACGACTGTTTTCCCGAACTGGCAGTCCAGTCCCTGGGCAAGAACCGGATCATTGCCGACCCGGCCGAGATCGTACGGCGCAATCCCGACATCATCATTGGTTCCTGGTGCGGAAAGAAGTTCCGGCCAGAGAAAGTGGCAGCACGCCCCGGTTGGCAAAGCGTGAACGCTGTCAAGAACTGCCAGTTGTTTGAAATCAAGTCAGCAGACATTCTGCAACCTGGCCCTGCCGCTTTGACCGACGGTGTGGCCCAATTGCACCGCATCATCAGCGATTGGAGTCAGGGTCATGATTGAGTGAAGGCACGCTTATAGGGCCACAACTTCTGCGATCTTAAGCGCCATGCCAGCGTGTTTGGCCGCCTTGACATCAAACGTCATCGTTTGTGTGCATCCGGCACCTGCAGCGGATCGTTCAATCAGACAGTCCGCAAAATCCGCCTTGCCATCTCTAAACACCCGTAAAGCCCGCATCACCTGGTCTGCCCGCTCCACCTGGAACTGCTTGGTTCGCAAAATGGCTTCCGGGGCCTGTGCGACCTGCTGGTCGGATAGTTCGTAGCTGAAGGTCAGCACCCAGTAGAGATCGACCACAGGCACCAACGTGATGTAACCCGGGTTGTCTGCATCCAGGGATTCGATGATCCTGGTTGCTTTGGGGGACTGCTTGGCTTCATCATGCATGATGTATCGCACTAGGACGTTCGTATCGAGACCGATCATCGGGTGATCACCGTGTATTGCGGGCAGTGGCTCCACGCCGGGCAATCGCAGCATTCATGTCTTCTATGGATACGGCCTTCTTGGCGGGACCGAACATCCCTTTGAGGGAAGTTACTTCATTGGTGGCTGCAACGAACTCGTAGCGTCCGGGTGCGATCAAAACGAACTCCACCCGATCCCCGGCATCCACCTTGAGGTCGTTGCGTACTTCGACGGGAATCGTGATCTGGCCTTTGGATGTGAGAGTGGCGGTGGACAT
>JAIPCE010000282.1 GCA_021738345.1 Rhodoferax sp. | reverse complement strand
CACGCCATTATCATAGAGGAAACTCCGACTCCAAGCGGTCAGGACGCGATTCAGGGGCAGTGGATCGCAGCCCTGGCGCTGCGCGCAGGGCTTGCCGCCCCACTTGTAGCAAAATACCCGCTCCTCGACCAACCCGATCTGCCACTGCGCCACCATGGGCCCCGTACCACACGAACTATCCAGGGATCTGATGGCTGCATTAGACAGCATGCCACCGTTTCCTTTGAGCGTGCAAAGGATACTGAAACTCACCAGCGAGGTGAGCTGCGCGCCCAAGGACCTGGTGGAGGTCATTCACAGCGATCCCATTGTGACCGTGAAGGTTTTGCGGGTCGTCAACTCGGCCTATTACAGCCTGCCGCGGCAGATCACCTCGATTGATCACGCAGTGGTGCTGCTGGGCTTCAATACGATCAAGAACCTGGCGCTCAGCGTGGCAGCAGTCGGCATGCTGCCAAGCAACCCACTGGCAGGATTCGACGGCCAAAGCTATTTGCGGCACTCGCTGGCAACGGCAGGGATTGCGCGCAAGATTGCTGCGGCACTTACCGACGCCGACGCCAATGAGGTTTTCATCGCCGGTTTGCTGCATGATTTCGGCAAGCTAGTCATTGCACAAGTCTTGCCGCAGGAATTTCGTCGGGCGCTCGAAATGAGCATCTGGAACGAAATCAGCCTGCACGCAGCGCTGTTTGAACAGGTCGGCATCGACGATGCGCAGATCAACGCCATGCTGCTGACGAAATGGCGATTTCCGGTCAGCCTGACCGAGGCAATCCAGCAGCAGCACACCATGGACGACAACAGCAGCAGCACCGTGGCGTGCATTTACGCTGCCAACCTCATCAGCAATCGGTCGGGCGTTGATTTTGGCGACAATTTCATTCCGGATGAGATACCTCAAGCGTTCGAGCGTTTGCTCGGCGGTACACTGGAGCATATCCTGGTGTTACTTGGGGACATCACCCCGATCCTGGATGAAGCCCGGCGCTTCTCGGTGATCTAAAACTTACTGACCTAACGGATACAAGCAGACATGCCTCAGCCCCCTGCCAACGTTGACACCAGGCGCCCCGTCATTTTGTGTGTGGACGACGAACCCAGCATTCTGTCCGCACTGCGGCGTCTTTTTCGAACCCACGGTTACCAGGTCCTGTTGGCTGAAAGTGGGCAAGCCGGCCTGGAAATGCTGGCCCGCGAACCCGTCGACCTGGTGATTTCCGATATGCGCATGCCTGAAATGGACGGCGTCGTATTCCTGGAGCACGTGCGCAAACGCTGGCCCGACATCTTGCGGCTACTGCTCACGGGTTATGCCGACATCACTTCCATCATGGGCGCCATCAACCGCGGCGAAATCTACCGCTACGTTGCCAAGCCCTGGGACGACAACGACATCATTCTGACGGTCCAGGGCGCATTGGACCGCAGTGTTCTGGTACGTGAAAAGAAGCGCCTCGAAGCGCTGGTGTTGCGGCAAAACGAAGAGCTCAAGGCGGTTAATGCGAGCCTTGAAGTCAAAGTCGAAGAGCGCACCAGTGAGCTCAAGCAGGCCAATGGGGCCCTCAACAGCGCCAATGAACGTCTGAAGACCAACTTCATCACGTCGATCAAGATGTTTACTGCGCTGATCGAACTGCGTGACAGCAAACTCGCCGGGCATTCACGGCGGGTCGCCGAATTGAGCCGTCGACTGGCGCAGGCGCTTGCGCTGGACTCCAAGCAGTCCCAGGAACTCTTTGTTGCCGGCTTGCTGCACGCGATTGGAAAAGTCGGGTTTGACGATGAGCTGCTGGGAACCCCGATCTCCAACATGAACCCGCGCCAGCTTGAAACCTATCGCAAGCATCCCGCCCGCGCCGAGCAACTTCTCATGCCCCTGGGCGAGCTCAAGGGGACTCTTGAAATCATCGCGGCCCAGCTTGAGCGTTTTGACGGTTCCGGCTACCCGCTAGGCACCAGTGGTCGGCATATCGTACTGGGGGCCAGAATTTTGGCAGTTGCCAGCGATTACGACAGCTTGCAAATTGGTGTAGCCGAGCCTAGGCAACTGAGCCAGCAGATGGCACAAACCATCATCATTCAGCGCAAGGGTCGCCAGTATGACCCGGTCGTGATTGACGCCTTCGAGTCCATGTTCCGCGGTATCGGTCCCGACGACTCCAGCATCGACAGCGCACGCGAACGTGCAACCAAGTCCATCGACTTGCAGCCAGAAATGGTCCTGTCGCGCGATCTGATCTCACCCAGTGGCTTGCTGCTGCTGACCGCAGGTCACATTCTTGACGATGCGGTGATACGCAAAATCATGAGTTTCGAGCGCTCTACCGATGTGAAACTGACTTTGTATATTTGGCATGGTAGCCGCGATGACAAGTCTTAGTGATCCGACAAAAATGGGCGGGACTAGCGCGCAGGCGTTTTTCTCGGCAGGCTTGTGGCACCGATCGACGCCACTTTTTCTCATCCACAATGAAGCATAAAAACGAGCTACCGGCGTCGGGCCAGCACCGTTTATTGAGTCTTTACTCGGCGCTGATCGCCTGCGACCATGCGGTCATTCGCAGCAGCAACCCCTCCGACCTGTTTGACGAAGTCTGTCGCAACATCGTGCACCTTGGTCAAATGAGCGTCGCCTGGATCGGCATGGTCGACGCTGGCGATCAGCGCATCTGGCCCCAGGCCCATTGCGGAGAAGACGACAACTACCTGGAGTGGATCAAGCTCAGTGTCAACGTCGACCAAATGCCAGGGCAAGGGCCGGCCGGTACTGCAATTCTTGAAGACAGGCCGATTTGGTCCCACGATTTGCAGCACGACGAGGACATGGCGGCGATGCGCGATCTGGCCCGCGCACAAGGCTGGCACTCGACCGCCGTCATCCCCTTGACCATGGGTGGAGTGGCCTCGGGCGCCTTGTCCATTTACACCAAAACGGTGCATGCATTTGGAGAAAAGGAGCAACAGCTGCTAGCGCAACTGGCCTCAAACATCAGTTACGCGCTCAACTACTTTGAACTCGACGCCCAGAGAAAGCAAGCCGAGTTTGCGCTGCTTGAGAGTGAAGTGCGTTACAGCGCCTTATTTTCCAGCAACTGCATGCCGATGCTGGTGATTGACCCGGCGGATGGCCGCGTGGTGGACGCCAATATCCGCGCAATCGATTTCTATGGCTGGGACCACGCGACCTTCACCTCCATGCACGAGATGGACTTCAACGTCATGAGTCCGGCTGAAATTCGCCTCGAGGTGGCGCAGGCGGTCGCCGCCAAGCGCTCGTATTTTGACCTTCAGCACCGCCTGTCGTCCGGCGAAATCCGCAATGTCGAGGTGTTCAGCAGTCCGATCAGCTTTGGCGGTCAAACCTACCTGATTACCGCAATCCATGACATCACCGAGCGGCGGCGCCTGGAGCTGAAGGTGCGCAATGCACAGTCATTGACCCAGCGCTTTATCGATCATTTGCCGGGTACAGCCTTTGTCAAAGACAGCCAGTTGAGATTGTTGATGGTCAACGAGCATCTGGGTCGGGTGTTGGGTCGTCCACCCCAAAGTCTCATCGGCAAGACAGCACAGGACATTTTTCCACCTGACTTTGCGCAGGTGGTCAGTGATCTGGACCGCAAAATGCTGGAGCAAGGTGGTAGCAGTACGTTCGAAGAAACTTTCAATGGACGGCACAACGAAACCAGCATGTTTGTCATTGACGAGGCAAACGGGCAACGCTTGCTGGGTGGAGTCAGCTTCGATGTAACAGACCGATACCGCGCCTCGGAGCGCGCCAATGCCCAATTGCGCATCAATGAGCTGGGCAGCCAACTCAGCGAAAAACAATTGCTTGAGGATTGTCTGACTTTGGTCGTGGACCTTACTCGCAGTACGACCGGGTGCATTCTCTATGTTTCCGAAGACGAGAGCAGCCTGGAGCCAATGGCCGGCATTGCAGGCGTGCAGCAAGGCGGCGCTCATGCGGTCAACAGCCCCAGGCTGGCCCCGCATTTTTTACCCTGGAGCCTCTGCCTGGACGCCCGGGCCCCCTTGGTCCGCAATGTGCCAGGCACTGACTCCGAGTCCGTCACCATGCAGGCCACGCGGGGCGACCTGACGCGTTGGATCGCGGTGCCCATCATCGAAAGCGGTCGCGTGCGTTTGATTCTGGGAGTCGCCAACAAGTGCCTCGACTACGACGATTTTGATGTCGACGCGCTGCTGCTGTGCGGCAACGATTTGTGGCGCATCGTGCGCCGGGCGCATGCCGAAACCGCACTCAAACAAAGGGTCGATGAGCTCGTGGTGGTGAACCAGAAGTTGTCACAAACCCAACTTCAGCTCCTGCAATCGGAAAAAATGGCGTCGATTGGGCAACTGGCCTCTGGCGTTGCCCACGAAATCAACAATCCTATCGGCTTTGTAAAGTCCAATCTCGGCTCATTGGCCAGCTATGTGAACGGCCTCGTCGAGATCGTTCGTACCTACGAAGAGGTCGAACGCCGTTTGGGTGAGCCCATGGCAAAAGAATTCCATACCATCCGTGAACGTAAGGCCGCGCTGGATTACGATTACCTGATCGGTGACTTGTCCCAATTGATCGAAGAGTCGCGCGAGGGTGTGCAGCGGATCAGCAAGATCGTGCTGGACCTGAAAAACTTCTCTCGCTCGGGAGATGGTGAAAAACAGTGGGCCGACATCCATGAGGGCATAGAAAGCACCATCAATGTGGTCTGGAACCAACTTAAATACAAAGCCGAGGTGGTCCGTGCATATGGAAACCTGCCACCGGTTTACTGTATCGCGTCGCAGATCAACCAGGTGGTCATGAATCTGTTGATCAACGCCGGGCAAGCGATTGCGGAGCACGGACACATCCATGTACGTACCGGGACTGAAGGCGAGCACATCTGGATCGAGGTGCAGGACGACGGTTGTGGCATTGAACCAATGCAAATGGACCGTATTTTTGAGCCGTTTTATACCAGCAAGCCGGTCGGTCAAGGCACCGGACTGGGTTTGTCCATCACTTTTGGTATCGTGCAGCGCCATCAGGGCCACATCACCGTGCAATCCACGCCCAAGCAAGGCACGACGTTTCGCGTAGTCCTTCCGATTGAAGCGAAGTCGCAGCCGCCCGATGCGCCCGCCCAAGCCATCCGGGAGACCCAAGCATGACCCTGATGGCATGGAGCGAGCAGTTTGCCTGTGGCATTGATGCAATCGATGCCCAACACCGGGCTTTGGTGGACATGATCAACGCCGCCGCGCCCCACCTGGTCAGTGGCGGTCCGCAAGCCAGGCAACAGGTCGGACCCATGCTTGACCAGTTGACACAGTACGCGGCAACGCACTTCAAGTACGAAGAAAATCTGATGCAGCAACGACAGGTTGCCCCCGCGTATTTTGAACAACATCAACGCACGCACGGCAGTTTTGTCGATGAAGTGCTAATGATGCGCAAGCAATACGAACAGGGTGCCGAGCCCAGTGGTACGGATTTGCTGCATTTCCTCACGAGTTGGCTCACTTTCCATATCTTGTCAGAAGACAAGCGTTTGGCGCGTCAAGTGTTGGCCATTCAGGCCGGTGCGTCACCCGAACAGGCCTATGGTGGGCTCGACACCGCAGAAGGAGCGCCCCAGACCGCATACACCGCCGCGCTGATTGACCTGTTTGGGCTGCTCACTGCGCGCAATCGCACGCTGTCCGAAGCCAACGCCGAGGTCCGCCGCGCCAAGTTGGAGCTGGAAGCCGCAAACGCCCTGCTTGAGCAACGCGTAACCACCCGTACCCATGAACTCGCAGCCACCAACGCGACACTGGAAAAAGAGCGGCAGGCCCTGATGGAGTCGCTTAGTCGCCTGGAGGAAACCCAAGGCCAGTTGCTGCAATCGGAAAAAATGGCCGCAATCGGGCAGCTGGCAGCGGGGGTGGCCCACGAAATCAACAACCCCATCGGGTTCGTGAATTCCAATCTGGTCTCTTTGACGGCCTATGTCGGGCAACTGTTTCAACTCATCGACAGTTACGAGGCCTCGCACCCTGCCCTGCCGCCCGAGCAGAAAACCCGAATCGATGCGGTGCGTAAGCAGATTGAAATTGACTACCTGCGCCAGGACATTCCGGATTTGCTCAAGGAATCCAAAGACGGGCTGGCGCGGGTGACACGCATTGTCAGTGATCTGCGCGATTTTTCGCGTGCCGATGCAGCGCAATGGGGACCGGCCGATTTGAATGCGGTGCTGGACGCGGCTTTGAACGTCGTTGTAAGTGCACTCAAGAAAAAACCCCAATGTGTCAAGCACTTGTCCCCGCTACCGCCCATCACCTGCAATGCGGCACAACTCAGCCAGGTCTTCATGAACCTTGTGCTCAATGCAGCACAGGCCATGGACGACCGGGGTACCATCACCCTGCGCTCGGGCCTGCGCGCGCAAGCGGTGTGGATCGAGATAGAAGATTCCGGCTGTGGCATGTCAGA
>JAIPCE010000281.1 GCA_021738345.1 Rhodoferax sp. | reverse complement strand
AGGTCTTCGTCGGTGATTACGCGGTGGCGATAGCTCAGAACTTTTTGCATGCGCCGCAATGTAGCGGAGTTCGCAAAAGAACGCAAGGAAAAAATGCAGCCTCGCTCACTTGCGCATCTTTGATCGCGGTCAGTCTCGTTTTACGGGGGGGTCTAAACGACTACCGATCGACAAAATGTCCCTCTACCCGGAAGCATGCCCCTTACCAAGCCACCAATAGATATCTTCTGATCAAAAATCTTTGAAGTATTTGAGCCATCAAAGCTAAGTTCCAATCCTTTTTTTCGCACTTTAAGGGTCAAATCATAAGTTCCTCGGCAATCCAGGATGAGACTTTGTCGGAACAATCAGCAAACCGATCGCACATCTTTGTTTATTCTTTTCCGAAGACCAGCATCAAGTTATTTGCAGGCATCTGGCATCGTTGAACCAACCGAAGTGAGCATCGCTCAGCCATCGAAACGACTTCATCCAAATGACGAATACCCCAGGCAGGATTACTTGCCTTGAGTTGCTTATCGAACTCCAGATTCCCTAATGAAGTGGTGACATCCCGCTCCAGATATGGTCCATATGTGATCAACAATCCAGTGGACTTGAGATAGCGAGCCGCACCATGCATCAGTCCCGCACAGCAGTCCCAATCCGCAATGTGGAGCATATTCGCGCAGTAAATCACATCGAACTGCAATCCTGCTTGGATCATTTCCACAGGCCAAACTGTATGTTTGACATTGATCTGAATCGGGGCTTTTACATTGGTGGCTCTGTAATGTTCACACCATGCTTGGATTGATCCGAAATTGTTGGGTACATAGTCGCTAGGTTGCCATGTCCACTGGGGTAGCTCCGACGCAAACAGCGCAATGTGTTGGCCGGTTCCACTTGCAATTTCTAGAGCCAAGCCGGAAGCAGGCAAAACCTGCCGTAAGGCTTGCAATATCAAAGGCCCATTTCGTTGGGCAGCTGCACTATGCTGCGCACCGGTTGGAGTGGTTAGGGTTTCCATCGCCGCCATCATATCCGTGATCAAATTGCAAGCCTCGTCGGCTTTGACAACACAACAGCAGCGTTCCACCGCGCATTTCGATCCTGGACTGGAAGCACTCCTGGTGCCTACCGCCGCTAGACTTCTTCAAACGATCGGTAGCGCACCCGCTCGCTTGACTTCTTTAAGTGAAAAACTGGTCGAAATCTCCCGGACTCCCGGCAGCGCACGAATGTGGGTGCGCACAAATTCCGCAAACGATTCCAGATCGACCCCGAGCACTTCCAACTGGTAGTCATAGCGTCCCGACAAGTTGTGGCACGACAGTACTTGCGGCAACGCCACTACTGCGCGCTCAAAAGACGCTGCTGCTTGCGGAGTGTGGTTGTCCATCTGCAACTGCACGAATCCGGTAACCCCGTAGCCCAGCTTCTGCCGGTTCAGACAGGCGCTGTAGCCTTCGATCAAGCCGGATTCTTCAAGCTGCTTGACGCGCCGCCAACAGGGTGACTGGGAGAGTGACACCAACTCGGCGAGCTCGCCCATCGTGGTGCGACCGTCGCTTTGCAGGGCGCTCAGCAGCTTTTTATCCACCGCGTCCAACTTCTGAATATGGGTAGGCATAAAAAACCTTAAGAAAGACTAGTTGAGGAATAGTTTGCCTAAAACGGCATAAATCAGACCTAATTTAGCGAGTATATTCTCAATGCATGAGTTCAAAATTCCCTTGCAAGGCATATTTAACCACTGCATCAGGAAACAATATGGCAGATCAAATCAAGGGCGACCCACTCACCGCTTCGCCAACCGCGACTTCACCTGGATCATTGACGAACCTAAACAAATGGGCGGCAGCAACCATGCGCCCAACCCGCAGGAGTACTTGCTCCCGGGGTTTGGCTCCTGCATGATGGTGGCTCATTTGGTTGGCGCATCGGTGATGTGCATCCAGTTGGCGCAACTGGAAATAGAAGTGCGCAGAGAGATTGGCCTTGGCCGTTTTCTGGCGGTTAACCCCCCCACAGCCCCAACGCGATGTCACTTGCCAGCGGTGTGGCGGCCAGTGGCACGACTCAAATGATCTGAATTTTAGGAACAACACGATGTCCACCTCACTTGAACGAAAAACCGGCTTTAGCACCCGTGCCATTCACTTTGGCTACAGCCCGGCAGACAACCAGGGAGCCCTGGTGCCGCCCATTCATACCTCAGCCACTTATGCATTTCCCGATGCAGCCTATGGAGGGCGCTGCTTTGCCGGCACAGAGACGGGTTACTTCTACACCCGCGTGGCCAACCCCACACTGGCGTTACTTGAGAGCCGTCTCGCCAGTCTGGAAGAGGGAGCCGCTGCCGTGGTGTTTGGTTCAGGTATGGGCGCCATCACCGCCACGCTGTGGTCGTTGCTGGAACAGGGCGACGAGGTGCTGGCCGATCTCACGCTGTATGGCTGCACCTTCTCGTTTTTGAACCATGGGCTGACGCGCTTTGGTGTGACGGTGCGCCATGTGGACATGACGGACCCCGCCAACGTGCAGCGGGCCATGGGACCCAAGACCAGAGTGATCTACTTTGAAACACCAGCCAACCCTAATATGCGCCTGGTCGATATCGCGGCGGTATCCGCGATCGCCCACGCCGGCGGTGCCAAAGTGGTGGTGGACAACACCTATTGCACGCCCTATCTGCAGCAGCCTTTGCTGCTGGGTGCCGATGCCAGTGTGCACTCCATGACCAAGTACCTGGGCGGCCATGGTGACCTGACCGCCGGCGCGGCCATCTTTGCCGATGCAGAGTTGGCTCTGCGAGTGCGACTGTTTGGCCTGAAGGATATGACCGGCGCGGTCATGTCGGCGCACGATGCGCATCTGGTGATGCGCGGCCTGAAGACATTAACCCTGCGCATGGACCGACATTGTCAGAGTGCACAAAAGGTGGCGGAATTGCTGCAAGGCCATACTGCCACCCAGGTGGTGCATTTCCCCGGGCTGCCAACGTTTGCCCAACATGAATTGGCAAAACGCCAGATGCGGCAGTTTGGCGGCATGGTGGCCTTTGAGCTCAAGGGCGGTATGCAAGCCGGCATCCGATTCATGGATGCATTGAAGCTGGTGACACGTGCGGTGAGCCTGGGGGATGCAGAAACGCTGGCACAGCACCCGGCCAGCATGACGCACTCCACGTACACGCCAGAAGAGCGTGAAGCCCATGGCATTCGCGAAGGTTTGGTGCGTTTATCCGTAGGTCTAGAAGACATTGGTGACGTGTTGGACGACATTCAGCAAGCGCTGGACCGGGCAATTTAGTTTTCATCAGAGAGTGTTTACCTATGCATGAAGTTCCTGTTGACTCAGCGTACTCCGACACCGATCCGCAGGAAACTGCCGAGTGGCGCGATGCCTTCACTGCACTGGTCGCCGCCCACGGCCCCGAGCGAGCACGATTCGTGCTGGACGAGTTGGCTCGCCAGGCGCATACCCAGCGCTTAGGCTGGCAACCCGAGTTGGCGACACCCTATATCAACACTATCGGGGTCGATCAACAACCGGTATATCCCGGTGATCTTGCAATCGAAGAGCGGCTGGCGTCGTTGATGCGCTGGAACGCGCTGGCCATGGTGGTCCGCGCCAACGAAGCCTATGGCGAACTGGGTGGCCACATCGCCAGTTATGCCAGCGCTGCAGATCTGTTTGAGGCAGGTTACAACCACTTCTTTCACGCACGCGATGACGCCGCTGGCCAGCTTGGCGACTTGGTGTTTTTCCAGCCTCACAGCGCGCCCGGTGTCTATGCACGCGCGTTTCTGGAAGGCCGGCTGACTGCCGAGGACCTTGGTTACTACCGCCAGGAATTGACATCGCCGCAGGCCTTGACCGGACAGGGCGCACGCGGCCTGTGTAGCTACCCGCATCCCTACCTGATGCCCGACTTCTGGCAGTTTCCCACCGGCTCTATGGGCATTGGCCCCATCAGCTCGATTTACCACGCCCGCTTCATGCGCTACCTCACGCACCGGCAGTTGCTCAACTGTGGCAAGCGAAAAGTGTGGGGCGTGTTTGGCGATGGCGAGATGGACGAGCCCGAGAGCATGAGCGCACTCACCCTGGCGGCACGCGAAAAGCTGGACAACCTGGTGTGGGTAGTCAACTGCAACTTGCAACGCCTGGACGGCCCGGTGCGGGGCAATGGTCGCATCATCGACGAATTGGAAAAACTGTTCTCCGGCGCTGGTTGGAACGTGATCAAACTGGTGTGGGGCAGCGACTGGGATGGGCTGTTTGCGCGTGACCTGACGGGTGCACTCACCCGCGCGTTTGGAAAAACCGTCGATGGCCAGATGCAAACTTTTGCCGCCAAAGATGGGCGCTTTAACCGCGATAGCTTCTTTGGTCAAAACGAGGAACTTGCCCGCTTGGCCCAAGGCCTTACGGATGACCAGATTGATCACCTCAAACGCGGCGGCCACGACCTTGTCAAGATTCATGCGGCCTATGCGGCCGCTGCGAATCACAAGGGTCAACCCACAGTAATTCTGGCTCACACCAAGAAGGGCTACGGAATGGGTGCGTCCGGGCAGGGCAAGATGACCACGCACAGCCACAAAAAATTCGACGAGACCGACCTGATTGCGTTTCGCAACCGCTTCAACCTGCCAATGAGCGATGCGCAGGTGAAAAGCCTGGAGTTTTACAAACCCGCTGATGACAGCGCCGAGATGATTTACCTGCATCAACAGCGCAAGAAATTGGGCGGCTACTTACCCAAAAGGTATACCGCCGCCCAGGTCCTGCCAGTGCCAGAAATCGCCAGCTATGCAAAATTCGCGCTCCAAGCCGATGGCAAGGAGATGAGCACCACGATGGCCTTTGTTCGCATGATGGGCAACTTGCTCAAAGACCCCACACTGGGTCCACGGGTAGTGCCGATCGTGGCCGATGAGGCGCGCACCTTTGGAATGGCAAATCTGTTCAAGCAGGTAGGCATCTACAGCAGTGTGGGCCAACGCTATGCGCCAGAAGACATCGGATCTGTGTTGAGCTACCGCGAAGCGCTGGATGGACAGATTCTGGAAGAAGGCATCAGCGAAGCCGGAGCGCTGGCCAGCTGGACGGCCGCTGCCACCAGCTACAGCGTGCATGGCCTCGCAATGTTGCCGTTCTACATCTATTACTCGATGTTCGGATTTCAGCGGGTAGGTGATGCGATCTGGGCGGCAGCCGACCAGCGCGCGCGTGGCTTCCTTCTGGGTGCCACTTCTGGGCGCACCACGCTGGGCGGTGAAGGATTGCAACACCAGGACGGCACCAGCCACTTGGTGGCCGCTACCATTCCCAACTGCAAGGCATACGACCCAGCCTTTGCTGGCGAGTTGGCCATCATCATCGACAATGGTATGCGGGAAATGTTGGTAGAGCAGAAAGATGTCTTCTACTACGTCACCATGATGAACGAGAACTACGCCCAGCCAGACCTGCCAGAGGGTGCAGTTGCAGATGTGATTCGAGGTTGCTATCACTTCAAGAGTTACGCACGCTTAACGGATGGGGGGCGGAGCAACAAACCACAGCAATGCGTGACACTTCTTGGCTCTGGCGCGATTCTGACCGAGGTGATCAAAGCGGCACAGATGCTGGCTGCACAGGGAGTGGATGTCGATGTATTCAGCGTCACCAGCTGGAGTGAATTGGCACGCGACGGCAAGGCATGTTCAGGTGCTGATGAATCGGTGTCGTTCATTGCACAGCAGTTGCGCGAGAGCTCCGGGCCGATCATCGCAGCCACCGACTATGTGCGTGCTGTGCCCGAGAGTGTCCGCGCCTACCTGCCTGAAGGTCGAGAGTACTTCACTCTGGGGACCGATGGCTTTGGTCGCAGCGACACGCGAGCTGCGTTGAGGGATTTCTTTGGCGTGGATGCGGCAAGCATCGTGCGAACTGCCACAGTGCAGTTGGGCTGATTGCAACGAGGCACTGGAGTTTGCGTTTGTGCTCACTAAATTGTGGTCCCACTCAAAATCGGCCGATCACGAGTACCCGGTTCTGGTCAGGTCCAAATTTTGATTTTGACGAAATCACCGCCAGTTAGCTGCCGGTCGCCCTGGAGAAACAAGTGCCCGGTCTGGAGCAGGCAAATCGGAGTCCGCTACTTCGCCTTTGGGTCTTTGTGCAGAGATGTGCATAAAGACCCATTTCTGACAGAGGATTATCGAAATTGGACTTGCCCCGGCTATGACCGCTATGGAGAAAGCGGTTCAATTTGCTTGTGTTTGGCGACCGACCGCGAACCTAAGCCGGACAAGCCAGAACCGAACAACCGTTCGCGGCGAGGGCGGCGCTCCGACAAAAACAAAGCTCCGTTGGAGCGGCGCCCTCGCCGCGAATGACTTTGATGTTTGAATTGGGTCGGTAAAGGCATTGGCACGCTGCCAAGCGCCTTGACGGGTCGAGCCTTGCGGCAGGCCGCTGGTGTCTTCAGGCGGGTAGG